>JBEKAJ010000024.1:0-20954 GCA_050018295.1 Occallatibacter sp. | reverse complement strand
AGCTGGATGGCTTCGGCGTTGGCCTCGGTCACGGTGAGAGAGATTTCCGTGGCGCCAAGACGTATGAAGCTGTAGGCGGCCTGCGCGAGCAGCATCCGGGCAAGGCCGCGGCGCCGGAAGGCGGGATGAACGCAAACCTGGGTAAGGTGCCCGCTCTGCCCGCTGATGCGTGAACCAAGCACGAGCGCTGCAAGCTCGCGGCTGGTGCGCTCGACAACCACGTACGACGCCTGCTGAGAAAAACTGCCACAGCCGGCATAATGCACGATGTTGTTCAAGAAGCGCATGGAGCCGTGAACGGAGCGGTATTGGTCGTTGATCAAGCTGTCTGGATGGTCGCGGTAGGCTTCGCAGATGAGCCGCGCGGCCGGCGAAAGGTCTGCCTCGCGCCATGGGCGAAACTCCAGGTTTGCGGGCAGAATTGTCTGAGGCGGTTTCGAATGTCCCTGCAACGGCTGCACCAGGAAGAGCCTGCGGAAGATCTCGAATCCAGCGTTGCCGAAGATCGCGCCGTAGGTACCGGAGGGATGCAGAAGAAGCTGTGCTTCGATGCGCTCGACGTGCGGAGAGTTAAGCAGCAACTCGAGGAGATGGAGGAGCAATGTTTCTTCGATGGCCGGAGGTGCTCCCGGCGCTCCACCGGCACCATTCGGTTCGAATGGCAAAGCGAAGACATCGCCGATGACAGCCTTCGTCTCTTCGTAGACGCAGAAGACGTAGCCCAACACGCGGCCGGACGCGAGCGCCGCGTAGCCGGGAAGCATGTGGTTGTCGAGATACTGCATGAGCAGACGCGCCGAGGCATGGTAGTCCCAGTGGAGGCGCCGCTCCCACAATTCGCCCTCCGCATCCAGCACCGGGCGCAGGATCGGGGCCGCGAAGTGCCGCAGGTCAAGGATTTCGATGGAACTGCCGGATGTCTGCATTCCTCCTCAATCTGGAGCCCAATTGCATTGGCTCATGACCGATGCGTGAGTGAGGCGCCCGGTTCGCTGCTGAGTGAATTCGAATCAAAAAGGACGTTGAGCAAATTCTCACTCAGCGGGCTGCGCGCGCGGAAAGACCCTCCCGGCAACTTTGACACGAGTTCGCGCCGCAAGTTGACGGACACCTACTTGCTGCCCACGAGATAAACTTCCAAGCCCTGCTCCGGCCAGGAGAAGAGTTGCTCATACTGCCGGCCTTCAAGAAGCTCGCTCAGCGCGAGTTGGGTGTCCAGATCCACGCCGTGGCGGCCCTGGATGCGCGCTACGAGAACGTGCTGTTCATCGGGCACGCCGCTCTCGTCGTAATTCACCACTTCGCGGTTACGATAGAACGAAAGGCCGAATTCCGCGTCGCGGCGAACACGAAACACAGCGACAGTCTCGTTTGCAGGAACGTGCTCGCCGATTTGCTCGGCCAGCGGCCGCGCGGAGTAGGAGCGATCGAGCAAGTGAATGACGCGCTTGGTGGAGTCAATGCCCGGAATACCGAAGAACGGGCCCACGCCAAACAAGAAAAGAACCAGAACCACCAGGATCCAGCATGTTGCTGGGCGGAGTCGGGCCACGCCAAAACCTTTGGTGACAACAAGGATGAGGAGAGCTGCCCCAAGGGCAGCCAGAGAGGCCGCGGCAATCGCGTGAGCGGGCGGCATGGCTGCGCCATGAACGACAAACCAGGGCAGAAGAAGCGCCGCCATGGTCATGGCGCCACATACCGCGGCATGACCGAGGAGAATCCATCGGTTCAATCCCTGCTGCACGCGTCGATACAGGTAGTCTCCGGTGAGAATGGTGATGGGCGGCATAGCGGGGAGGATGTAACCCGGCAGCTTGGACTGCGAGAAGGAGAAGAAAACGACGGGAATAAGCGACCATAGCACCAGAAACTCGGGGAATGCGTCGCCGGGGCGTGTGGGCAAAGGCTTTCCTGCTCGGGAATGGCGTAGTCGCCACTCGGTCACTGATGTGAGAATGCCGTCGATAAGTGCGCGTACCGCGATCACGGTCCACGGCATGAGGCCGAGCACCATGACCACCAGGTAGTACCAGAATGGCTGATTGTGCTGGTAGCGGTCGGTTGCGAAGCGTTGCAGGTTGTGCTCGAGGAAGAATTCCCGGAAGAAGGTTGGATTTTGATGCTGCACCGCAATGAACCAGGGCAGCACCATGGCAAAGTAGAGAACCACCCCCGGCCACCAAAACGAGCGGCGAAGGATGTGCCACTCACGGCGCAGAAAAGCAAACGCGGCGATGATGAGAAAGGCGAGTAAAGGCGCCACCGGCCCCTTGGCCAGCGTCGCCAGTCCGGTAAAGAAGTAAATGTCGTAGAGCCAGAACTTGGAATTAGTTTCGTACCAGGCATACCAGCCGAGCAACCCGATGGCCAGCGGCGCGGCCATCTGCATGTCAGTGGATGCTCCGCGAGCGAAGGTCATGATGCCGGCGCACGACACCGTGATGAGCGCTGCGTCAAGATGGCCGCCGGGCCGGAATCGCTTCATGTGCAGGTAGATGAGCGCCACCATGATGAAGGCGAAGGTTGCCGAGGGCAGGCGAGCCGCCCAATCGTGAACGCCAAAGTCCTGGAAGATGAACATCGCGCGCCAGTAATAGAGCGCGGGTTTCTCAAGCCATGGGCGCCCGTAAAGATAAGGGGTCACACAGGCGCTCAGCCGGTCTTTGAGCGTGGGCGCTGCGTCGAAGCGCACCAGCATCTCATGCGCGATCTGCGCATAGCGCGGCTCGTCGGCACCTACCAGGCCGAGGCCGTCACCGCCCAGGATGGGCGTAACGCCATAAACGAGAAAGAAGATGCTGAAGGCGAGAAAGACGGCGGCCTCAGAGATGGTGGTCCAGCGAGGCATGCGCCAAGGCCGGCGTGCCGCTCGATCCGGAACCAGCGGTTCCACGGGATTCTCCATCTCCGGCAATACTCCAAAGATCGCGATGCTGAGTGCTTCGCGCAGTACGAAGGCCTTGGTTTTATGCAGGCAGAGGGCGAATCAGGCCGAGCCTGCCCGCCTTCCGCGCTGCGCAGAGGCGCGGAGATCCTTCAGTGGTGCAACAGGGTCAAGGCTAACAGATCCACTCGGAATCTCAAGGGCGGTCAGGCGGATGCGGCGGTGAAACCGGCCAGGGCGCTGCGCAATTCACCCAGGATCTGATGAATGGCGCAACGCAGCGGGCCTTCGAGCGCACAGCCGGCGGCGTTTTCGTGGCCACCGCCTCCCAGCCGGGCGGCAATTGCGGCCACATTCAGTTCGCCTTTACTGCGCAGGCTCACCCACAGAAGAATCGTAGCGTCGCGAGGACCATGCACGCGCAATTCTGTGCGGATGGAATCAGCGCCGGGAAGCCGCCAGTAGTGGTCGGGAATACGGGTGGCCGACACCAGATCAGCCCGCTTGCCCATCTGCCTGAGCAACATCCCCAGCGCAAGCGCGGAACCCACGGCATCGCCATCGGACCGCGCGTGAGAGCAGACCAGAAAACGCGCGCCCTTTCGCAGAACCCGAAGAATCGCTGCAATCGGATCGGCGTCAGCAGAGCTGGAGGTGCTGGCTCCGTTACCCATCGGCGCATTCGCTGCAGCATCAACCCTGGACCTTCGGGAATTACGATCCATGGGTTCAGCGAAGCGGTGCTTCCTTCTCCGGCGATGGATTCGCGTCTGCGGGACCTGCTTGCAGTGAGGCGCGATGTGGCCCAGCGAACTTGCCCGCTGCAGCGGATTTGCGCCCCCGGCTCATTAATTCCTCGATGCGCGCCTGGAAGCGGCCCGACCTGTCAGCGAGGAAACTCAGCTCGGGCACATGACGCACTCCCATCCGCTCCTTCAACTCGCGTCGAATATAGCCCTTGGCCGCCTCAAGACCGGCGATGGTCTCCGCTTCAGACTTGGCGATATCCTTCGCCGTGCTGTCCACGGCCACGTACACGCGCGCCGACTTTCCGCCTGGATTCAGCGCAACTTCGCTCACGTGGCAGAAATCGATACGCGGATCGGAAAGCTCGCCTTCAATCATGGCGCCGATTTCGTCCCTCAGCGTCTCAGCCACCCGGTCCTGATGATGTTTCCTTGCCCTGTGCTCCGGCATGGCCCCTCCTCGCCCAAGTAAACCAATCAGGATAACAGAGGCGAAAGCTGCGCGGGTTGGATTGTCGCCTGATTTGGCATTGCTTTGTAAGATTCCCGCAGTCCAGTTGGGCTGATTGGCGCTAAGCTGAGAAATCTACAGCGACCACTTCATGAAGCCGGATCGGCGGCGTTTCGAGGAAGATGGTGTCGCGCTCCGTGCGGTACGGAACGTCTCTGGAAGCGACAAGCAGACGAACACGGCTGACGCGCTTTCCCGCTGGAATCCGCAACGAGATCCTTTGCCCCGCGATGGGAATGATTTCGCGCACTGGACCTTTCATCATCATGGGATTGGTGAGGTTGACGAGGTGCAGAGTCATCGAGTTCTTCTGCTCCCACAGAGCCACATCGAGAATGCCGTTCCCCTCCACCGTTACCGGGGGAGTTTCGTTTGTGGCCCACTCGACAGCGTTGCGCAGAAGTTTCGCGTGATCGGTGCTGAGCACCTGCCAGAAGGTACGATCGATGTCACCGGGGAAATAAACCACGCGGCCGCTGCCAACCTGCTGCAGGTAAACACCGGAGCGATGCGTGGCGCCGGGCCGCGTAAACACTGACTCCATTGGCAAGTCAGGGTAGGACGGCACGATCCGCAGCGGCGTAAACTGACTGGCGCTGGCAGGCGCTACATCCACTATGTTCACGGCATTGATGATGCGCCCGGAGTCGGCAAATCCGCGAAGCAGTGGATGCACTGCATTGGTTGGCGGACCCTGCTCCAGGCTCAAGTAGGAATTGAGCATGTTGTTCTCGATCTTGCCGTCATAGGAGGCGCCAAAGAGCGATGCCAAGCCGAAGTCCTTTCGCCGAACACCCCACTCGTCATAGAGCGAGGACTCGTAAGTAGCGATGAGGCCGCCTCCGCGCTCAACGAATGCGCGCAGGCCGGCACACTGATCGTGGGACAATGCTGCAATGTTAGGAAGGATCAGCGTGCGGAACGGCGCAAGATGCTCGGCATCGAGACAGCGATCGTGAACCATCTCGAACGGAATGCGTGCTTCAATGAGCGCCTCGTAGAATCCCAACGCCGGTTCGTCAATCTTCTCGCGAGCCTCTTCTCCACCGTAGAACCACGCGCTCTGCTGCGAATAAACCAGACCCACTCGCGCAAGCGGGCGAAGGTTTCTCAGGTATTTCTCGTTAGCAAAGTGCCATTCGAAGATTTCTTTCACCACCGGCATCCATCGTTTGTCAATCGGTTTCGCATTGAATTTGACGAACCAAGGGCGCAATCCCTGTGCCATGCCATCTGCGACCCACAGGCGGATTTCGTCGCCATTCTGCACCGAGTCCTTCCATCGATGCTCGTCGTCAATGCCCACGCTGAATATGCCCACGATGGCTTTGTTTCCCATCGTCGCGCGATACTCCTTGCCGTTTTTGCCGTTGGCCCACGGAGCCATGAGACCTCGCCGGCTTTGGCGGTCGGCAAATAGCGTGGGCGCAAGTTCGCCGATGGTCTTCATATCCAGTTCGCTGAGTGCGCCGCCACCGGCGTTGGCGATGTAGCTTGCATCGGGATTGATCGCCCTGATCTTTTCGTTCCACAGACGCCAGAGATCGAAGAGCCGCTGCTGACGCCAGACGATGTACTGCTTTCGCGCCAGGTCCTGAGGATCGAGGGTGCGCGGCAGGTCCAGCCCTGACGCGGCGTGGAAATTCTGCCGGCAGTGTTCGCAATAGCACATGCCGCTACCCGCCCAGCGGTTGGTGAAGATGCCGTCCGGCTTATACATGCGCATGATCTCTTCATGTACAGCGGTCATGAACTCGAAGTTGTAGGGACCGAGCGCGCAGGCCTCCCAGTAGCGCGGATCTGAAGGGTGGCGAACGGGCCGTCCGCTCGCGTCCACCCTGATCCAGTCAGGGTGAGCGTCATACACCTTCTGCCAGCAGGCGTGGGCGTCGGTCCGCGCCACGACATTCATCCCCATCGCTCGGCAGCCGCGCAGCAGGTCGCCAAATGTGTCGCGATCGCCGAGCCACGCGCTGCGCTGCTGCAGTGGAATCTGAGTGGGGTAGAAAGCCACTACGCCGCCGGCGCTGAGGCAAGCCGCGTCGGCATGAACGCTGCGGAAGTAGTCGAGCCAGAACTGCTGGTCGTAATTGCCTGGATCGTCCTCGACAAACGCGAGCTGCGCCCAGCGCATGGGCCGGTTGTACCAGTCGTCTGCCTTGCCTTGAGGTTGCGTCGCTTCGGCCGTCCCGACCGCTGCGTACAAATCCTTCGCCACACCCGCGGGCAAAATACATCCTGTTGCTGCAAGTGCCGATTCCTTCACGAATTCTCGCCGGCTGCTCATTCCACGGCCTCCAGTGACTCTGCCATTTCACCACGAGAGGCCGGTTGAGGGAAGCTCGCGCCGCAAGCAGTCGGCGCATAACCCAGACCGGACTCAGCCTTCGCGTGCGGCGCGCTCCAACTCGGCGATGCCGAGCTTCTTCATCTTCATCATGGCCTGCATGGCCCTCGGATGTTTGACGAGGTCGGGAAGACGAGCAGGAACGACCTGCCAGGAAAGGCCAAACTTGTCCTTGAGCCAGCCGCAGGCAATCTCGCTTCCGCCGGCGGTGAGCTTCGACCAGTAGTGGTCGATCTCCTCCTGCGTGTCGCAGCGTACCACGAATGAGATCGCTTCGGTGAATGGGTGCGACGGGCCGCCATTGAGCGCGGTGAAATTCAGGCCGTCAAGCTCAAAGGAGACGGTCAGCACGCCTCCCTTCGGGCCAGGCGCGTCGCCGGGGTTGCGCAGTTCGCCAACACGGCGGGAGTTGGGGAAGATACTCACGTAGAAATCGGCGGCATCTTCGGCGTTTGCATCGAACCAGAGAAAGGGCGTGATTCGCGAATGGTTTGCGAGGGCACTCATGGGATCACCTGACCTTCGGATGGCCGCCAAGGCGAGCAGCGGCCGATTTCCATTGCTAACACTCGAGAATTGCAAGTTGCAAGCGAAGTTTGTAGGATGCCTTCGTGGCTAGGGTGTGCAAGGAAAAACACCCCCGCGCTCATTCCCCGGATTACTTCCATCTCGAAACTAAAATCCAATTCCCCGAAAGGAGAATCAAGACGATGAAACTGACAACCTATGTGAACTTCCCCGGCAAGTGTAAAGAAGCTCTCGAGTTCTACGAAAAGCATCTTGGCGCGAAGATCGTGATGATGGGGACCTTCGATTCGATTCCCGACGCGAAGATGATTCCGCCGGGAATGGAAAAGAAGATTCTTCATGCGCGGATCATGATTGGAGACACGTTGCTCATGGCCAGCGACGGCCCCCATGCTGAGCCAATGCGTAGCGCCTATTTGGCGCTTGCGGTGGATAGCAATGAAGAAGCGGAGCGCATTTATCAGGCGCTCACCGAAGGCGGCGAGGTCTTTGTGGAGATGGGTGAAACGTTTTTCGCGCACCGGTTTGGCCAGTTCCGCGACAAGTTCGGCGTGAATTGGATGATCATCCACGAAAAGCCGATGCCACGCCCCGCCTGAAACCCGATCCCGACCCACGTTGAAAAGAAGGCCATGGGCTGGTAGTCTCATCTGTCCCGGAGAACCGCCGAAACGGCAGGTACGACCATGGCCTTCAAATTCCAGGGTTTCGATTTTCTCCATCTCGATGCGAGCTTGACGGAAGAGGAACTCCTCGTCCGCCGGACCGCGCGCGATTTCGTCGACGCGAACGTGACACCGATCATCGAAGGCTGTTTTCGCGAGGGGCGATTTCCGCGCGAGCTTGTTCCCGCGATGGGCGGACTGGGGTTCTACGGCGCAAACCTCGAGGGCTATGGCTGTGCCGGCATGTCGAATGTTGAGTACGGTTTGGTGTTGCAGGAGCTGGAACGCGGCGACTCGGGTCTGCGCAGCTTCGTCAGCGTGCAGTCGGCGCTGGTGATGTATCCCATCTTCACCTTCGGGGCAGAGGAACAAAAGAAGGCCTGGCTTCCGGCGCTCGCCACGGGCGAAAAGCTGGGCTGCTTCGGTCTCACCGAGCCCGGTTTCGGATCGAATCCGGCAGGCATGACCACTCGCGCGCGCAAATCGGCCAATGAATACATCCTGACCGGCGAAAAGATGTGGATCACTTCAGGATCGATCGCCGACGTGGCTATCATCTGGGCCAAGGTGGAGGACGACGACAACCAGGTGCGCGGATTTCTCGTGGAAACTGACCGGCCCGGTTTCACGTCGAGCGATATTCACGGCAAGTGGTCGCTGCGCGCCTCCGTCACCAGCAGTCTTACGCTTGAGGATGTCCGCGTGCCTGTGGATAACCTGCTGCCCGGCGCCGATAGCCTTAAAGCCGCGCTGATGTGCCTGAACCAGGCGCGCTACGGCATCAGCTGGGGCGCGATTGGCGCGGCGATGGACTGCTACTCGACCGCATTGAACTACTCCAAAACCAGAAAACAGTTCCACGATCAGCCCATCGCCAGCCATCAGCTTGTGCAGGAAAAGCTGGTGTGGATGGCGAGCGAGATCTCAAAGGCGCAGCTGCTGTCGCTGCACGTGGGCCGGCTGAAGGATGCCGGGAAGGCCGGCCACCAGCACATTTCGATGGCCAAAAGAAATAACGTGTGGATGGCGCTCGAATGCGCGCGGCTGGCCCGCGACATTCTCGGCGCGAACGGAGTCACGGAAGACTATCCGATCATGCGTCACACCATGAATCTCGAGTCGGTGAAGACTTACGAGGGAACGCACGACATTCATACACTGATTCTTGGGCAGAACTTGACGGGGATCGGAGCGTACTGAGGCGCGGGCACCCGCTGGGCCCGCTAAAACTCTTGATCGACGAGCCGGGGCCGATGGCGGCATAGTCGTATCTATGCGGAGACTCCGTATGCAGCTTCGTTTGGCTCTCACTTTCGTAACGGTGACTTTTGTTGTCGCGGGTGTTGGCTCTCCTGCCCAGCAATCGGCAGCCGCGCCCATCGTGCTCCATGCGGCGCGGCTCCTCGAGGTCGATACAGGAAGCATTCTCCAGCCCGGCGAGATTCTGGTTGAGGGCGAACGCATCAAAGCGATGGGCGTATCGGTCGACCATCCGCAGGGCGCGAAGGTGATCGACCTCGGCGATACGACTCTGCTGCCCGGCCTCATCGACGCGCACGTGCATCTGTTTCTGCATCCGGGCGCTGAGGATCTGCAAACAGTCGAGGAGTCCGTTCCATGGCGCACGATTCTCGCCGAACAGGCCGCAAAGGCCGATCTGATGGCCGGATTCACCGCTGAGCGCGACATGGGCACCGAAGGAGCCGGCTCGGCCGACACCGCCGTGCGCAATGCGATTAACCGGGGGATCATTCCGGGGCCGCGACTCCGCATCAGTGGCAATGCAATCGACATTCTGGGTGGGCACGAAGACGCCAACGGTTTCAACCCCGCGCAGCACGTGCTCTCGAACGCCGACTACGCCAACACTACCGACCAGATCATCGCTGTGATGCGCGAGCAGCACAAAGAAGGCTCGGACTTTGCGAAGATTTACGAGACCGGTCCGGACAAGATGATTGATGGCGTGCTGCACACTCCCTACCAGTACTCCGAAGCGCAACTGGCGGCGGCGGTTGAGGAGGCAAACCGGCTGGGCACGTTTGTTGGCGTTCACGCCATGGGCGAGCCTGGCACGCTTTACGCGGCCGAGGCAGGAGTTGCCTCCATCGACCACGCCACGCAGCTCAGCGACGAGACGATGCGGCTGATGAGGGAAAAAGGTATCTTCGCCGTGCCTACCTTCACCATCTTCGAGTACTTTGCGCACCACCGCGATTCGCAGGACCAGGCGGCGACAGAATCGGCCATGCTTGACTACAAAATTGCCGAGTTCAAGAAGCAGATCGCCGCGGGCGTTCCCTTCGCAGTCGGATCCGACGTGGGTCCGTTTCCGCACGGCACGCAGGCGCACGAGCTAACGCTGATGGTCCGCTACGGGATGACGCCGCTGGCGGTTCTACAAGCCGACATGATCAACGGAGCAAAGTTGCTGCGCTGGGAGGGCAAAATCGGCGAGTTGAAGCCAGGATACTATGCGGACATTGTCGCCGTTCCTGGCAATCCGCTCGACGACATCTCGGTGGTGGAGCACGTGAGCTTTGTGATGAAAAACGGCGTGGTAGTGCGACAGTAGCTATACCGCGACGGTGAAGCTTTCCTCGCTGCGCGTGACGGAGCGGTAGAGCGTGTCGCGCTCGAAGGGGATGCGGCCAGCCTCGGTGATGAGGCGGCAGAGCTCCTTGCGCGTGAGGCCCTGGGGGGTGGTGGCGCCGGCGTCGTGGTAGATCTTCTCCTCGATCACGGTTCCGTCCAAGTCGTCGGCGCCGAAGCGAAGCGCGATCTGGGCGATTTTGGAAGTCATCATTTGCCAGTAGGCCTTGATGTGCGGAAAGTTGTCGAGGAGCAGGCGGCTGACGGCGATCTGGCGAATGTCGGTGAGCCCGGTAGTCACAGGCAGGTGGTCGAGCGGCGTGTTCTCGGGATGAAATGCGAGTGGAATAAAGGTCTGGAAGCCGCCCGTTTCGTCCTGCAGGGCGCGCAGCTTGAGCAAATGATCCACGCGGTCGGCGTCGTTCTCAATGTGGCCGTAGAGCATGGTGGCATTGGATTTGAAGCCTAACCTGTGCGCGGTCCGTGCCGTTTCAAGCCATTCTTCGCCGTCGATCTTGTGGTCGCAGATGATGGAGCGGACGCGGGCGGCAAAGATCTCAGCGCCGCCGCCGGGCATGGAGTCGACTCCTGCCTCACGCAGCTTGAGCAAAGTCTCTTCGACGCTGAGCTTGGCGCGGCGCGCCAGGAACGCGATCTCCACCATGGTGAAGGCCTTGATGTGCACCTTGGGAAATCGCTCTTTGAGGCCGCGGATGAGATCGAGGAAGAATTCGAGCGGCAGGTCGGGGTGGAGTCCGCCGACGATGTGAAACTCCGTCACCGCTTCCGAGTAGCCCGAAGCGGCGGTTTCCCAGGCCTCCTCAAGGGCCATGGTGTAGCCGGCGGGGTCACCCTTCTTGCGGCCAAAGGCGCAAAGCTTGCAGGCAGCCACGCAGACGTTGGTAGGGTTGATGTGGCGATTGACGTTGAAGTAGGTGAGGTCGCCGTGCATCCGCTCACGGACGTGGTTGGCGAGCCAGCCTACTGCGAGCACGTCAGGTGAGGAATAGAGCGCGAGCCCGTCGTTAGCACTAAGCCGCTCCTGGGCGAGCACCTTGGCGGAGATTGGCTCCAGACGGGGGTCGTATGTCCGAAAGGCATGCGCCGGACTGGCTGATCGATCCCGGATGTTTAGCGTCTGGACGGCCATGCATTGATGATACCGAAGTCCGACTAAGTTGGCTGGCTCCGGGCTCAGGCGGCGTTGCCCTGTGGTCTGGATCACTTGTGGGGCCGCGCCGGCGGCGTACACTGCCCCTTCATCGGAAGAAGAGGCAGGACCATGCCCGCAATTTCCATGAATATGGACGAGCAGATTCGCACCCAGAGCTATGCGCGGGGGCCGGCAACGCCGCTGCTGGAATTGACGATTGGCGATCTGCTGCAGCGCACGGCAGATCGTTTCCCGGATCGTTTGGCGGTGGCCTCGCGCCACCAGGAGAGGCGGCTGACGTGGGCGGAGTTGAGCGGCGCTGCCGATCGCGTGTCGCGTGGGCTTTGGGCGCTGGGAATTCGCCGCGGCGACCGCGTGGGTCTGTGGTCGACGAATTGCATTGAATGGATCATGCTCCACATGGGCTGTGCGCGGGCCGGGGCGGCGCTGGTGAATGTGAATCCCGCTTACCGCTCGCACGAGCTGCAGTTCACGCTGACGCGCTCGCGGATGAAGGCGCTCTTCCTGTGGCACAAGGACAAGCGCGCTGACTACGAAGAGATTCTGGGCCGCGCGCGGCACGGGCTCGACCTGGCATTGGAACACACGATCTACTTCGACGCGCCGGAGTGGCTGGCGCTGCTGGATGCCGACGGACGGCTGCCGGACCATGTGGCAATTGACGATGTGGCGAACATCCAGTACACAAGCGGCACCACCGGCCTGCCCAAAGGCGTAATGCTCACCCACCACAACGTGGTGAACAACGGGCAGTTCCTGGCACAGGGGTTTCACTACACTGAGCAGGACAAGATTGTCGTTCCGGTGCCGCTGTTCCATTGCTACGGATGTGTGATCGGAACGATGAGCGCGGTCAACTCCGGCGCGGCGATTATCCTGCCCAACTGGACCTTCGACGCGCGCGCCACCCTGAAGGCCGTGCACGAGGAGCGCGCCACGAGTGTTTACGGCGTTCCGGCGATGTACGTGGCGGAGTTTGGCCTGCCCGACTTCGCGAGCTATGACACCACCAGCCTGCGCACCGGCATGATGAGCGGGGCGCCATGCCCGGTGGAGCTGATGAAGCGCGTTCTCGAGGAGATGCACATTCGCGAGTTGGTTATCGCCTACGGGCAGACTGAGACCTCGCCCGTGGTGACGATGAGCGACGCTGGCGATTCGCTTGAAATCCGCGTGAACACGGTGGGCCGTGCCATGCCTCAAACCGACATCAAGATCGCCTCGCTGGACACCCAAGAGACGCTGCCCTACGGCCACCAAGGCGAAGTGTGCGTGCGGGGATACGCGCTGATGAAGGGCTACGACGGTGATCCGGAAGGCACGGCGCAGGTGATCCAGGCCGACGGATGGCTGCGCACCGGAGATTTAGGAGTGATGCGCGAGGACGGATGTATCCACATCACGGGCCGGTCGCGCGACGTGATCATTCGCGGCGGCGAGAACATCTATCCGCGCGAGGTGGAGGAGTTTCTCTACACCTGCCCGAAGGTGGGCGAGGTGCAGGTGATCGGGATTCCCAATGCGCGGCTGGGCGAGATTGTGGTGGCGTGGATCCGGCTGCGGCCCGGTGTGGAAGCGACCGAAGAAGAGATCAGGGCCTTCTGTCAGGGCCAGATCGCGTACTACAAGATTCCCGAGCACGTCCGCTTCGTTGAGGAGTTTCCGGCGACGCTCTCGGGGAAGATCCAGAAGTACAAGATGCGCGAGTACGAGATCGAGGCGCGCGGCCTGGAGGACGTGGCAAAGACGGCGACGGCGTAGGGTTGATTCGGCGCGGGAGAGGAGGCGCGGAACCTTTGAATTGGCGAGTTGCGCTTGGCAGGCGTGAAACGATTTCGCCTGGTCATTCGTATACACATTGTGTCCCCCGAAACTTTCCCCCCCCCCGAGAAATTCCGGAGGTTGAGTATGGAACGCCGCGCCTTTCTCCGCACCGCTTTGGCCGGTGCAGGGTTCATTGCCGCGTCGCGGACGATGTCTGGGGCGAAACAATGCGGAGCGCCAGTTTCTACGATGACGCTGATGGGCGTTCATCCCGTTGAGTTGTGCACGACCGGCATTTCCTCGATCACATTCAAACAGGCGTTCCAGCAACAGAACGAATGGTGCTGGGCGGCTTGCATCAGCATGGTCTTCGAGTACTACCATCACGCTGTCGATCAGCAGCGCATCGTGAAGGAGACTTGGGGAACCATTGCAGATATGCCCGGCCAACCGAGTGACATCTTTCGCGACCTCAACAAGAGATGGACGGACGATGCGGGACACGCATTCCAGTGCCAGGGCGACGTGTACTCAGTGAACGTGAACACGGCAGTGCAGGACCTGATCGACGATCATCCGCTGATCATTGGCGCGCTCGGCCACGCGACGGTTCTGACGGCGATCACGTCAGAGGTTGACACGGTTACGTCGCAATTTGAAATCCAGCAGGTGGTTGTTCGCGACCCTTGGCCTGGGAGCGGCGGAAGACGGCTTCTGTCACCGATGGAATGGGCGAGCATCAACTTCGCGGCTCGCATCCGAGTTGTGGATCCGTAAAGGCAGCCGTGAAGCAGCGGAGTTAGCGGAGCTAGCGGAGCTAGTTTGTTAGCGAGCTAACGAGTCAGCTAGTTGGCAAGTTGGCAAGTCAGCAGGTCAGCATGCTCACAGCGACCAATTTTTATCGATTTTCAGAAATCGGTTGTTTTTTAGCGATTTTCAGAAATTGGTTTTCGGTGGTCAGTTTTCTGCTATCCGTTTCCTTTTGAGTGATTTGAGCCTCCATTACCCGTCTTTTCTTCTTCATTCCACAGTTTCACAGTTTCACAGTTTCACAAAACGGTAGGGGGGGGGTGGGTCAAAAGCAGGGACCAGGGATCAGGGACTAGGGACCAGAAGGACAGGGAGCAAGGGAGCAGTAGGACACGGAGCAAGGTAGCGCGGGAGCCGGAGTGGGAGCGGTTCTGGTCTGCTCGTCGATCATAAGACCATTGTGCGCCGGAAGGCGGAAATGATCGGCAAAGTTGGCAGCGGGAGATTTGCTCGTGTTTTCAACGGGTTGTGATGCGGGGGAGCGAAGACGGCTCTTGACAGGGGGAAAGCGGGGTTGGCGGAGGCGGCAGCGGCTCTTTCGCCCCTTTTCAAGGGCAGGGGATCATGAAGAGGGCAGAGTTCCCCCAAAGCCGCGCCTGGGGCTATCTTCTTTTGCCCGCTCAAGCGGGCTGGCCGGGACGTGCGACTGACAACATGTGGGTCCGGCGACATGCGACGGAAAACATTGAGTGGCGCCCCACCTTGGCTGGATGCAAGGTGATCATCCATCAGCACCTGGACACTACCCTGACCCTCATGATCGCAGGACATCGCGTTGGACATTACAGCGCAGAAGGAAAACTCTTGACGCCGCTCCCCAAAAAACAAATCAAGGCCGTGGAAAAGACGATGAGAGGAAAAGTCCCAAAACAGACTTTCCCTCTCAACTTGCAAATCCCGCACACTACGCGGGATTCACACTTTCCCACCGCCTCTGCTACGGCTGACTATTAACCAAACCGGACACTTCATTTGCTACGAAAAGCAGACATTTCCACTTGCTAACGACATCTCCGGTTAGGCGGTAATACCTCCAGAGCTCGGAAGTTCGAGTGATCCGATCTCAATCCGTGCATTGGCGATCTGGCATCGACTGAGCCGAAGAACCGCCCAGCTTCCGGCTTGTCAATCAACAGCCATGACTCGCGCTTTGGCCTCCGGAGGCAGCGTCATTCCTTCGGGGACGTGCGAGAGTGTACTAGTCCATTACCACTGAATCAGGTTGTCGAAGACAACCGGTGAGTAGCAGAGAAGGAACAACAAGATGATAGACGGAGTCATTCCGGCCGGCGAGAATGGGAGTGCGAAAGCGCACGAACGCCGAGAAACAGCGCTAACTGTTTGTCAAGTTCGGTCAGATGACAACCGGCGCTCGAGTCGATCAGCGTAGGTGCGGCTCGATCGATGCACCGAGCCGTCCGAGAGCAGTTTCCGTCTGTGTACGACTGATCGTAAGCGCAAGGAAGCTTGCCCTGGGGGGCGACCCGGGTCTCGAACACGGTTAGCGGTGCGCCGTTGTACTACGGGAGCAAGGGAGCGAGGGAGCAATTCAGCGTGTCGGCGAGTTGAGAAAGAAGGAGTACGGACGAGGGGCTGGCGGGCCTGGGAGCGATTGGAAGGCGGATGGTGAAGCGGGAGTGGTAGGATAGTTGCCGTCGGGAAGGCCGAAGCCAGCGCACGATATCGGGCCTGTTGCGATTGTGGACAGGTTCGAGCTGGGCCCCATAAAGAGGGAGGATCCCCTTGCTCCCGACTGAAAGCCTGGAGGCAGAAGGTGGCCTTCGGCGAGCGGCGATCTGGCTTCCTGAAAGGCAGGAGATGATCGCCATTCGCATCCTCAAAGCATTCTCTCTTTTCCTCCTGTTGTTTGTGTTGACGTTGACCGCGTGCAAGAGCGACACAACGCCGGTCGCGGTGGCGGGCACCTTGAGGGGCCCGACGCAGCCCGCGACGTTTACGGTAGTGCCCAGCACACAGGGCGAAATCATCGAATATGGCGCAGTGGCGGGAGCCAACAGCCTGGCCTCCGCGATGGCCGGACTTTTGCGCCAGGTGGACCAAGCCTGCGGCGAGAGGCCCAGCGTGGGCCAGGTGTTCGCCGTGAGGGGCACTACTTCCGTCGCGGTGTTCTTCACGGTGGTGGATCATGCGCAGGCTAACCGGCAACTGGCCGGGCTGGTGATCGCCGTGCAGGCGGGAAGCAATGATTTTGAGGCCGGCCTGGTTGCCGACACGGCGGATCGCTTTGCCCAGACTGCAAATCCCATGATGCAGCAGCTCTTCAGTAAGTGGACCCCGGGGGCTTCATCGGGCGGCGGCTCGGCGGGGTCGAGTTCGAATGCGCCGGCCGCGATAGGGCCGGTGCACGTGGCGACGGCGCCGGACAACTCCGCCAGCGTGTCCGTTCCCGCCGGCTGGACGGTGGACCCGGTCAGCTTCGACGGCGGAATCATTTTGCACGGAACCAACGGCGAACTGTTGGGACTGAACCTGTCGAAGGAGGCGGTGGATCCGACCAGTGCATTCCAGAAGAAGATGGCGGCCGCGCACGCGACGCAGGCAGTGGACTTGCAGAACGCCATGTTTTACGCGTACCGCGGCGATCCGGCGAAGGAGTTTGCTCCGTTTATGCAGGCGTGGCTGAAGTCGGACGGGATGGGATCGACGCAGCTCCAGGTGCAAACTGTGCAGGCGATGCCGGGGTCACAGAGCGCCCGTTGCGCCAGCGCTTCGGGACAACTGACTCCGAGTGGAGGAGGCGCGGTCGCCTTCAACGCCGATATCTGCGCGCAGAATCCGAATCAGTACGGGTACTATACGGTAGTTGTGTCGCTCTCCCTGCTGCCAGTTTCGCTGGGCAACCAAGACCAGGCCGTGGTGAAGGCGATCATTCTCTCGTACAAGCCCAACCAGCAGGTGATGAGCCAGGAGTATCAGCAGGCGTTGCAGATGAAGGAGCAGCAGGACCAGAAGGATTTGGCCATCAGCCAAATGGTGGTGAACAACATTCATCAGCAGGGCGCGGCGGCGATGGCACGCATAAACGCGACAGAAGACTCGGAGGCGCGAAATGATGCGGGGTTCGACAACTACCTGCTCGACCAGTCGGTGGTAAACAGCGGAGGGGTGCACACGACGATGTGGAACAGGGAGGCCAATGCATTGGTGCAGTCGAACCCCAACAAGTATCAGATTGTGGACACGCCGAATTACTGGCAGGGAGTGGATTACTAAAGAGGCGGGTGGGGCGCGGGTTGGGCGTCCGGCTGGCTCCGCTAGGAGCGCCAATTCCGCTAGTCGTCGGCCGCGAGAATGCGGGCGACGAGGTCGTAATCGTGGGCTTCGGTGATTTCGGCGCGTTAGTCGTTGATGCCGGCCGCGAAGAAAGTCTGGCCGCGTTCAAGCAGTAATTCTTGCCCAACAAGTCAGCTACGCGCCGCAACTTATCGCTGCCTGTAAGCAGCGCTTATAGTAAGAGCTAGACGGAAAGAATTCTCAACTGGCAGTAACGGCCGAGGCCCTCATTCAGACAAGCCGAGGGCTTAACCGCGTTCCGGTTGGTTTGTCGCCGATCCGGAGGCAACGCCCTTTGGGAGCTATTTAAGGTTTGGCGGTGACTCGCCCACAGCCCGACGAATTGTAATTCGTCTTTCAGCCGCTAGTCGGATTCCTCAATGAGTGAGCCCGCGATATTACGCCAACCATTCGTTGAGGCCCAGGGTTCCTGACCCACCCCGGAAAACTCTGCCGCGGTTGGCGTTCGCAACTATTGCGCCGGTTGCGGGGCCGGAGTGGCTGGGTGCTGGCCAAGCTGCACATCCGCGGTCCCGATGCGCCCCGAGGCATCCACCCGAACGGTAAATCGGGCACGGACCGCCTTGGGGTTGTAGTCGAGTTTGTACTGCAGGTTCATGTCTCTCAGCAGCCTCCCGGTGGGCGGCACGGTGGGCGGGGCACTCGCCCGAAGAACCTCGGCGGCACGCTTCAGTTCGTTGCCCTTCTTGTCATAAGTGGAGACCATCAGAATGACTTCGGAGTGGCGCGGTTCGGTGTCGGTGGCCGTTGTCCAGGCCAAGTTGTGGCCATCCACATGAATGACGAACTGTTCGGGATCAGTGGGCGAGGCTGCGACGTCGATGTGTACTCCGTCGTAGACCATGGTGCTGGTGTCGGCTGCAACTAAGTCGGTCATGAGCCGCCGCGACGGATTCGCCGCGTCGACACGGCCCGGGCCGCGCTCGAGATAGTAGCCGGCGCGGGTTATTACAGAGAGATCGGGACGGCTGAGCGTGACTTTGATGTGCCGGAACTTTCTCGGATCGTAGGAGGTGTTGGTGGGGCGGTAGGTGAGGGTATAAAAGCTGGAGCCATCCTGGATAGCGGTGCCGATCTCCATGTCGACATCGTTGCGTCCGAAGAGGGTGCGCCCGCCGGTGGCTTTGGCAAGCTGGTTGAACTCGTAGTTTCCGCCGAATGGATCCACGGCCGAGTCGCCGCCGTAAACGCCGGGGTTCACTTGTACGCCGGCAGGGTCAATGGTGTAGAGAGTAACGCGGGCGTCGCGCAGCACGTTGACACAATCCTGAACGGCGCTTTCAATGCGGTTGGCTGAGTCGATTTCGAGGCTTGCGAAATGGAGCGCAGGAAAGCCGCGGCCAATCCAGATCATGTTCTTGTGACCGGGATGGCCGATGACAGCTTGCGCAACGCGGCGCAGCGTAATGAAGGCAGTGGCGTAGCGCTCGCTTACCCAGGCGGCCTGGTGCATTTGCCAGGGATAAGCCGCAAAATGATGGTCGAGCGCCTTGATCAGCTCTTCCTTGTTCTGGGTGTAGTCGCGGAGTACGGTGAAATGCTCGAGATCGACGGCGATGAGCATGGTTGGCTCAGGCAGCTTGTCGGGCTGCTTGTCGAGAAACTTCTTGAGCGAGTAGCGCGCGAAAGCCATATCTTCAAAGCGCGTGTTGAACTCGTCAAGGAGAATGATGTCGACAGGAGCGCGGGGGGCCAAACGATCAAGGTCCGCAGTGGACTCGATGGAGAGTTGCTGGTCGGGCGTATGCGCGCCGGCGAGTTCGAAGTTGAGAACCGTTTGGGGCTCTCCTTCTTCGTCAACTTTGAAATCGTCGCGGCTCAGATCCTTGACTACCTTTCCCTTCTTGTCTACGACCACCACATCCAGCACCACGAGGCGCGAGATGGTGCGCAGAGTGTAGCCGCTGTTGGGAGCAGTAGGGGTAGAAGGAGTATTCGGAGCCTGCACCGCCGGGTTCGGGATTTGTGTTGGCGCGCCGGATGATTGCATTGCCGGATTGGCCGATTGCGCGGGCGGCTGCGTGGCGGATTGGGCAGGGGTGGCTTGCTGTGCGGCAAGTAAGGGAACCGAAGCCTGGCCGGATTGGGTTTGCTGAGCGGGCAGCAACACGGGAATCAGGCAGGCAAGCATGACTGCAAATAGCATATTAAGACGTGGAATGATCATCGGTTCCTCGACTTTTGCCGGTTCGATTACGACGGATCATGGCGCAGCATCTGGGTGAATAGCGGCCCCCAGCAAAGATAAGAATTCCTCTCAACGCACGCGCTGGGCGTGTGCAGGAGAGTGTGAACAGAGGTCTAGGATTGGCCGGCAGACCAGTTTACGCCGGAACCTGACTCGCCGCAAGATTCTTGCTGAGCAAGTGGCGCTACTTGACCAGATCGGCGCGGTGGATGCGCTCGACAGGCTTGTTGTAGCGGCCGAGGAGAGCGTTCCAGCGAACGATGGCGATGTCTTGAAGCATTCTGGTTCCATCCCTGAGGTAGCTGATGCGGGTGCGCTCGTCGTGGGCCCAGCTTACGGGGACTTCAACGACGCGGTAACCCCGCTTGCGAGCGATGAAGAGAATCTCGGGATCGAAGCCCCAGCGCTCGATGGTCTGGAGCTGGAAGACAGTTTGTGCGGCGGCGCGGTTGAAGGCTTTGAAACCGCATTGGGTGTCAGCGTAAGGCAGACCCATGACCGCATGGGTGACCACGTTGAAACAGCGGCCGAAGAACTGGCGGTAGAGAGGCTGGCGAATGGATTGGCGCGTGCGTTCGAGCCAGCGCGAGCCGATGGCGATGTCGGCTCCCCCGGCAATGGCGGCAAGAAGGCCGTCGGCTTCCTCGATGGGAGCCGAGAGATCGGCGTCAGTGAACATGACCACTTCGCCGAGGGAGTGGAGAATGCCATTTCGCACGCTGTAACCCTTGCCACGATTGCCCGGATTCTGAAGCATGCGGACCTCAGGGGCTTTGGCGGCGAAGGCCTGGACGATCTCGGCAGTTTTGTCGCGGGAGCCGTCGTCGACGACAACGACCTCGGCATTCCAGCCGCGCTGGCGGATGCAGGCGAGGACGGCCTCAAGCGCGCCACCAATGCGCGTTTCCTCGTTGAACGCAGGAATGACGATGCTGTATTGCGGGTAGGCCATGAAGGTCTTGGAGGTACCACCATCACTGTACCCTAAGCCGACAGCAAGACCCGCAATCTGCGCAACGAGTGGAGGGAGTCGGCGTTACGGGAAGAGGGATTCGGCGTTACCGAAGGGGGACGAAGGCGCGGGCAAGACTCCTGCGGCGGAAGGGGATCAATCGGCCAACTTGCTGATGCGCAAAGGATAATTTCTAAAAAGGGGCTTGCATTTTCCTGCGTTCCTCGGCACAATCCGGTTATGCTGGAAGCGGAGGTTCGAGGGAGATGACAAAGGCGGACTTGGTGGAGAAAGTGACCAGCCTGGGTGATTTGACCCGGCGCGACGGCGAAGTGATTGTTGAGACCATCTTCGGATCCGTGATCGGCGCCCTGCAGAGCGGAGACAAGATCGAGATTCGCGGCTTCGGCTCGTTTCGCATCCGCCAGCGCAAACCCCGCATTGGCCGCAACCCAAAGACCGGGGCGAGAGTCGA
>JBEKAJ010000023.1:0-20567 GCA_050018295.1 Occallatibacter sp. | reverse complement strand
TCTATGCGCCCGCCGCTGCGTTGCTGTGGCGTCTGGCGGGCGTCACGCGGGTCAGGCAGCAGGTGATATAGGCCCGCGACACTTCGCGCGCCAGTTCCTCCAGGAGCCGCATCCGCAGCGGTGGATAGCTTTCAAACGACCTATGCAGCGCTTCCATCGGCAACAACAGCAACGATCCGGAAGTGACTGCACTCAAGGTGTAAGTATGAAGTCCGTCTCCCAGCGCGGCAGCCAGCTCCACCAAGTCCCCCGGCCGCGCCGGTCCCAGCGTGACGCGCATGTCAAAACGCTCCGCCTTCCGCACAAAATCACCCGAAACCACGACGTAGAGCCCTTTGCAGGGCCCGTGCTGGCGAAAGACCACTGCACCGGGTTCAAAATCGACGCATTTTGTCTCCCCGCTCAATAGGCGACCGGCATCCTGGGGGCAATCCAACAACTCCGCGAGCGGATGCGCCGCCGCCGCGGCCAAACGTTCGAATCGCGTATCGAGTTGATTGCTAACCATTTCTTCGCCCTATTTCCGGCTCCAAAGCGTCTTGGATTCCGTCTCCACCATTCCCCCGTTCCAGGTGTGCCCCTCCCAGAGGTGCGTGGCAAAGCCAATCGCGCAGGCCGTCCACTCCGCTGCGCCGGCTCCCTACTGTCCCGGTTTGCGTTCGATTTTGATCGGACAAAACGGTGCGGTTTCTCCTTTCACCCGCCCATTTTCCCTATCGATCGATCCCTATCGATCGATCCACATGAAGCGATCAGCGCCATGCGCTGCAGCGCGTGTCCCCGCCTGCTACGGTGCTCCCACGGGGAGCGCAACCTCCCGCTCCTCACCGGTGCGCGCCGCCTCAGGCGGAACGCAAAGAACCGGCACGCGCGAGGCAGAGAGCAAGGCAAAGGCCGTGCCATGCGGCCCCGGCGTCCCGCTGGCCCGTTTTACCCCGGCTACAAGAATGCAGGGGTGATTTTCAGCAATCGCTTCTGCCACGGCATCGGCAGGGTCGCCGTCCTTCACGAGGCAATGCACCGGAGCCTCTTTGAGCAGCCAGCCTGAGCCCCCACTGAGCGCATAGTGCCTGCGCGGTGGAAGCTTGATGCCGAATTCCGCCGCCGCAGCGGCGCAAGGATCTTTGCCGGCCCTGATCTCGGCGGCGGTGCGAACGTGCAGCACCAGCAACGGTCGTTGAAAGGTCACTGCCAGCGAGTACGCCGTTGCCGCTGCGGCGACCGCCGCTTCGTTGCGTTCCACGGCCAGCAGCACCGGTCCGCCCGGCGCAGGACGGTTGGGGCCTGCATTCCAGTCCGCGGCAACGGCCAGCACCGGGCACGGCGACAACCTGACGAGTTGCTCCGCAATAGCGCCTACCACTACAGGTCCGGCGCCCTCCATCCCCTTGGTGCCAATCACGATCAGCCCGGCATCGTACTGGCGCGCCAAATCCACCAGCATCTCCGCAATCGTCCCTTGCCGCACCTCGGAATGGCTGTGAATTCCCTCGCGGAGCAAGTCGCCCGCCAGCTTGTCTAGCACTTTGCGAGCCTGTTCGGTCAAGTGGCTTGCGACACTGCCGGGGAGCCCATCCACGGCGGCATACTCCATCGGATCGAGCCCGTGCGCCAGAACGATTCGCGCCTCGTAGTTCGTGGCCAGCTTGCGCGCGTATTCCAGAGCCGCCTCAGCCTGACCCCCGAGGTCGGTCGCGACCACAATGGTCTTTAAGCCTTGATCGAAGCTCATGGTTCTCTCTCCGCCCAGTCCGCTGCTATCCCGTTCATTGGACTCTGAGTGTGCGCTTCCGGCGCAAGGCCGGGCAGTGACCCCATTCACCCCTACCTGTGATTCGAGTCACAACGCAAATTCTTGATTTCGCTGGAGAACGATTCTATTCCCGAACTTTTCAACGTCCGCACGATCCGCCGCCTGCACTCTCAATTTCACCGCGCGGATGCCTTGCCGGGACGAACTCTGGAGGGTTCATGCACACCTGCCGCTGTACACCCGGCGGCCCAATGCGCTACCTTGGGCGCGATATGAAAACGCTCTTTGAACGCCCTCTTCTCTCTGCTTTCTTTCTCGTTTCCACAATTCTGGTCGCAGGCAACCTCTCCGTTTCGGCCCAGGCTCCCGCGCCCGGCTCGCCCGCCATTGAGGCTCAGGCCCAAGCCATGGTCTCCAAGCTCACGCTCGAACAGAAGATCGAGCTTCTGGGCGGCATCAAAGAAATGTTCACTCGTCCCATGCCGTCCATCGGGCTGCCGCAGTTCAAGATGTCCGATGCCTCGCTCGGCGTGCGCACCTGGGGCCCCACCACCGCCTATGCCGGCGGCGTTGCGCTTGCCGCCAGTTGGGATCCCGAGCTCGCCCGCAAGATCGGCGAAAGCCTCGGCCGCGACGCCCGTGCGCGGAACGTCAACTTCCTTCTTGGTCCCGGCGTCAACATCGCCCGCTCACCCTTATGCGGGCGCAACTTCGAGTACCTCTCCGAGGACCCGTTCCTGAACGCTTCTCTTGTTGTGCCATTCATTGAGGGCGTACAGTCGCAGGGCGTCGTTGCTACCGTCAAGCACTTCGCCCTCAACGACCAGGAGTTCAATCGCCACAATGCCAGCTCCGACGTTGACGAGCGCACGATGCGCGAGATCTATCTGCCCGCGTTTGAGGCCGCCGTCACTAAAGCTCACGTCGACGCGGTGATGGACTCCTACAACCAGGTGAACGGCGTTCACTCCACGCAGAATGACTTTCTCAACCTCAAACTGCTCAAGGGCGAATGGGGTTTCCAGGGAGTTCTTATGTCTGACTGGGACGCGACGTACGACGGCGTCGCCGCGGTCAACAATGGCCTCGATCTGGAAATGCCCAGCCCCAAATTCATGAACGCGAAGAATCTCGTTCCAGCAGTCCAGAGCGGCCAGGTGAAAGAGTCCACCATCGATGAGCATCTGCTGCGGATCTTCCGCACCGAGCTGCGCTACGGCTTCACCGATCGTCCGCAATTCGATCCCGCCGACTCCACTTACTCCGTCGCCGATCGCGCAGTTGTCCTTCAAGGAGCCTTGGAGAGCATTACCCTCCTCAAAAACCAGGGAAATCTGCTGCCGCTCGATCCCGCCAAAATCAAGAACATCGCCATCATCGGCCCGGACGCCTATCCCGCGGTCACCGGCGGTGGCGGCTCTTCCGAGGCCCATGCCTTCGAACCGGTCAGCATTCTCACCGGCATCGCCAACCTTCTCGGCCCCGGTGCGCATGTCTTCTACAGCGCCGGCATGCCCGATTCGCCAGACGAAAAGAAAGCGATCGCTGACGCCGACGTAGTGGTCGTCGCCGTGGGCTTCGACGCGAAGACCGAGCATGAAGGCGCCGACCGCACCTTCACGCTGCCACCGGGCCAGGACGCGCTGATCGAAGCGGCCGCGGCGGCCAATCCGCGCACCATCGTGACGATTACCGCAGGCGGCGGCGTGGACACCAGCCGCTGGCTCGATAAAGTTCCCGTGCTGCTCCATACCTGGTATCCCGGCCAGGAAGGTGGCACGGCCGTTGCGCAGATTCTCTTTGGCCGGCACGACCCCGAGGGCAAACTGCCCGTCAGCTTCGACCGCAGTTGGGACGAGAACCCGTCCTCGAAGTGGTACTACGGCGACCCCAAGGACAACACGACGCTGCATACCATCGGCGAAGACGGCAAGCCGCTCGACTACACCATCGAGCACATCAAGTACGGCGACAAACTGATGGTCGGCTACCGCTACTGGACCACCACCGGCAAGCACCCGCTCTTCCCCTTCGGTTTCGGTTTGAGCTACACGACATTCACATTCTCCAAACTCGACGTTCCCGCCGGGGCTGCCTCAGGTTCCGCGGTCGCAGTCAGTTTCGATGTCACCAATTCTGGAAGCGTAGCCGGAGCCGAAGTCGCCGAGCTCTACGTCTCCGACCCGTCCGCGCAGGTCGACCGTCCCGAGCGCGAATTGAAGGGCTTCGCCAAAGTCCGCCTCGATCCGGGCGAAACTCGCCACGTGACCATCAGCCTGGACGCGCGCGCCTTCAGCTACTGGGATGAACCCGCCCACAGGTGGATCATCGATCCCGGCAAGTTCATCATTCGCGTTGGTGATTCCAGCGAGAACACTCCGCTCCACGCCGATATTGATCTGCATTAAGCGATCATCTGCACGAATCCATACTCTGAATTGCAGAGGAACGAACCGATGTTGAAACAAATCATCCGTCTTGCTGCCATCGCCGCGCTTGTGTTCGCCGCGAATACCCGCGCCCAATCCACGCCGCATCCGCAGTGGGTAGGAACCTGGGCCACTTCTCCTGTGCTCGCCGACGGCGGCTTCAACGTCCATCCCTTCAGCGGCGTTACCCTGCGCGAAATCGTTCACAACTCAGTTGGCGGCGCGGAGATTCGTGTGCGATTTACAAACGCCTACGGCACCGATCAACTCACCATCAGCAACGCGCACGTGACGTTGAGCGCCGGCAATGCGGCCATCCAGCCTGGCATCGATCACGCAATCACATTCGGCGGAGCAACCTCGGTCAACATTCCGCCCGGCGCCGAGCTCTTTTCCGACCCGGTCGCGCTTGCAGTCCAGCCGCTCTCCGATCTCGCCATCAGTTTTTATCTGCCGACTCAGGTGATGCGCGCTGAAACCTACCACTCCTCCGCTGCCCAGGACAACTTCATCACCAACGGCGACATGTCCACCGCGCCGGACCTGCCCGGCGCAACGAAGATCTTCTCGTGGTACTTCCTCGACGGCATCGACGTGCAGGCTGTCGCAGACTCCCGAGCCATCGTCACATTCGGTGACTCCATCACCGACGGCGCGCTATCCACGCGGAACGCCAATCACCGCTGGCCCGACATTCTCGCCGCGCGGCTCAACCAGGACCCCAATCTCAGTCACGTCTCTGTCCTCAATGAAGGCATTGGCGGCAACTGCGTCCTCAACGAGACGAACGGCAACAAGGCCTACGGCCCCAGTGCTCTTTCTCGCCTTGACCGTGACGTGCTTTCGCAGAGCGGCGTGGGCTACGTCATCGTCCTCGAAGGCATCAACGACATCGGCCGTCTGGCGCATCTCCAGGCGCCATGGGACGACATTACCGCCGCACAGTTGGAGATGGGACTCAAGCAGATCGCCGACGCGGCGCACGAGCACGGCATCAAGGCCATCGGCGCAACTCTCACACCTTACGGTGGCGCGGTCTACTACTCCGACAAAGGCGAGCAGGTTCGAGAGGCCGTGAACGACTGGATTCGCAATAGCGGTACATTCGACGGCGTCGCCGACTTCGACAAAGCCACGCAGGATCCGGCGAATCCAACCCACTTCAATCCGGCTTACGACTCAGGCGATCACCTGCACCCAGGCGACGCAGGCTACAAAGCGATGGGCGGAGCCATAGATCTCTTACTCTTCGCGAAGTAAGCCCGTAGTCCGCCTTTTCCTTTGCTGCGCGGGTATCCGCCGGTCAACCAGAGGCCCCAGCGAGTACCCACGGCCGCGGATATGCGCTGGGATGACCTAGTTTCGCAGTCCGCGCAGCGCCGGATAGAGCTTTCTCCACCGCGCGTAGCCGGCTTTGTACGCCGCCACATCTTTCGCGTCCGGCTCAATCCGCTGCGCCACTTCGATCGCCTGCCCGCAGGCCTCATCGAGGTTCTTCCAGTGTCCGGCGCCCACGCCTGCCATCAGCGCGCAGCCAAACGCGCCGCCCTCTTCGGCGACCAGAATCTCCACCGCGTGCCCGTAGATGCCGGCTTGAATCTTCCGCCACAGCGCCCCGCGCGCACCGCCGCCGCCCAGGCGAATACCGGTGACGGGAATGCCCAGCTCGCGGAAGAGCGTGAAGGTGTCCTGCAGCGAGTAGGCGACGCCCTCCTGAACTGCGCGGACAAAATGCGCCCCGGTGTGCTGAACGCCGATGCCTGCAAACGCAGCGCGCACCTCGGGATCGAGATGCGGCGTGCGCTCGCCCAGCAGATACGGCGCCCACTCCAGGCCCTCGCAACCCACCGGAACCTTCGCCGCGCCGTCGCTCAGTGCGTCGTAGCTCTGGCCCGCAAAGAACGCTCCGCGCAGCCAGTTCAAGCTCAGCCCCGCGCTCTGCGTTACGCCCATCACGTGCCATACGCCGGGCACCGCATGGCAAAACGTGTGCAGCCGTCCCTTCGGATCCTTCGTCGGCTCGGCCGTCGCTGCAAACACCACGCCCGAGGTCCCGATGGTCGCCGACACGCTCCCCGGCTGCAGAATGCCCATGCCAACCGCGCCCGCGCCCTGGTCGCCCGCGCCCGCCGCAACCGGCGTGCCCGCCTTCAATCCCGTTAGCCCCGCCGCCTTCTCGCTGATGCGCGCGCAAATCTCCGGCGACTCGTACACCTTGGGCAGCCAGCTCATCTCGATCCCCGCTGCCTCAGCCACCTCGCGCGACCACTGCCGGTGCGTCACGTCCAGCAGCAGCGTTCCGCTGGCCTCCTGCACGTCGATCGCGAACTCGCCCGTCAACCGGTAGCGCACATAATCCTTGGGGCACATCACGTGGCGGATCTTCGCGAAGATCTCCGGCTGGTGCGTCTTCACCCACAGCAGCTTGGTCAGCGTAAAGTTGGGCAGCGCGGGGTTGCAGGTCAACTCGATCAGCCGCTCGTAGCCGATCTTCTCGGTCAGCCAGTCGCACTCAGGCTGCGTGCGCGTGTCGCACCAGATGAGCGCCGGCCGCAGAACACCGCCCGCCTCGTCCAGCATCACGGCGCCGTGCATCTGCCCGGTGAGCGCAATCGCCGCCACCGGCTTGCGCGGCTCCGGCGTACTCGTGAGCGCCCCGCGAATCGCCTCCTGTGCCGCGCGCCACCAGTCCTCGGGATCCTGCTCCGCCCATCCCGGATGCTCGGCACGAAATGGAGCGTGCTCGCTCGACGCCGCCCCCAGCAGCTTTCCCGCGCCGTCCACAATCAGCGCCCGTGTTCCGCCCGTACCGACATCCATGCCGAGGAACCACATTGCTGTTCACCCCTGCCGTAAATCGTTTTTCCGTAACGCCCGCAGCATAGCAGCTTGAGCGCCCGGCGGAAAAGCCACACGGGGAAGGGCGGGCAACTTCTGCGTAATCCGTAATCCGGACAAAATGTGCGGCAGACACAACGAGTCCAGCCGTAGTGATAACATTGGCGCCTATTCCAAGCCCAACGATGAGCTGCGAGATCCCGGACCGCCCAAAATTGCTCTGAGCAGGGGGCAACTCAAAATGCTTGGATGAAAGAGACCGATCAGCAATGGTACGTCGGTACTTGGCATTTGACATTGAAACGGCAAAAGAAGTTCCAGGCGAAGATTTCAACTGGCGTCCGCATCGCCCACTAGGCATTTCATGTGCCGCCACCTTGGCGAGCGATGAGGTCCAGCCAACTTCTTGGCACGGGATCACGCAGAACGGTTCGCCTGCGCCACGAATGAGCCGGGATGAGGCCCAGGAGTTGGTCCGCTATTTGGCGCGTAAAGCAGCTCAAGGCTACAAAATTCTCACATGGAATGGTCTGGGGTTTGATTTCGACGTCTTGGCGGAGGAGTCGTCCGCAGCCGCCGCCTGTAGGGAGTGTGCGCTCGGCCATGTAGACATGATGTTTCATGCCTTCTGCTCCCTTGGCTACCCCATCGCCCTGGAAAAAGCTGCACTGGGTATGGGCCTGCCTGGAAAGCCAGCCGGCATGAGCGGCGTAAAGGCTCCCGGACTTTGGGCACAGGGGTACTTCAGAGACGTTCTCGAATATGTCGCGCAAGATGTGCGCATCGCTCTTCAGGTAGCAGAAGCCAGCGAAAAGCGTGGCAGGCTTGAATGGATAACGCGAAAGGGCACGAAGAGCTCAATGCCTCTGCCAAATGGTTGGATCACTGTGAAGGAAGCAATGCGTCTCACTCCGCCAGACACCTCATGGATGTCTGCCCCGATTCCCCGCCGGGAGTTTACTGCTTGGCTCGAGGCAGAGTGATTCGACACACCAAGCCGGTTGGGTGCCCACCCTCGCGGCGCTCTCATTGTTGCCTCCAAGACGCGAAAGCGACGTGGATTCGTGTGCGAACTCGATCAGGCTGCCGGGCCAGCCGATGGTCAGTTTGCGCTGGGCGTCGCCGCGGCGGCCGCAACCTGAGCCGCATCGAGCGTGAGCGGGCTATCGAGAATCATCTGAAACTGCCAGCCGGCGTCGTAGAGCAAGAAATCCGTATTATTCACGCTGTGATGCGCAAAGACAAGCATCAGGACGACGAGGGCGGCAAAGCCTCCCCCAATGGCTCCGCCCACGACGGCGGGGTTGGGGCCGACCCGCGGAAGTGTCGGCAATTGTGATTGCTGTCCTCCGCCCATGGCAAAGTGTGACTCCGGCAGCCGCAGCGGCGCGAGTTCCGCCACTTCGTTTGTTGGTGCGCTGCTGTTGAGTGGGAGCACCAACGCCTGTGCGTTCTCGCCATTGAGGGCCACCGAGTAGCCGTTGGAAAACACGAGGCGCGTGAAGTGGACGCGGAACGACGGCTGCTGGCCCACCTTGGGGCGCGCCGACACCTGTAGCACATCGCCGTCCACGAAAGTTCCCGCGGGAATGGCAAGTTGAGTCCCGATGGTCACGGGAAACGCTACCACCGCGCGCACCGTGTCCCCGGCTTGCGTCGACTTGCTTTTAACGGCGCTCATCAGCGTGAGCTGAACAGCCGTTCCAGCGGGAACTGCGATGGCCTGCGCGGTAGGCGCCAGCGCATTTTGTCCGGTGGGCGCCGGCGCAATTTGTGCCGCCGGAGCCGAAGAGTCTGGCGCGGCGGGTGGTGCAATCTGCGGGGCGGGAATCGGAGTTTGAGCCATCGTAAGAGAAGCAATCATGAGTGCGGTAATGGATTGGACGAACATGGAACACCCTTCCTTCCTGGGCGTTACTCAAAGAATGTGCCGGGTTAACGAGCCGCCACCGGCTGAGAACTTTGCGTTGGTTGATTGTTGACTGGAGTCGACGAAATCACGAGCGGCTTGGCCGGGCAAATATAGTCAGGGGTTCCCGATGTTCCCGGCGAGCCCGGAATTACTGTGTCCGGAGTCGCCGGAGTTCCCGGGATGATAGTGTCGGGCATTCCAGGTCCTCCGGGGATTGTGATGTCAGGCGTGCCGGGACTTCCGGGAATCACCGTATCCGGCGTTCCCGGCGTTCCCGGACTGCCGGGAATATTGCGGCAGAGGGTGGCCGATTTGAGTTGTCCCGGCTGCGGCAAGCGCGAAAGTGGAATCGACTGCACAATTTGCTTTGCGTCCAACTGGAGCGGCGCGGCAAGCGTCATCTCCACTTCAGCGCCGTTGTCGAGCAGCAGATCGTTCGCCGGCGTTACCTGAATCGTGATCGCAATCAGGGTCTCGCCCGGCGCCGGATTGGTCGCCGGCGTCTGCATCGCGTTTGCTCCGCCGGGCAGCCCCACGATGTAACCGTCGGCAAAAACGATTTTGGTGAAGAGCACCTGAATCTCGGCGCGATCGAACTTGCGCGTGGGCAGCGTCACGCTTTCAATTGTCCCTTCCACGTAGGTGCCCGCGGGGATCGCCATGCCATTGCCCGCGATGGTTGGGAACGAAGTTTGCGCGTAGACGGTGTCGCCGTCCTTGGCGGACTGCGCCCACTCAGGGCGCGTGACAACCAGTTCAATCTTGGTTCCTGCTGGAATTGTGATGAAAGCGGGTGTGCTTGCCGGGGAGGGCTGAGTCAGCGTTGACTGAATCTGGATCGCCGAACCGCTGACCGGAAGACCAAGGAGAGAAATCGAGAGCAAAACTGCTTCAAAGTGTTTCACGATACCACCTCCACGTACCGCGGTATCACTTGCCTCAGATGCGAACCTCTGAGATTGGTTGTACTCCTTCCGCGAGCATCACATTCTCTATTCCGCGCAGCTCGCCGTAAAATCACTCTGAACACGTGTACTTGTGATGTGCGCCACGAGGTGACTGCGGACTGTGCCGAACGATTTTCAAACCGGGGGCCCCAAGGACAACCGAAGTGTGGATGGGTTCAAGTCCGTGGGTTGGAAGTCTCTGGCCTTCGATCCAGCGGAACCCAGTGCCGCGCTGGCTGCGCTGCCGCTGTCGGCAGCGGTCTTCGCCCTGTATGGCGCCGACTCTCGCGCCGAGCCCTACATCGGCCGCACGCCCAACCTTCGTTCCAGACTTGACCGCCTGCTGCAGCCCTCTGCGAAGCATCCGCGCCGCCTGCATCTCGCGGGACTCGTTCGCCGCATCGAATGGCAGCGCACCGGCTCCGAGTTCGAATCTCTGCTCACGCAGTTTTCTCTTTTGGAGGAGATTTTTGGCGCAAAGGCGCTGGAGCGGATGCACCTGCGTTCGCCCGCCTTCGTCCGTTTTCTCGGCAGCAATCCTTATCCGCGCGTTACAGTCACGCATCGGCCCAGCCTGCGCGAAGCAGATTGGGCCTACGGTCCGTTCCCGTCGCGCGCTGCCGCCGAGCGCTACGCCGAAGAGATGCTCAAATTGTTTTTGCTGCGCCGTTGCACCTTCGAGCTCGCGCCGGACCCGAGCTATCCCGGCTGCGTCTACTCCGAGATGAAGATGTGTCTCGCGCCATGCTTCAAGGGCTGCAGCGACGCGCGCTACGCCGAAGAGTCCAGCGCCGTTGAAAGATTTCTCGCGACGCGCGGCGAAAGCCGTCTCGTGACGCTGCGCACCGAGCGCGATCAGGCCTCGACCGATCTCGCATTTGAATCCGCCGCGGCACTTCACGGTCAAGTCCAGCGCGTTGAGGCCGTGCGCGCACTCGCCGCCGAGCTTGTCCGCCCACTCAGCCATCTTCGCGCCGTGATTGTTCAGGCTTCAGCAAATCCCGATGAAGTCGCCATCTTTTTGTTTGACGGCAGCCGACTCCGCGGTCCCGTCGCCTTCTCGACTCTGGGAATGCGAATCCAGAACGAGCAGTCCGGCTCGACGTCACTCTTCGCGCAGCCGCTCGCCATCGAACGAGTTCCGGAGGAACAGGGAACTGAAAGCGTCGCAAGCGGAGCCGTAGAAGCGCAAACTGAGTCGCATGCGCCTGTCGTACCCAAGCTCGCTCGCGGAGTTCTCGAATCCCGCCTCGAAGCGGCGCTTGCCGCGCTCTCCGCACCCACGACCGCGCCCACAGCCACGGTTCGGCAGGGCCATCTGGCGCTGTTCAAGCGCTGGTATTATCGCCCTGAAGCTCGCCGTTCCGGCGAAATCCTCTTCCTCGGCGCCGACGATCATTGGCCCATCAAGGCCATTCTCCGCGGCGTGGGCCGCGTGGCTGCAAAATCGATTCTTCCGCCGCCTCCTACCTGATCGGCGCGCAAACAAATCCATAGCCGTGCGCGGCCCTCGAGGTCTATCATCCGCTCAAGTTCTTTCCCGTCTCAAACCGGAATCGTTCAGCAGAGTTTTCTCGTGCGATATTGGCTGCTTTTTCTGTTTCTGGCCATGCCTTGCGCTCTTCCTGCGCAGCTCGTTCAGGTGCCCTTCGACCAGTGCGTCTACAGGCTCGGCGACAACCTCGCATGGGCCGCAGTCACAGTGGACCCCAGCGGCTGGGAGCCCTACACTGATTACCGTGAGACGGGGGATGCCTACCTTGTGTGGGTGCGCTGTCGCGCAACTTTCGACACCACCGAAATTCAACACCCCGCAGTGGTCGTCGGCTCGGACGGGCCTGAGCAAGTGACGGCCTTCGTGGATGGCCAGCCTGTCGCGGAATTCGCCGGCTATCGGATTTACCCCATAACACCGGTCTCAACTCAGGCCATTCGCACCGTTGTCCTGCGTGTTGTTCAAAATCAGCTCGTACCCGGCGAGACCCCGGGCCGTCCCGTCTACCTCTATTTCGGAGATGAGCTGTACCTGCAGGCGCGTATTGAGGCTGAGCGCGGAGATGATCTCAAGAGCTCCGTGCCCACCTACTCCAGCTACCTCGTGATCGGAGCGGCCGGGCTTTTCCTGATCGGGCTCTTTCTCTTTGATCGCTCACAAAAAGCCGCATTCTGGCTCGGCTTGTATTGCCTGGCTGTGTGCATCACGCGGCTCAACCTGATAGGCCACTTCCTGTTCTGGCAAGAGTACCCGTATTGGGTCGATGATCTGTTCTTCGGCCTCGCGATGTTCGAGTCGTGGGCGCTGGTCCGCGTCAACTTTGCTCTTGTCCAGCGGCGGGTCCCGGCCGTTTACTGGGTGGTCTTCGCCGCATGGACACTCATTTTCTTCGGATCGGTCCCGCCTGCCTTCCTTCCTCCGCAAATGGCCCTGCCACTCTCGCTCTTTGTGCAGGTCACCTGCTTCAGACCCATTTGGTGCATTTGGGGATTCGCGTGCACGGCTCCATTTGTTGCATTCTGGCCATGGACGCGACTTAGCGGCCGCATGCGCGTCGTTGCCGCTCTCGCCGCCGTCTGGGCCGTCATCGAGGGTTGGTTCCAGTTGCAACAGGTCATCCTTGGCCGCGACACATGGTCTGGCCAGGCGCAGGACTGGATGTCCCTCGCCATTTCCGCATTGGTGGTCGCCATTCTCGGCTACATCTTCCATGAACAAAGAATTGCCGCCGACGAACGTGCCGAGATGCGCGGAGAGCTCTCCGCCGCCCGCCAGGTGCAGCATCTGCTCATTCCCGAAAAAATGCTGGTCGCACCCGGCGTCATCGTCAGTTCAGCTTTTCTGCCAGCCCACGAAGTCGGCGGAGACTTCTATCTTTGCCGCGCTCTCGCCAACGGGTCCCAGCGCGTGCTCCTCGGTGACGTGAGCGGCAAAGGCGGTTGCCGCCGCGCTCACCTCGGCGCTGCTGCTCGGCGCCGCCGACCGATGCGACGATCTGCGTCCTGCTGCCGTTCTCAAGGAGCTGAACGCGGCCCTCCATAACAGCGGCATCGAAGACTTTACTACTTGCCTCTGCGCCGATCTCTCGGCCACAGGAGTTCTGCTGATTTCGAACGCTGGCCAATTGTCGCCCTATCGCAACGGCCAGGAGATCGAGATACCCGCCGGTCTTCCTCTCGGCGTCGACGCGGCAGCCGAGTACACCGAATTGTCCCTTCAACTCGCGCCCGGGGATAAACTGACATTCTTGTCGGATGGCGTTGTCGAGGCGCGCAACGCCTTGGGCGAGCTCTTCGGCTTCGAGCGCACGCGCCAACTCAGCTCGCGCGCGGCTCAGCAAATCGCCGAAGCTGCCGTCCAGTTCGGCCAGCAGGACGACATCACGGTGCTCACGCTGTCGCTCGCGCCGGCGCCGGCTCCCGCCATTGCATAACCAATCAACACCCGCCCACACCCCTGCTCCCGCTGATACACTGTCCCCGCAAGGAGTTGCGCGCGAATTGATGGTCGCGCTGCTGCCAGTCTTACGATGGTTGAGCTTTTGCCTTCGATATTATCCGCCGATTTTGCCCATCTGGCCGACCAGGTGGCCGCGGCCGAGCGTGGCGGCGGCACTGCCATCCATGTCGACATCATGGACGGCCACTTCGTCCCCAATATCACAATCGGTCCGCCCGTGGTGGCCAGCCTGCGCAAATGTACCCGCTTGCCCCTCGATTGCCACCTGATGATCGAGAACCCCAACGACTACATCGCCGCCTTCGCCGACGCTGGCGCCAACTGGCTCAGCGTCCACTACGAGGCCTGCACGCACCTGCACCGCTCGCTGGAGATGATCCTTCAACACGGCATGAAGCCCGGCGTGGTCCTCAATCCGGCCACGCGCGTCGACCTGATCGTCGATATCCTGCCGATGGTCCACCACGTCCTCATCATGAGCGTCAATCCCGGCTTCGGCGGGCAGGAGTTTATCCCTTTCTCGCTGAACAAGATACGCCGTCTCGTCGAACTCCGGAGCGACCTCGACCTCGACTTCAGGATCGAGGTGGATGGCGGCGTGGCTCACGACACCGTCGCTGCCATCGTCCAAGCCGGAGCGGAGTTGCTCGTGGCCGGCAACGCCGTTTTTGGCCAGGGCGAGCCGGAGCGCGATGCCCGCAGCTTGCTGGCAGCGGCACACGAGGCCGACGACCAGATCATTGCCAGCAAAGTTGCGGCCGGAAAGAGTAAAATTCACTGAAAAGCGCACGCAAGCTGCGGATGGCCCGCCCCAGGGTCCTCCTCCCAAGAGGTGGTATGAGTCGGTTGTCTTTAAAGATCGTCGCTGTGGCACTTGTCGCCTTGTTTCTGGGCGTCGGCTCGGCCGATGCCAGAATCAAGAAGAAGCAGAAGAAGGCCTATGACCTGAACGCCAACCCGCTGGCCGGCGTGCAATCCAAGCAGCCTGACAAGGAGCTCTACGACAAGGCCATGGTGGCCATGAAGAAAGGCCGCTATGATGTGGCCCGCCTCGACCTGCAAACCATGCTCAACACCTATCCCGAGTCGGAATACCGCATGCGCGCCAAGCTCTCGGTGGGCGACACCTGGTTCAAGGAAGGCGGCTCCGCGGCCCTCACTCAGGCCGAAGCCGAATATGAGGACTTCATCACCTTCTTTCCCAACGTCCCTGAGGCCGCCGAAGCCAAGATGAAGGTCGCCGACATCTACTACCAGCAGATGGAGAAGCCCGACCGCGACTTCACGAACGTTCAACAAGCAGAGAGAGAGTACCGGGAGATGATCAACATGTTCCCGGATTCGACCCTCATCCCGCGCGCCAAGCAGAGGTTACGCGATGTGCAGGAGGTTCTGGCCGAGCGCGAGTACCAGATCGGCAGTTATTACGAGAGCCGCGAAGACTTTATCGCCGCCATCGCCCGCCTTGAAACCGTGGCCGACTCTTATCCTCTCTATTCCAAGAGCGACGAGGTGCTCATCGGCATCGGTGACGCCTACGCCGGTGAGGCGCACAACATCGAGATCGCTCCTGGCCTGCCCGGCGCCATCAAAGAGCGCATGCGCTCCGTTTACCAGGACAAGGCCGCCGCGGCCTACCAAAAAGTCATCACGCGCTATCCCATGGCGCCGCACGTTGAGGATGCCCGCGACCGCCTGGTGGCCATGAACCGGAACGTTCCCGAGCCGACTCAGTCCGCCATTGCCGAAAGCGACGCCGAGGAACGCAGCCGCCAGCCCCTCCACTTTACCGACACTGTCATCGGCATCATCAAGCGCGGTCCCACGATGGTTGAGGCTGTGCACGTGGGCGAACCCACCCTTGACGATCCCACGCGCACGCTCGCCCCAGACGTTACCAACCAGAACAGGGCCGTGTTTACTGAGGCTGTGAACGCCGGCAAGCCGCCGGCGCCCGCGGCAGCCGTTACGCCCACCGGCCCCAACGAGCCTCCGCGCAGTGATCAGCCCTCCACCGCTCCGCTGCAAATGGAGGCGCCGGCAGGAGGCACCGGAGTTGGAGTCGAGGTGGTCAACGCGCCGAACAGCGCCGCTGCGGCATCCGGTGGCACTGCTGCCGCTGATCCCAATGCCGTGGTCAAGCCGGTCGGGCCCACCAACACCGTCCTCCCGAATCCTGAAAAGCCAGTCGAGGCTCCTATCCAGGTGAATGACATCAAGCCCGGCGAGAACCCGGCTCAACCCACCCAGACTGCCTCCAGCGGCAAAAGCAAGAAGCCCAAGGCCGATCTCAGCGAAGACTCCTCCAGCAAGAAGAAAAAGAAAAAGGGCCTGGCCAAGATCAACCCGTTCTGAGTTCGGAACCGATCTAAATGAAAGGGCCGCAGCCTCTCCGGGTGCGGCCTCTTTCACTTGGAATCCACAATGCCTTCGCTTTGCGGTCGAACCATCGCTCTGCCCTGCGTCTGCTAACCTGAGGGGTAGTCCCCTCGCTTTGAAAGCCCCTCTCTGCAAGGGTGTTTTCACAAAATCACCGGGGGCTCAACAAAGAAAGAATGCCTCACGATCTGCCCAAAGCTTCCGACCCAACCGCCATTGAAGATCATTGGGCCAGGCGAGGATTAGGCGAATGGAAGGAGCCCGTTGCAGGATGTTTGCGGACTCGCCTGTCCGCTAAAGCGACCGGGTTGAGCCGATGAAAATTTCCGAACTGCCGAAGCACTTTGACACCCAGGCGGCAGAGAATTACTGGCAAGCGCGTTGGCGCGAGCTGGGAGTGTATCGATATGCCGAATCGCCTGCTGGGCGGGAGCGGTTCGCCATCGACACTCCTCCGCCGACGGTATCCGGCTCTCTGCATGTGGGCCATGTTTTTTCTTACACACAGACCGATCTGATGGCGCGCTTCGAGCGCATGCGCGGCAAGAGCGTCTTCTACCCCATGGGATGGGACGACAACGGCCTTCCGACAGAAAGACGGGTCCAGAACTATTTCCACGTGCGCTGCAATCCGGGATTGAAATACGAGCCGGAGCTGAGTTTGCCGACCCCGGAAAGTAACGATCCGAAATCGCCGCCGCTGCAGATTTCCCGGCCTAATTTCATCGAACTCTGCCTGCGCCTGACCCAGGAGGACGAAAAGACCTTCAAGCAACTGTGGGGCCGCCTGGGATTGTCTGTGGATTGGACGCAGGAGTACTCGACGATCGACCCGCGCTGCCGAAGGGCGGCTCAGCGGAGCTTTCTCGACTTGTGGCGCAAGGGACACATATACAGCGTGGAAGCGCCAACCATGTGGGACGTGGATTTCCAGACCGCCGTGGCGCAGGCCGAGGTGGAGGACCGCGGGATTTCCGGACACTTCCATCATGTCCGCTTTGGGGTGGAGGACAGCCGCGACGCGTTCACAATCGCCACGACCCGGCCCGAACTGTTGCCGGCCTGCGTGGGCGTAACCGCGCACCCCAACGACGAGCGCTACCGGCATCTGTTCGGGAAACGCGCCTTGACTCCGCTCTTCGGCGTTCCGGTGCCGATCTTTTCCTCCGAACTTGCCGACCCGGGAAAAGGCACCGGCATCCTGATGGTCTGCACGTTCGGCGACGCGATGGACGTGCGCTGGTGGCGCGAACAGAGCCTTGCCAACCGCCAAATCCTGGGGCGGAATGGGCGACTGCTGGCGGTGCAGTTTGGCGAGGCGAATTGGCCCTCAATCGATCCGCAGCGGGCGAACGGCCTCTATGCGGAACTGATCGGCAAGAGCGTGAAGCAGGCGAGGCGGGCCATTGTGGAACAGCTGCGCGCGCCGGATGAGCCAGTTCTGAGAGGCCAACCGCCGCTCGAACGCGAACCGACGCCTATCGAGCATCCGGTGAAGTTCTTCGAGAAAGGCGATCAACCTCTGGAATTCATCAGCACGAGGCAGTTCTTTGTTCGTTTGCTCGACAAGAAGCCGATGCTGCTCGAGGCGGGTGACCGAATCGAATGGCATCCGGAATTCATGCGGCACCGCTATCGTATTTGGACAGAGAACCTGGCCTTCGATTGGGCGATATCGCGCCAGCGCTACTTTGGGGTTCCGTTCCCGGTGTGGTATCCGATCGACGCGGCGGGCGAGGTGGATCACGCCCATCCGATTGTGGCCGAGGAAGAAAGCCTGCCGCTCGATCCGGCGGACGCCGCGCCGCCGGGATTCACGGAAGAGCAACGCGGAAAGCCGGATGGATTCCTGGGAGAGGCCGATGTCTTCGACACCTGGTTTACCTCGTCGCTGACGCCGATGATCGCGAGCGGATGGGGCGAGCAGCCGGATCGATTCCGCTCGCTTTTCCCGATGGATCTGAGGCCGCAGAGCCACGAGATTATCCGCACCTGGGCGTTTTACACGATCGTTAAGTCGTGCCTGCACGAAGACCTGATCCCATGGAAGCATGTGGCCATCTCCGGCTGGATTCTCGATCCCGACCGAAAGAAGATGTCGAAGAGCCGCGGCAACGTCATCACCCCGATGCACTTGTTGGATGAGTACGGCTCCGATGCGGTACGGTACTGGGCTGCCTGCGCGCAACTGGGCGCCGACACCGCCTTCGACGTAAACGTTCTGAAGGTGGGCAAGAGACTTGTGACCAAGCTCTTCAACGCCTCCAAATTCGTTCTTGGAAAAGAGGGCTCGCCCGGGCCGATCGTCTACCCGATGGATCGGGTGTTTCTGCTGCGGCTGCGGGAGTTGGTGCGCAACGCCACCCGCCACTTCGAGAACTACGAACACCAGCAGGCGCTTGCTGAGACGGAGCGGTTTTTCTGGACGGCGTTTACGGATTCCTATATCGAAATGAGCCGCGCCAGAACCCTTGGGACGTATGGAGCGAAGGTAGAGGGTTCCGCGCTGGCGACGCTGCGGATTGCGCTCAGCGTGTTCCTGCGCCTGTTTGCGCCGTTTGTTCCGTACATCGCTGATGAAGTCTGGTCCTGGGCCTACGCCGAGGAGACGGGATGCGCAAGCATTCACGCTTCCGCGTGGCCCTCCGAGGCGGACTTCCCGGAGCTATCCATAGACGGGAACGAGGGAATCTTCGACATCGCCGTGGAGGCGCTCTATGCAATCAATCGAAGCCGGTCCGGCGCGGGCGTCTCTTCTGCGCGAGAGATCAAAACCGCGACGCTCGCGGCAAAATCGGAGACCTTTCCACTTCTCAAAGCGGCGTGCGAAGATATTCGACTGGCAGTGCGAGCCAACGAACTACTGGCGATTGAAGAACCGCAGCTCGAGGGAACGGGTATTGAGGTCCGGCAAATCGAATTTGTCTCCGACTGATCGAAGGACATCGTCAGGTACGAAAGGTGGGGGCTTCGCACTAACATGCTGACAGCTGATGGCTAAATGCCGAAAGCTGTCTTTCGCAGGAGAACCATGGATTGGAAGAGCCACCGCATCGATGCGTTACTGGAGCAGGCCCTGCTGGAGGACCAGGCTCCTCACGACGCCACCAGCCATATCACCATCGATGCCAACCTCCTCGCCGCCGCCTCCATCATCGCCCGCGAAGAGCTGGTCGTCGCCGGCCTCGGCGCCATCCCGCGCTTCTTTGAGATCTACGCCCGCCTCGACCAAAGTCCCGAGGGGCAAACCCGCTTTGAAGTCATCAGCCATCCCGAGATCTTCGACGGCGTACGCGTCCATGCCGGCCAGGTGCTGGCCGTCATTCGCCACAATGCGCGCGTGCTGCTCAGTTGCGAGCGCGTCATTCTCAACCTCCTGCAGCACATGAGCGGCATCGCCACGCTCACGCGCCAATACGCCGACGCAATTCAGGGCACGCACGCCCGCGTCCTCGACACGCGCAAAACCGTCCCCGGCCTGCGCGCCCTCGAGAAATACGCAGTGCTCTGCGGCGGCGGCACCAATCACCGCATCGATCTCGCCTCCGGCATTCTCGTCAAGAACAACCACATCGCACTCGGCGGCGGCATCGCAGCGTTGCTTTCCCGAGCACTTGCTCGGCGCAGGCCTCCCCAGCGCGTACAGGTCGAGGTCCGCACGTCGCACGAACTCGAAGAGGCTCTTGCTCACGGCGCCGAGGCCATTCTGCTCGACAACATGACGCCCGCCGAAGTCCGCCGCTCCGTCGAACGCATCAAAACAGTGGCCGCTGCGGAGCCCGGCCGCTGGATTCCCACCGAGGCTTCCGGCGGCATCGTGCTCGACAACGTTCGCGCCTATGCCGAGACCGGCGTCGATTTCATCAGCGTCGGTGCCCTCACCCACTCCGCCCGCGCCGCCAACATCTCCATGACCATCGCCGCCGAGCCCGGCCAGGGCAGCCCGCGCATGGGCCGGGCCTATGAAGGCTACGGGCTTTGATTTCGGCCATGAGCCCAATGCGCAAATCCACTCGGTCAGAGCGCTGATGTTCCATCTCGCCGCCCTCGAATCTGAACTCGTCGGCACAGTCTTCACTGGCAAGCTGCACTTTGCCCGCGTCACGGGATCCACCAACTCCGACGCCATCGCCGCCGCGCGCGACGGCGCCCCGCACGGCTCAGTCTTTCTTGCCGATGAGCAATTGGCCGGGCGCGGTCGCGGCGGTCACGGCTGGATCTCGGTCACCGGCGAAGGGCTCTACGTCAGCGTCCTTTTCCGCCCGCAGATTCCCGCCTCGCGCCTGCCGCTCCTTCCGCTGGCCGCAGGATTGGCCGCCGCCGAGGCCATTCGCGCAGTCTCTGGTCTCATCGTCGATCTGCGCTGGCCCAACGATCTCCTCGTCGGCCCGCGCAAGACCGGCGGAATTCTCGTCGAATCGCAAACCAACGCCTCCGCCGTCACGTTCGCTATCGCGGGCATCGGCATCAATGTGCACCAGCGCACGTCTCCACCCGGCTTGGCCACGCCCGGAACCTCACTGGACCTGGAAACCGGGAAAACCATCAGCCGCCAAACCCTCCTCGTCGCCCTGCTAAAATCGCTGGAGCGTGAGGCGTCCGCGCTCAACGATGCGTCGTGGGCCGCAACCATCGCTGTGCGCCTCGAGCAGGCGTCCACTTGGATTCGCGGCCGCAACGTCGAAGTGCACGGCCCGCAAACCTGCACGGGCGTCACGGCCGGGCTCGACGAGCACGGGTTCCTGCGCGTCGCAACCGCAAGCGGGCTCGTCACGGTGCAAACCGGCGGCCTGCGTGCCGCGGAGAAAAACTAGTGGCTGCTGGAGATTCGGAGCTCAAGAAAGAAATGCTGCTC
>JBEKAJ010000022.1:0-20895 GCA_050018295.1 Occallatibacter sp. | reverse complement strand
CCCTATGTTCTGTTGGTCGGCCCCGGCGCCGATGCGTTTTCGCTCGAGGCCGGCATGGAGCAGGAAGGCGCAGCCTACTTTTTCACTGAAAGCCGCTGGCAGTCGCTGGTGAAGCAGTTGCAAAAAGAGGGCAAACCGATTCCGCCGCGCCCGGCAGCCGCGCCGCCGCCGGAGCGAGCCGTACCGGTGGCACAACTGGAGGAGGCAGCGGATACCCACCGCTACGGGACCGTGGGGGTGGTGGCGCTCGACCGCCAAGGCAACATCGCCGCCGGCACGTCGACGGGCGGACTTCAGGGAAAGATGCCGGGCCGCGTGGGCGACTCGCCGCTGATCGGCGCCGGAACGTACGCGTCGAATCAATCGTGCGCGGTCTCAGGAACCGGCGTGGGTGAATACTTTATTCGCTACACCGTTGCCCGCGAGGTCTGCGCCCTGGTTCAGTACAAGGGCTTCACGCTGCAACAGGCCGCCGACGAGGTCATCCACAAGCAACTCGCGCCCATTCACGGCGACGGCGGCGTGATCGCGATTGCGCCCGACGGCCAGCTTGCGTGGAGCTTCAATACGCCCGGAATGTTCCGCGCCCGGCAAGTGGAGGGTGGACAGGTCGAGGTGCACATTTACAGCGACGAGCCGTGAGCAGGGCGTCGCCACGCGGTCCTCGCATACACTTTCGCCATGGCGCTCCAATTCACAACCTCGTACATCGAAGACGCGCTTTCGCTCCTCCGCTACTACAAGCGGCTGGCCGAGCGCGCCATGGAGCAGGTGACGGATGAGCAGCTCTTTGCCGCGATCGACAAGGAAGCCAACTCGATCGCGGTTCTTGTGAAGCACATGGCGGGCAACATGCGCTCGCGATGGACCGACTTTCTGACCACAGACGGCGAGAAGCCCGACCGCGACCGCGACAGCGAATTCGTCGATCCGCCCGCCACGCGCAGGGACCTGATGGCTGCATGGGAAGACGGCTGGAAGCGTGTCTTCACTGCCATCCAGCCGCTTACCGACGCCGACCTTGGCCGTACCGTGACCATCCGCGGTGAAGCGCACAGTCTGATGCAGGCCATTAATCGCCAGTTGGCGCACTATCCCCATCACGTGGGGCAGATTGTGCTTTTGGCGAAACACTTCGCATGCGACCATTGGCAGTCGCTCAGCGTGCCGCGGAACAAGTCGGCCGAATTCAACCGCAGAGTGGCGGCGGGCGAGTTCAGCCAACGTTGACAGCGGTGAGATCGAGCACCGTTGCCGCCACGCGCGCCTTGTAGAATGTTGCGCATGGAGACCATCCAGTACAACCTGCCGCAAAGCCACATTCCGCAATCCTGGTACAACATCCTTCCCGATTTGCCGAAGCCGCTGGCGCCGCCGTTGCATCCAGGCACGCTGAAGCCGATCGGCCCCGACGATCTTGCCCCGCTGTTTCCGATGGGCCTGATCCTGCAAGAAGTGAGCAGCGAGCGGGAGATCGAGATTCCCGGAGAAGTGCGGCAGATTTACGCGCAATGGCGGCCGTCGCCGCTGATGAGGGCGCGGCGGCTGGAGAAGGCGCTGGATACGCCGGCACGAATTTACTACAAATACGAAGGCGTGAGCCCGGCCGGCTCGCACAAGCTGAACACAGCGGTGGCGCAGGCCTACTACAACAAGCAGGAAGGCGTGCGGTACTTGTGCACTGAGACGGGAGCCGGACAATGGGGTTCCGCGCTGTCGATGGCCTGCGCGTTTCTCGGTTTGCATTGCAAGGTCTTCATGGTGCGCGTGAGCTACGACCAGAAGCCGTACAGGCGCGCCCTGATGGAGACATTCGGCGCGTCAGTCACTGCGAGTCCCAGCACGGAGACCGAGTCGGGCCGAGCGATCCTCGCCGAGCATCCACATTCGAACGGCTCGCTCGGCATTGCAATCTCTGAAGCGGTGGAGGTCGCCGCGAAAGACCCGCAGACCAAGTACGCGCTGGGCAGCGTTTTGAATCACGTGCTGCTACACCAGACTGTGATCGGCCAGGAAGCGATTGAGCAAATTGCACTAGCCGGCGACGAACCGGACGTGATCATCGGCTGCACGGGCGGCGGATCGAATTTTTCCGGTCTGGTGATGCCTTACCTGGGACGCAAGCTGAAGGGGAAGGGCAACGCGCGCATCGTGGCCGTGGAGCCTGCCGCCTGCCCCAGCCTGACCAAGGGCAGATTTGCATACGACTTCGGCGACACCGGACATCTGACGCCGCTGGTGAAGATGTACACGCTGGGCAGCACGTTCATGCCTCCGGGGATCCACGCGGGCGGGCTGCGCTATCACGGAATGGCGCCATTGGTTTCGCACGTGATCGACCTCGGCTTGGCCGAGGCCACCACCGTGCAGCAGTTAGACGCGTTCGCCGCGGGCATCCAGTTCGCCCGCGCCGAAGGGATTGTACCCGCGCCGGAGGCGAATCACGCGATTGCGGAAACCATTCGCCAGGCGCTCGAAGCGAAGGCCGAGGGCAAGGCGCGCACGATTCTCTTCAATTTGAGCGGGCACGGCCACTTCGACATGCAATCCTATATCGACTACCAGGCAGGTAAACTGGAGAATTACGAGTACCCGGCAGAGGAGATTGCCATGGCGCTTGCGGGGCTGCCCGCAGTTGGTTGAGCTACCGGGCTCAGATCTTGCTCAAGCCAACGGCACAGCCTGGAGGCGCGAACTATCCATTCGACTTGTCTAAGCGTCCAATTGCGTTGAAGATAGCAGAGGGCGGGTTCACAGCAAACGGTACAACACGAGGCAATCAACCCAGGAGGCTCAAATTCGGATGAAGATTTGGATGCAAGGCGCGTTCGTAGTGGTCGTAGCAGCTGCACTGTGTAGCGCAAGGGCCCAAGCGCAGACCGACGTTGCGTTGAGCGGCTACAGGACGATTACCAGCAGCAGCAGCGGCTCCGGCACCAAGCAGACGCCGACAGACTCCGAAGGCGGGCTTTTCGAATTGCGCCATATCGTCAATCCACTTGTTGGATACGAGTTCGAGGTCACATTTAACCCGGCGAACGAGTCTTATATCGCCTCCAACGCCACTTTGCCAACCTGCTATCCCACCGGACCCACCGGAACGCCTCCCACTTGCCAACCGCTGAAGGTTGCGGGCAAGGCGACGCAATTCGGCGTGAACTGGGTATTGTCGAAGAAGATTGGAAACCTGAGACCGTTTGCGCTGGGTGGCATCGGCATGATGATCACAGTGCCTGGATCGAGCCCATATTCGGTAAACAGTGTCGTGAGGCCGGACTTTATCTATGGCGGCGGCGTGGATTGGACCTTTGTTCCGCACTTCGGTTTTCGCGTGCAAGTGCGTGGCAATATGAGCAAGGCGCCGAATTTGTCAGATCTGTTCACCTCGACGACCAAATATACCCAGATTTACGAGCCAATGGCCGGCATTTATTACCGCTTCTAAAGCCGCTTCACACGCGCAATTCGGTGCGATCGATCCACAGAGCGCGTGGGCGGCAGCGTGGCACGCTGCGCTGTGTTACCGTTTCAATACGGTGTTCCCGCGCCGGGCTTGCTTATCGCGTCCGACGCCAAGCCACAGCGATGGGTGCAAGTGCTTGCGATGCACGGACATCGGGGACGGCGGACAGAAGCATACGAATGCAGCAGCCGGAATCGTCATCTACGCTCACTGTGAATCCGGCTCCACTGGCCGGGGCGGCATTGGATCCTGCACCTGCATCGGCTCCCGAACCCCAAGGCGCAGCGCACCCGCAGCATCGGGTTCCGCGATGGCTCGAGCGCGTCGAGTTATTCCTGCGCGTCATGCTGCGAATGTACATCGGACTGGCCATCTGCTACGCGCCATGGTCGCACAACTTCTGGGACCAGAATCCGATCTTCCTGCAGTCTCCGGCGCTGGCCGACTTTGCCAGGCTTGGTGCAGTACGCGGTATCGTTTCCGGTCTCGGTCTCCTAAACCTATGGATTGCGTTTCAAGACGCCATTCGCCCCCGAGATGGTTGAGATATGAAGGACAAGGAAAAGCAAACAGGCCCGCCAGCCGCGGCGGAGATGAACGAAAACAAAAAAGCGGGCGACTCAGTGAAGAAGCAGAGCGACCTAGGAAACGCCTCGCCTTCGACAGCCGGTTCTGAGACCAGGGCCCGCGCCGTGATTCCAGGAAACGGAGCGCCGCCTCCGCTGGAGCGCGCGCCGCTGGCCTATGAGAATTCGGGATTCCTGAACAGCGCCGACGGGCGCCTCATCCGGATTGTGTCGGAGTTTCTGGAGCCGCTGGCTCGGTTCCGCCGCGAGCAGATTCAGGATACGGTGGTTTTTTTCGGCTCCGCGCGCTTTCGCGGACGAGAAGAGGCCGATCATGCGTTGGAGCTTTTGGAGAACACCGGTTCCACGCAAGCGGCTCCCAGCGAAGAGCAGCCTGCCAAAGCCGTGGAAATCGCGACGGGCAAAGCTACGGAGTTGCAGCGCAGGCGCGCGGTGGCCGCGGTGGAGATGGCCCGCTACTACGAGGACGCGCGACGGCTGGCGCAACTGCTGACGCAATGGGCCAAGACCATCCCCTCGCGCAAGCACCGCTTTGTGGTCACCTCGGGTGGCGGTCCGGGAATCATGGAGGCGGCCAATCGCGGCGCGCATGAGGCCGGCGGCAAGACCATCGGCATGAACATCCTGCTGCCCTTCGAGCAGAGGCCAAACCCCTACATCACGCCGTCGCTCAACTTTGAGTTCCACTACTTTTTCATGCGCAAGCTTTGGTTCGCCTACCTGGCCAAGGCCCTGGTTGTCTTTCCCGGGGGCTTTGGGACGCTCGACGAAATGTTCGAGATTCTCACCCTCACCCAGACCCAGAAACTAACCAAGAAGGTCACGGTGGTCATCTACGGACCGGAGTACTGGAAGAAGGTCTTCAACCTCGAGGTGTTGGTGGATACGGGGGCGATCTCTCCCAAGGATCTCGATCTGTTCCAGTTTGCCGATTCACCCGAACAAGCCTTCGAGTTGCTGCGTCAGGGCCTGACAGAGAATTATCTCGCCGGCGAAGCAGCCTCGACTGCGGGTGCACACGCCGAGAACAAAAAGCAGTTGCAGGACGAAGATCTGATGGCGGGCTGGAATATGGATGATTTTCTGGGCCCCGAGTTCGCCAAACCCGAAAGTAAGAGAAGTTGAGGCCAGGGCAAGCGAATCGCAATCGCGTCTTCTCCATGGGAGGCGCGAAAAAAGCTCCCGCGGATGAGGCGCTGCATTGAGACGGATCGATTCACCGAATCTTCACGCGAATCTTCTGGCGCGGAGATTCGTTTGGACCGTTACATGCCTCGGGCGCGGAGGGAAGGAAGTCGTTAAAAGTCTCGGCCGTGCGCGTCGCGTAATGCCGGAATACGGAATTCACAGGGGTTCTACTGCCTATTCCCGGTATTTTGGTAACTTATTTGATTCCATTGCGGCCCGAATTGAAGGGTATTTCGCACGCTCTTAACGGGAGATTCATCGGTGGAAACGGATACTGGCTGTGGAAATCCGAAGAACCGAGGAGTGAACATGCCAGGTTCAGCGATCTCGTATCTTTGGCGCGACAAGGACGCCCACAAGGGTTTTCGGACTGGTGTTTCGTTACACAGTCACACCAACCAATCGCGCGAGACTCTGGATTTTCTGGCTAACTTTGGCAATCAGTACCCGGTGATGCGTCCGCTGCTGTCGCGATTGGAGCGGCGCGCCGAGCAGATGCACGGCGTCCGCATCGACTACGCAGCCAGCTACTGGACGCCGCCCATGACTCCCAAGCTGGCGTTCGATCTGGAGATGCGGCAGATCGAGAAGCTCGGCCTGGCGCCAATGGTCTCGATCACGGATCACGACAACATCAAGGCGCCGATGCTTCTGCGCACCGTGCCGAGCGCACGCCAGATTCCGGTGTCGGTAGAGTGGAGCGCGCCCTACGGCGGCGCGCAGGCGTTCCACCTTGGTGTGCACAACCTGCCCAGCACCCGCGCGGCGGAATGGATGGCGACGCTGGAGGAGTTCACCGCTCATCCCAGCGATGCGCGCCTCACAGAGATTCTGGCTGCTCTTCATCGCGAAGCAAACGTGCTGGTGGTCTTCAACCATCCGATGTGGGACCTGTACCTGATTGGCAAGGAGAAGCACCAATTCCTGGTTGGTGAGTTTCTGCAGAAGAATGGCGCATTTCTCCACGCTCTGGAGGTGAACGGCCTGCGCAACTGGGACGAAAATCGGGCGGCGAGGCGCCTGGCCGAAAAGTGGAACATGCTGCTCATCTCCGGCGGTGACCGCCACGGCGTGGAACCAAACGCCAACGTGAACCTGACCAACGCCACCAGCTTTACCGAGTTTGTGCACGAAGTGCGACGGGAGAAGAAGAGCAATGTGCTTTTTCTTCCGCAATACGCCGAGCCGTGGAAGCATCGGATTCTGCAATCGACCATCGACGCGATCCGTCACTATCCGGAGTTTCCGCAGGGATCGCGGTCATGGGATGACCGCGTCTTTCATCCCGACGCGACTGGCTTTGTGAGGCCGCTGAGCGAGCTTTGGCCGAACGGGTCGGCTCCGCGCCTGATCAGCGCAGGGCTCGTGCTGGTGCAGCTGATGGGCCGGGGCCTGGTGGCCGGCGGGCTGCGCCTGGCCTGGAGCGAGTCCAATCAGTTGCGGCTGGCCCTGGGCGAGCACGACTTCTGAACAAGACAGCAGAGTTAGCGGTGGTAAAGCATTTTCGGAATACACGTTGACTTCTTGAGTACATTGAGTGGTGGCTTTTACTTCTACCCCAGCGGCGAGGACCTGCCGCCGGGGGCCCCGGCTTAGGAAAAAGCCACTTGAGTGAGTGCTTTCGGTCTAAGGCGATTCCGAAAATGCTAGAGCGGAGTTTGCGTGACAGCCCTTGCCAGCGCAGCCAGTCTCGCTGCCGATATGAACGCCCCCGCCCCCCGCGTCGCGTATTTTCCCGACTCTTTCCACGAGGTAAACGGAGTCGCCCATACAAGCCGCCATTTTGAGTCCTTCGCCCAGAAGCGGGACATACCCTTCCTTTGCGTACGCGCAGGCGACCGCGCCCAAGCGGTGATGGAAGAGGGCAACGTTTGGACCTTGGAACTGCCTCGCAGCTTCCTCTCCTTCGTTCTCGAAAAGGATTTGCGCCTCGATCCGGCGTTCTTCCGCCACATTCCGCTGATCAGCGAAGTGCTCCAGCGATTCCAGCCGGACCTGATTCATATCACCGGGCCCAGCGAGATCGGCATTCTGGGTGCGTGTCTGGCGCACCACCTGCACCTGCCGCTTGCAGCGAGCTGGCACACCAACGTTCACGAATACGCGGCGCGACGCGCGAACTGGTTTTTGCGCTTGTTCCCCACGCAACAATCCGCCGCTACGGGCCAGTCAATTGAGAACCTGGCATTCGCGACCGCGGCCAGGTTCTACTCGATTGCGCAGGTATTGTTCGCGCCGAATCCCGAACTTTGCGCGCTGCTTGAGCGCACCACTGGCCGGCCGTGCCATCTGATGCCGCGGGGCGTGGACGCAAACCTCTTCCATCCGGCCAAGCGCACGCGCAAAGGCGATGACCGCGAGCGCATCTTCGGATTCGTGGGCCGGCTATCCATTGAGAAGAACGTGGGCCTGCTGGCGAAGATCCAAGACGAGCTCGAGCGCAGGGGCGTGACGAACTTCCGCTTCCTCATCGTCGGCCACGGCGGCGACGAGGCCTGGCTGCGCGAGCGCATGCCGCAGGCGGAGTTCACGGGCGTGCAGCGAGGAGAAGCGCTCGCGATCGCTTACGCCAACATGGACCTGTTTGTCTTCCCGTCGCATACCGACACGTTTGGCAACGTTGTGCTTGAGGCGCTGGCCAGCGGCGTGCCGGCGATCGTGACCCCCGACGGCGGCCCGCGCACGATTGTCCGCGACGGCGAGACCGGCCGCATCGTGCCTGACGATCAATTCGCTGAGGCGATTGCCGGCTTACTTAACGATCCCGCTCGCCTTGACAAAATGCGACGGGACGCTCGTGCCTACGCCCTCAACGCCAGTTGGGACTCAGTGTTCGAAGGCATCTACGCAGATTATGAAACGATCCTGCCGTGCGACGCTTTGGCGGCGAAGTAAGGCTGATCGTTCTGGTCTTTGGAGGGCGGGCCTGAGAGTTGCAATCAGATCAGCGAACGGCCGGTTAGGGGGGCGAGGCGATCCGCAAACGTGGAATTCCGGTCTCGAACAACTTCAGTAGATACCGGGCAAGAGCCGCTTGGTCGCCTTGCTGTACTCAGAATATTGCTTGCCGAATGCCTCAGTCAGCGCCATCTCCTCCACATGGATGCGATAGAGCAGTGCCGCAGTGGGAAAGATGAGCACAACCGCAAGGCTTATCCAGTTGCGCTCATAGAGACCGATTGCGGTGAAGATGATCAGCATGCCGGTGTATGAAGGATGGCGCACCCACCTGTAGGGGCCCGTGGTGCGCAGGATTTGAGCGGCGTGAATCGCTACATTGGTGCTGAACGTAGTTCCGAGAGTGAGGATCGCCGTCCAGCGGATGACGAGGCCGAGGATTAAGAACACCAGCCCGGCCGTTCTAAGCCAGTGCGCCCCGCCGAGCATGGTGTGCGGATGCACGTCGCCATACCACATGGCCCACCAGGACGAGGCGAACACCACCGGAAACATGAGCAGCAGAGACCCGCGATCTTTGATCTGGCCGGTGCTTCGACTGGTGCGCGTGACGAGTTGAAGCAGAATCTCGGACCCAACCCACACCCAGAACAAGTCCGCGAACAGCCTTTGTATTGTCATGCTTTCCTCAAACCCAGATCATACGCGGCTGCTCGCTGCCTGCGTGACCCTTATTACGCATATGGCGAGGCGGTGGTTCGCGCACTTTTCGCCGCCGTCATCCGGAGCGCGCGACTGGCACGCGCATCCCGCTTCGCAGGTCGAGATCGAATGCGCTCTCACGGCCACTCTTCATCTCCCAAGCCGTTCCGTGCAAGACGCCGCCATCGATTCCGGTAATCGTCACGCCCTCATCCGAAAGCTTCTCCGATTCCCACGCCTGGCCTTCGCGGCCCCACGCAAAAATCGAGTGATGGCCGACGAAGAGCAACAGATCCATCTCCACCAGCGGCCGAATCTCCAACACCGGCCGGTAGGGAATCATGGTGAAGCGCTCCGGCGAAGTGGTGTCGATGAGGTAAGCGTAACCGCCCGCGACGGCGCAGATTTCGACTGGTTTTGGGGTCGACCAGAGGCCGGTCGGCGCCGCCGCATCGCGAAAGCCGAGCGCGCAAGTGGCGAGGAAGGGCTGCACGTCGGGGGCGTCGGGACGGATGAGGAGCTCGAGCGCGCCGCGTTCCACTTCCTCTGCGGCTTGTGGGTAGGTGAAGTGGCGCGGAGGCAGAATCAACGGCCGCGCTGCGAGGATTTCGGCCTGCCAGAGATGCGGAAAGCTCAGATCGACAACCGGGTTGGGGATCGGCGCCGGCGCAGTCACGGCTGCGCCTTGTACTTCAGAATCCAGCGCAACTGCTCTTCGGTATCGGGCACCACGCAGCCACGCGCGGCCTGAATCGCTCTGAGGGCTTCCTTCGCGTTCCAGCCGAGGTGGATGAGCGTGCAGGCAGCTGTAACGGTCGACCTGCCAATGCTGCCCCGGCAGTGCACGCCGATGCGCTCTCCGGCCCGAAGACGATCGGCCAGGCCCGCTACGAACGCGCGGAATGGGCCAACGTTGGCGGGTACGTGGACGTCGAGAATCGGGAAGGAAAGAAAGTGCATGCCCGCTGCTTCGGCGAGCGGACCTTCCTGCCCCAGGCCAAGCCAAATGGCCTCGTTCGGGTCGAGCAGCGAAACAAGAACTTCGATTCCGCTCTGCTTGAACTGCAGGAGCTCGTCGCTGAGCCAATCTTCGCCGCGCGGGCACAGCACAATGGCCAGGCCGACAGGCGGACTTCCTTCGATCCAAAACACATTGTCCAAGTGTTCAAACTCCCAGATACAGCTCTAGAGCGGTATCTTCGATTTGATGATAGACGGTCGGCGCGGGATAATTCCCGCAGCCCGTAGGAAGCATTGGCGCACCAACGAGAGATCGACACCGCACGACGAGTGTCTGTGTCCCGCATCATCTGTCACAACAGAACCTATGCGAGAAATCCCTGTCAGGGTGCGAGAATAAACCTAGCGCCGGGTCTGCTTTGTTCGTTTGTCTGGCGCAAGGGGCTTCTTGAAGATGCTGCGCGTTCTTTCGACTCATCTTTTTCTGAACCATCGTCTGCATCCAGGTCTGCTTGAACTGGCGGATCGCTCTGGGGCCCAGGCAGTGGAGATCTTCGCCGCGCGCCAGCACTTTGACTACACCAGCCACGAGGATGTGGCAGAGCTCGCCGAGTGGTTCCGAGGGAATGCGCTGCAACCGTTCTCCATGCACGCCCCGCTGTATGCTGACCGCGAAATGGGCCGCGCCGGCGGTCTTGGCGTAAATGTGCTGCACCCTGACAAGGCACGGCGCATCGACGCCATGGATGAGATCAAGCGAGCATTGGAGTCGGCCGAGCACATCCCACTGCGCAACATGGTGATGCATCTTGGCGAGCGGGACGACGCCTGGTCGCAGCGCACCATCGAGCTTGCACTCACCGCTCTTGAGCATTTGGGCGCGTTTGCCCGCCCGCTCGGCGTCCGGCTGCTGGTGGAGAATCTGCTGAGCGAGGCCACAACGCCTGAACATCTGGTTCTGATTCTCGAAATGGGCCACCTGGCAAACGTCGGCGTGTGCCTCGATCTTGGCCATGCGCACATCACTGCCGGAACGGCGGCGGCGATCGCCACTCTCGGTGAGCGTATCGCATCCGTTCACGTGCACGACAATCACGGCGTGAAGGACGAGCACCTGTGGCCCGGCGATGGCACGATCGACTGGTCGGCGACGCTGAAGGAGCTCAAAGCGTTGGCATCGCCGCCGGCAACTGTTCTTGAGATCAGCTACACGCTGCCTGACGCACCGGCAGCATTGCCCGCGCGAATCGAAAAGGCGTTCGGGTTGTTCGCATAGGCGCTCTAGCGGGAGCGCACTGAGGCGGAATTGTGCGGCGGACCGGCCAGCGGGATTGGCATGCGTGGAAGCGGCGCGCATCTCGTGGGCAAGAGGCCGAAGCGCGAGCAGGCGATCGAGTGGGGCTGAACCAGCAAAGTTACGGTCTGCTCTGAAGTGAGACCATCGCCCGCAGCCGAAACGACAAGCGGGAAGTAACCGATGGCTGATCCTTGCGCCGCCGTCAGGGTGAGCGTGGCATGATTTGTGCCGGAACTCGCGGAAGCTATGACGGGATTCGCGGACCACGCAGCCGCGATGCCTGCAGGCAAGCCTGAGACGGAGAAGGTGACGGCGCCGGCGAAAGAGCCTCCGGTCGCGGCGGTGAATTCGAGGGTCGCCGAGCCGCCCTGAGAGACCGCAACGGATTGTGCGGCTGCGGTCAGCGCGAGGGTTGGGGGATTGCTCAGAGAGCTCCAGTTGTTCACCAGCAGTGAGGCGTCGACAGATCCAAGGCCGGTGGCAAGGTTGTACGTCGCGCCAGTGGCGGTGAAACCCGCGACGCCGGGCACAGTGTTATCGCCGGATGGCGTCGGGTGGAATGGATCGTCCGTTGAGTTCGCCAGAGTATACAACCGGGGATTGGCATTGCCTTGCGGAGCGCCGTGCTGACTTTCGGCCACCAACGCCATGATGCCCGCAAACGACGGGGCTGATGCCGAGGTGCCCGAGGCAATCCAGAACGATCCGTTCTCCACCACGAAGTAGCCGTCGTGGTCGGCGGCTGAGAGCGAGATGTCGGGAACGGCTCGCATGCCGTTGGCTGCGGCTGCGCCGTCTACGCCCGCTTGCCAGCCAGGCTGCGGGTAGACCACGCTTGCGCCTCCTCCTGACGCCCACAATCCTGTGCCGCCGTTCGACGCGCTCTCGTTCCAAACCTCTTCGGGGATGTAGCCGAGCGCCGAAGCGTAGGCCGACGAGTTTGCGGCGGACCAGTACTGCGCCGCGTTCGATCCTTCGTTGAACTTTGTTCCGCCAACGCAGGTGGAGTAAGCCGAGGAGCAAAGGCCGTTGACGGCGTTCGCTGATCCGGTGTTGGCTGTAGCCGCGGAGCAACCGGCTGCACCAGCGTCGCCTGAAGCGACAAAGACGCTCATTCCCTGGCTTGCCGCCTGCTCCCACAGGCTGTTGTAGAAAGCCAGCTCTGTCGCGCCCATCTCCTGCTCGCAACTGCCGTAGCTCACGCTGACGACCGACGCGGCGGCGTGATTCACGATCCAGGCCGAGGCGAGGTCGACGCCGTCGGTCGTAGCTGTTGTAGCCGCGACGACGAGGTTCACCGAGGCCGCAGGCGCTGCGGCTCCGCTCCACTCAGCATCCAGCGTCGACTCGTCCTGATCATGGTCGACCAATCCCGGATCAGCGCCGGCGAGTGTCACTGTGGGATCGTTCGGGGGGAGAGCGGCCATGGAACGGAACGATTCCACATCGCTGAGCCTGATGTTGCTGCGGGCAGCGATGGCGATGGAGCTGCCGGTCCCATTCGTCCCCGCGGCGAAGAGCGGGTTCAGGTCGTAGATGGTGGCGAAATCGGCAGGGAAGAGGTAATGCGTTGCGCCGGCCGAGTAGTCAGGCTGCGCGGCGAGCGGTGTTCGCGTGCGCATCTCCGATATGCGACGGAAGTCGTGGAGTGAAACCACGCCGGCAACCAAGCCAGATAGCGTTGCGGGAATCTGCGGGTCCGAGACGTTGGCAAGATGGTCGGTGCCGTTGACTCGGTAGATGTGCAGGCCGGTGCGGAACGCGGCCGAGACTTGTGCGGCTGAACCGGAGAAGACGACGAGCCTTCGCCCGGCAGGGATTTCGTCGATGGTGAATCCGTGCAACTCGAGCCAGGCAGACACTTGCACAAGGTCTGCGTCGCTCGCTCCGAAGCGTGAGCCAAACTCCGCGGCCGCGAGCCATTTGTGATAGAGCGGCGAATCGGGCTCCTGTTGCGCAGCAAGGAGCGCGTCAAGATCGGCGCTTTGCGCCGGTGAAGAGTTGAGTATGAGCAACATGCGATCAAGCCGCGTGGCGGGGTTCACCGCGCCTTGATCGAACTCCGCTCGCGCCAAGGGATGCACATTGCCGTGGAGCGTGACCATCCGCGATTCGTCAATGGGGTTTGCGATGTTGGTGGCGGGCAGCGACGCGTAAGCCTGCGACGATTCGACGCGTGGATTTCCGCCGCAGCTTGCAATCAGCAGCGCGGAGGCGAGACATGAGACGGCTCTTATACGTTGGCGCATTCCGGTCGATCGCAAAGGCACAAACTACCTGCGGCTCAGTAAGAGCCGTGTGCGGTCTTAGCCTTTTCTCATCTATCGGCGGGGAAAGGCGGGGTCTGAGGGGCGGAACGTTGGAGTGTGAGGGAAAGCGACTTACGAATGTAATTTGAAGAAACTTATGTCAACGCTCCGTTTGGCTCGTGAATCTGATCGGAGCGGCGGATGAACTAGCAGATGCGCGGTAGCTGCTCGCCGATCATGGTAGGAATCACGCGGTTGGCGCCCATTGTGGTGCGAGCGACCAACATGCGCTTGTGCTCGGCGGTGGCGTGGCCGATGCGTGCGGCGTCTTTGCCGAGGGGGTGGGCGCGCAGGACCGACAGCACGCGATCGGCGGCTTCGGGCGCGACGAAGAAGACGGCCTTGCCCTCGTTGGCGACGTAGACCGGGTCGAGCCCGAGCAGCTCGCAGGCCGACTGCACCTCTTGGCGCACGGGAACGCTGGCCTCGTTTATCGCAATGCCGACATTTGAAGACTGTGCGATTTCGTTCAGCGTTGAGGCGAGGCCGCCGCGTGTGGGATCGCGCATGGCGTGCACGGAAGCGCCGGCTGCGTCGAGCACTTCGGCGATCATACCGTTAAGCGCGGCGCAGTCAGAGCGGATCGGGCTCTCGAATTCGAGGCCTTCGCGGACGCTCATGATCGCCATGCCATGGTCGCCAATGGTTCCGGAGACGATGACCGCGTCGCCGGGCTGGACGCGATGCGGGCCGACTTGAACGCCCGCCCGAAGAACTCCGACGCCCGCAGTCGTGATGTAGCAGCCGTCGCCGTGGCCGCGCTCGACAACTTTTGTGTCGCCGGTGACGATCTGGACGCCGGCGGTTGCGGCGGATTTAGCCATCGCGTCGACGATTGCGGCGAGTTGGGCGAGGGAAAAACCTTCCTCGAGGATGAAGCTTGCGCTCAAGAACTTCGGTTCCGCGCCGGATACGGCCAGATCGTTTACGGTTCCGTTCACGGCCAGCTCACCTATCGATCCGCCGGGGAAGAAGAGCGGCTGCACGACGAAGGAATCCGTGCTGAGGGCGAGGTGCGCGCCAGCCGTCTCAAGCACAGCGGCGTCGCCGAGATTCTCTAGAGCGGGATTGCGGAACGCGGGAAGAAACAAGTGCTCGACAAGCTCGCTGCCCAGTTTGCCGCCGCCGCCGTGGCCCATCACGATGGTGGGGTAGTCGGCCAGCGGGAGCGGGCAGGACCAGTTGGAGAAGTCCGGCGTGGCTTTTTCCGAATGCGGCGCGACGACTTTGGCGTTGTCAGCCATGCGCCGCTCCGCTGAGTGCAGAGCCCGCGCCGGCCAGCTCTTCGGCGGAGAGGAAGCGGCCGTAGTTGTAATAGGCGGCGCAGGCGCCTTCGCTGGAGACCATGGTCGCGCCGAGCGGATGGCGGGGGGTGCATTCTTTGCCGAAGGCGGCGCACTCGGCCGGCTTGATGGCTCCGCGGAGCACGTCGCCGGCGCGGCAGAGCGCCGACTCCTCGGTGTGAATGCCGGTAATGTGGAAACGCTCTTCGGCGTCGAAGTCGCGATAGTCCGCGTTCAGGCGCCAGCCGCTGTTCGGAATCACGCCGATTCCGCGCCACGCGCGATCGGTGACTTCGAAGACGTCGGCGAGCAACTTCTGCGCGGCTTGATTGCCCTCGAAGGTGACCACGCGGCTGTAAGCATTCTCCACTTCATGGCGGCCGGCTTCGAGTTGCACAACGGCGCGGCGAATGCCTTCGAGCAGGTCTAAAGGTTCGAAACCGGTGACCACGATGGGCACGCCGAACTTCTCGGCAAGCGGCGGGTACTGCCAATAACCCATCACGCTGCACACGTGACCGGCGGCGAGAAAGGCCTGCACCTGATTGCCGGGCGACTGCAGAATCGCAGTGATTGCAGGCGGAACGAGGACGTGTGAGACGAGCAGCGAGAAATTCATGAGGCGGCGGCGCTTGGCCAGATGCACGCTCATGGCGTTGGCGGGGGCGGTGGTTTCAAAGCCGACGCCAAAGAATACGACTTGCTTGTCAGGATTCTTGACGGCGAGATCGACGGCGTCGAGAGGCGAATACACGATGCGCACATCGCCGCCGCGACCCTTTACCTGGAAAAGGTCGCTGTCGGTGCCGGGAACGCGCAGCATGTCGCCGAAGGAGCAGAAGATGACGCCGGGCTGCGCGGCAATGGCCAGCGCTTTATCGATGAGCTCGAGCGGCGTGACGCAGACAGGACAGCCGGGGCCGTGGATCATTTCGACGCTTGCGCCGGGGCCGGACGGGAGCATCTGGTCAATTCCGTTTTTGATGATCGAATGAGTTTGGCCGCCGCAGACTTCCATGATCTTCCATGGGCGCGTGGTGATCTGCATAATCTCGCGGGCGAGCGCTCGAGCTATTTCGCCGTTGCGGAATTCGGTGAGGTACTTCATTGGGACTTTTCTCGCGTGAGGGTGACTTCGGCGCCGGGATAGCCGGCCGCATCGGTTTTCGTGGTCAGCTTGATGGTCTCTCCGCTAACGGTGCCCTCGTGCCAGATCGTGGTGCCGTTGACGGTTAGGGTGAACGAGAATCTGTCTCCATCGATCTTGCCGTCAGCAATCTGGATCAGGTCGCCTTGGGGGGATTTTACGGAGCCGGTCAGCTCGGCGCCATCCTCCTTGAAGGTGTAGGAGATGTGAAACGTACCGCCATTCTGGCCCGGCATCTCGCCAGACCATGTGCCCGTGAGATCGGCGGCCAATGCGGCTGTTGAGGTGAGGGCGATGGCGAGCGCCGTGCATACGGACAAGAGTTTTTTCATAGAACGAGCCTCCATGGGGAATTCGTTGAGTCGGATCGGACCTGCTGCGTAATTGGACACCGCAGAGATCTGAGTTGTTCCCACGGCGGGTACCGGGTGCCCCAGTTTCCTAGCATTTGGGGACCTTGGATACCACCGACCAGGGAAACCTCGAACCTTAGCTCGATTCCTTCGACTCGGGCCCGCAACTGCCATCCGGACAGCTCGATTGCGGCGCCTTGGATGCGCGGGCAAAAGCTTCTTCTTCGCTCGCAAGTTCTTCATCTAGCACGCCCATAGCGCGGAAGTCGGCAAGCGTCTGCTCGGCGGTGGCCTCATCGATTTTGGAGATGGCGAAGCCGACGTGGACGATGGTGTAGTCGCCGACGACAACCTCAGGCACGTAGTCGAGGCAGACGTTCTTGACCACGCCTCCAAAGTTGACGCGGCCGATGCGGATCAGGCCGTCGGTGGTGATCTCTTCGATTTTTCCTGGAATGGCGAGACACATAGCAACCTTCTTATACCTCTGTGACCCGATGGTCAAATGTGATTTGAATCACGTCGGGCAATTGGCCGTTACTCGGCGAGTGAGGCGTGAGAAAAGGCCTCAAATCGCTCGATTTTAGTCATTTTTCGCGCCTCTTTGCGCGTTTTTCTGCCGCGATTTTCGGGAAGTTTTATTCATTACAAATGAGTTAATGCTATTTTGCACCGAAAATAGTGCAGTAAAAAAACTTACTGCGAAAAAGCCCTTGCTGGAAGGCACGAAATCGGGAGCGCAGCGGAGTCCTAATTGGACACTCACTCATGGAATGAGTGTGCGCCGGAAGGCAGAAATCATCGGCAAACTTCGAGAAAGTATTTGCTGAGTGTTTTCAGCGGATTGCGGTGCGAAGGTTGCAGCGAGGGGCTTGACATCGATGCGAGGGAGGGAGGCAACGAGGGGCTCGATCTTTCGCCCGCTGACGCGGGCTCTTGCGCGAGGGAGCAAGTTCGCAGGCTGGGGGTGTAAGGCATTCCCTTTGTTTCCGGGCCTGAAGGCCCGTTGGTTTTTCGCGCTAATTCAGGGGCCTGAAGGCCCCCGCTCCCTCCGTTTCCTGACAGTGGAGCTGCGACGCCGGCGAGGACGCCGCCAGTACAGCCGGTCTACCACCCCAGCGAGCCATGAACGGGCTTGCCGGGGACCCCGGTCTCGAGACCGGCGCTACATGCGGTGCTTTGTGCGGGTTAGTCGGAGGCGATGAGCTCCCCGGGGACGATGGGGCGGGTGCGAGGCAACTGGCCGCGCGAGGCAGCGAGGCCAAAGGCCGCCAGCACCGCGCTGAAGACAATCAGCTTAGCAAGGTTGCCGGTGCGCGTCTCGGGGAGGACCCTCCAGAGAAGGAGGAGGACGGAATGGGCGGCGGTGGCGGCCCAGACTGAACCGTAGAAGTAGCGGCGCTCAAGGCCCTCGCCTTTAGTTGACGGCCCCACACGGGGCAGCTTGCCCAGTATCCCGAGCAGCAGGATGAAGGCGCAGAGCGGAGAGTAGGCGTAGTAGTAGATCTGCTTGAGGTGCCAGACACCGGTGGCTGAGGCCAGCACGAGGCCGGTCATATTGAGCAGCGAGAAGTTGAGCACGGCGTTCCAGGCGAAGGTGTAGCAGACGCGACGGTAAAGCGGGTTGGGCCGGTCTTCGTCGAAGCGGAGGATGTAGGGGCGCGGCTCGACACCCGGGAGGCGGCCACGGAGGCCGGCGATTCCTGTGCCGATGAGGACCGCAGCCAACCAGGCCCAATTGAGCCAATGGAAGCCATGGGAAAACATGCTGAAGGTGAGTGGCCCAGGGGCCAGAAAGAATACCCAAATCCAGATGGGCCAATGCGCCAACCGGTAGAGGCGAGTGTTACGCTCCCGGGTTCTGCGCTCTTCAGCGAATTCAAGTCTTCCGTTATAGGACATCTGGCTGAGTCTCGCAGAGGAGGAGCGAGCGAGTCAAATCGAAATTGGGGGCGGGGAGCCTGGTGATTACTGGACGAACTGCAAGGCCGCTCGGTCCATCTCGGCACCGCATTGGAGCGGGACCATGTGACCGCAGCCAGGAATCACGTCGAGCCCGGATTGTGGAATGAGCTTGTGCATGATCTGGGCCTGATCGACGGGAGCAATCTGATCCAGTGAACCCCAAATGATGAGGACCGGCATTTTCAACCGCGGCAGCAGGTAGTCCGCCACGTCCTGGGCGGTCATCATGGAGGCCAGCGCGCGCTTGATGACCCAGCCATTGCGGCGGGAGATGCGCAAAATGTCGCGCGCCATGAAGGCCGGAACCGCCGGCGGATTTGGCATAAGCAGGGCATCGAGCTCATCCAACTGCTGGGGCGAGGTTGGGGTGAAGAGGCCGGTGTCCCAGGCAGGCTTGATGTCAAGGCCGACGGAATCGATGAGGATGAGGCGGGAGACTCTTTCAGGATGCTCAACGGCGACAAGCTGCACGATCCATCCGCCCATCGACCAGCCGGCGAGGTCGACCTGCTTCAAGCCGAGGGCGTCCATGAAGGCCAACACGACCGCGGCCTGGTCGTGCACGGAATAGGAGAAATCGGCGGGCCGCTGGCTGCGCCCGAATCCGATCAAGTCGGGCATGTAGACGCGGAAACCTGCTTTGGCCAGAACGGGCGCGACGTTCCACCAGTCCTCGGCGCGGCCGCCCAGGCCGTGGATGAGGATGACCGGCGGGCCGCTCGCAGGGCCCACCGCGAGGTAATGCATGCGGTAGCCTTCAACTTTGATCGAGTGGCTTTCGATGCCGTCGAAGTGTTCTTGCAGATACACCCAGGCATTCAGGTAGCTCACGGGGCGGAAGAAAAACCCAAGCCCGACGATCGCCGCAAGGGCGAGCAGAACAAAAAGCACTCGAATCGCGTGTCTCATGGTTTACTGCCTTTCGTTGCGCAGTTGCTGTGCCCGCTGCCAGCCCTTTTCGATGACGCGAACGGTGATGGGATCGAGGACGAGGGCACTATGGCTGTTCCATTCGGAGCGCTCGACCCAGCGGACGGCGTCGGCGTCAGAGGCGGCGCGCAGCTCACCGCCGGTGACGCGGCAGAGGTAGTCGGCGATGACATAGTGATAGCGGACGCGCTGGCCCTCGCGGTGAATGCGGTCGAGGAGATCGAGAAGTTCGATGGGCTCGACATCAAGGCAGGTTTCCTCGCTCACTTCGCGGACGACGCCAGCGGTGAGCGCCTCTCCGACTTCAAGCATGCCGCCGGGGAGCGTCCAGTGGCCCTTGAGAGGCTCGGTGCCGCGGCGAACCAGAAGGACGCGGCCCTCCTGGACGACAACGGCGCCGACGCCGACGAGGGGCGTTTGGGGAAATTCGCGTTCGACCTTGATTTCCATGCGATAAGCCAATTCTGTCACGGCGCGAAAGGGGCTTCGTCTCAGAAGGCGGACCGAAGGCGAATCGCGCGCACGCAGCTATCATCAAATAAAGACGAAAGGGAGAAAAAATGGCTGAGTTCACGCTGAAGATCGATGGGATGCATTGCGGTGGCTGTGTGCGGCGCGTGAGCCAGGCGCTGGCCGCGACGCCGGGCGTGGTGGTGAACGAGCTCAAAATAGGGATGGTCAGGCTGAGTTCTGATGAGGAGCCCGCGCCTCTCGGTCTGGTCATCGCCGCCATTGCCAAGGCTGGCTATACGGCGTATTTGGAATCAAGTACCGTCGATTTGGCTTCATCTCAAGCGGGTTGATTGGATTGGATTCACTTGTGGCCGCACATACGACAGAATCGCTGACGCTGCCCGTTCTGGGGATGACGTGCGCGAGCTGCCAGCACCATGTGGAAGAGGCTCTGCGCGGCACCGCGGGAGTGGAGCAAGCGCGCGTGGACTTGATGGCGCATCGCGCGAGCGTGGTGTTTAACCCTGCGCTGGCCGTGCCGGAGCAACTGGTGGCGGCGATTCGCGGGGCGGGTTACGACGCGGTGCTGCCGAGGGCGGGCGCCGGCGCCGGACACGCCGAAGATGCGCCGGCGGGCGCGGACCTGAAGGCGTGGGCGACGCTGGTGGCGGGCGCGGCGGCGATGCTGCTGGCGATGCCGCTGGGAACAGAGACACGGATGGGGATGGGAGCGGCGGGGCATTTGCTGCCGTGGCTCTACGCGCTGCCGGCTGATGGGTTGCGGTGGTTTCTGCTGGCGATGACGGCGGCTGTTGTGGCATGGGCTGGACGCGGGATTTATGTGAGCGCGATTCGGGCGCTCGGCCACGGCGCAACGAACATGAACACATTGGTGAGCCTGGGAACGGGCGTGGCGTTTGCGTATTCGGCTTATGCAACGGTCGCGCCCGCGCCGGGACGCAGTGTTTATTTCGATGCAGTGCTCTTGATTCTTGGCTTTCTCTTGTTGGGTAAAAGCCTGGAAGGCCGGGCGAAGCGGCGGGCGCTAGCGGCGCTGGATTCGCTTTCGCGGCTGCGGCCGGTGAGCGCACGCAGGATTGTGGATGGCGTGGAGACTTTGGTGCCGCTCGAAGAGGTGCGGACGGGCGACAGCATCGTGGTGCTGCCGGGGGAGCGCTTTCCGGTGGACGCGACGATTGTTGAAGGACGCACGACAGTGGATGAGTCGATGCTGACGGGCGAGCCGACGCCACTTGCGCGCGAGGTGGGCGGGCGCGTGCTGGCCGGCTCACTCAACTACGACGGCGCGGTGGTGTGCCGGGCGGAGTCGCTGGGCGAGGCCACGGTGCTGGCGCAGATT
>JBEKAJ010000021.1:0-20945 GCA_050018295.1 Occallatibacter sp. | reverse complement strand
GTGCTGTGGATCTGGCGTTCCTGGGCAAATCCCAAAGGCCTTGTCGACCTGCACATCCTTAAGAACCCGAACTTCCGCACCGGCTGCCTGATGATTGCCATGCTGGGCATGTGCATTTACATCACTATCGCCATCCTGCCGCTCTACTACCAGGAGATTCTCGGCTACACGGCCTTCACCGCCGGCTTGGTTGTCTTTCCCCGTGGCGTAGGTTCCTTTGTCGGCTCGCCCATCATCGGCATTCTCGGTTCGCGCATCGACAACCGCAAGCTGCTCTGCGCCGGTTTCCTCGGTTTCGCCGTCTGCGCCTTCATCTTTGGCGAGGTCAACCTCGACATCGGTCCCTACACGCTCCTCATTCCCATCACCCTCACAGGCTTCGCATTGAGCTTTGTCTTCGTGCCCCTTTCCACGCTGTGCACTGCCACCATCTCCAGAAACGAGATGGGCAACGCCACCGGCCTCTTCAACATGCTGCGCAATATCGGTGGATCAATCGGCATCTCCATGGCTACCACGGCGCTCATTCGCCGCGCCGCCCTGCACCAGACTAACCTCGGCGCGAATCTCTCGCCCAGCTCCGCTGTTCTGCAGCAGAAGTCCGCCATGATCGCCGCGTACCTCGGCCATCGCATCGGCCCGGCCGCCGCGCGCCCCGGCTCCTACGGCCTCATCTATGGACTCATGGAGCAGCAGGCCGCACAGCTCGCCTACGTCGATGTCTTCCGCTGGACCGCCATCCTCGCCCTCATCTGCGCCGCCTGCGCCTGGCTCTTCAAAAAACCCGCCGCCCACACCGCCCCGCCACCCGGCGCGCATTGAGTCTTACCGCGCCAGCGCCACAAATCTGCTCAGCCCCTCGTCGTACTCCTCAATCCGCCCCGTCAGAATGTCGTAGTACCACCCGTGCACCGTCAGCCGGCCTTCCTCCATTGCGCGCCGCACCGGCATCTGCGCCTGCAGGTTTTTGAGTTGCGCTACTACGTTGCCCCGGATCAGCGCCCCCAGCTCGGCGCTCTCGCCATCGTTCGGATTCAGCGGCTGCCGGTAAGCGAACGCCGCCTCCACATGGTCCAGCCAGCGCCGCGCCTTGGGCAGATTCTCCAGGCTCTTCCGGTCGAGCGCCGCCTTCAGCGCTCCGCAGTCCGAGTGGCCGCACACAATCGCGTGCCTCACCCTCAGCACCTCCACCGCATACTCGATGGTGGCCGTCACGCCATCCACATCGTCGCTCGGTTTCGGCACCACGTTCCCGATGCTGCGCGAAATGAACAGATCCCCCGGCTCCGTCCCCAGGATCATATCCGGCAGCACGCGCGAATCCGCGCAGGTAATGAACAGCCACTCCGGCGTCTGTCCCTCCGCCAGCAAATGAAAATGGCTCTTCCTTGCCGGAAACACCTCGGCCAGGAACTTCTTGTGTCCCTCAATCAGCCTTTGCATTTTTGCTCAGCCGCTCCATCCTCGCCTCCGGCGATTTCGTTCTCGTTGAGAGTCGCGCACCGTCCGCCTCGGAATCGCGTGCCGCTCGCCTTTGCACAGCCTATCGCACGCAAGCGGCTCAAATCGCGCCGGCACGTTCCGTGCGTCTATCCTTAAAAAGAGGAAACGGCTCCAATGCTTCGCTTCCAATGGTCTTCGCGCATCGCAATTCTGTCGATTCTTCTTCTGACAGCCCTGACTCTCCACGCCCCGGCCCAAACTGTCGACAACCTCTCGCCCGACCTCCGCTCGCGTATCGACCGGATCGCAACGCAAGTGCTCGAAGCCACCGGCGTCCCCTCGGCATCCGTCGCCGTCGTTCAGCACGGCAAGCTCGTTTACACCCACGCCTACGGATTCGCGCGCCTCGCAGCAGACTCCGCTCCGGGGGTTCCCGTAGCCCCGGCAATGCGCTACTCTATCGGTTCCATCTCCAAGCAATTCACCGCGGCCGCGATCCTCATGCTTCAGGAACAAGGCAAACTGTCTATCGACGCTCCCGTCGGCAAATACATCCCCGGCCTCACGCGCGGCAACGAGGTCACCATCCGCCAAATCCTCTCTCACACCTCTGGCTATCAGGACTACTGGCCCGAAGACTACGTCATGACCCCCATGCTCCAGCCCGAAACCGCTCAGCAGATCCTCGACACATGGGCCAAAAAGCCTCTCGACTTCGATCCCGGCACCGAATGGCAATACTCGAACACCAACTTCGTCATCGCCGGCCGCATCGTCGAAATCGTCTCCAGCGAGCCGCTCTTCCAATTCCTCACCGAGCGCATCTTCCGCCCGCTCGGCATGACCTCGGTCTGGAACTCCGACGAGAACCAGCTCATGCCTCCCGACGCCACGGCCTACTATCGTCACGCTCTCGGCCCGCTGCGCACCGCGCCCAAGGAAGGCGCTGGCTGGATGTTCGCAGCCGGCGAGCTCGCCATGACCGCTCATGACCTTGCCCTATGGGACGAAAGCCTGATCGCGCAGTCGCTCCTGAAACCAGGAAGCTACAAAGCAATGTTCACTGAGGTCAAGCTGAAAGACGGAAAGGGCACTGAATACGGCCTCGGCGTCGAAGTCCGCGATCGCGACGGCCATCGCTCAATCGAACACTCTGGCGAGGTCTCCGGCTTCGTCTCAGACAACGAAGTCCTCGTTGATGATGGCGCAGCCGTGGCCGTCCTCACCAATCAGGATGCCGTCGGCGCCGCTGCCACCATTGCCAAACTCGCCGCGCCTCTCGTCGCCGGCTACCCGCTCAGCGCTCCTGAGCAGCAAGCCCTCGAAATTTACCGCGGCCTCCAGCAGGGCCGCATCGACCGCTCGTTGCTCGCGCCCAACCTCAGCGACTACTTCACGCCCCAGGCGATCGCCGACTTTGAATCCAGCCTCGCCCCCCTCGGTGAGCCGCTCAGCCTCCGCCAGACCCACGAAGAACTCCGCGGCGGCATGACCTTCCGCTCCTTCGACATCGCCTACCCGGACCGCCGCCTTCGCCTCACCACCTACACCTACCCTGGCGGCAAGCTGGAGCAGTACCTGATCGCCCCTACCGAGTAACAATAAAAGCGGAGAGACGCATGTCCCGCGTCAAATTACCGGCCCATGAGTCACCGGCCCCTGGGTCACAAGCCGTTGACCAGCACGCACCTAGCCGCGCGCATCGCACGTACTTTACCTTTGCGATTACATGCATCAGCCGGTACATGATTCTGCGCGACCGCGTCTTCGGCCTCTCCAAAAAGGGCCGGAGCCCGGTCGGCATTCACGAGCGCGCTTTGCGCCACTTCATTGCGAGCGCAGCCAGCCGGCTCGACGCAGTGTTTGTCGAGCCGGTCTCTTTCCCAGCGCATGCGGCGGTCCTGCTCTGCCACGGCATAGGCGAAACCGTCGAGCAGTGGTTCGGCGTGCAGCAGTTGCTCGCCGCAAATGGCGTTGCGTCATTGGTATTTGATTACTCGGGATACGGCAAGAGCACCGGGCGCCCTGACTGGGATCGGTTTGAACAGGATACGGTGGCAGCGTTTGCATCATTGCGCAACCTCGTTCCCGATCTGCCGGCCTCTGTGCTGGGCTTCTCGCTCGGCAGCGGTGTGGCGACAGCGACGATCAACAGACTCGACGCTCACCGCCTGATTCTGTGCCAGGCCTTTCCATCGTTTCGCCGAGCTGCGACAGCAGCGTGGATTCCCAAGGGGCTCACTCGGCTGGTGCCGCCCATTTGGCACGCGCAACAGCCGCTCACCGATTGCCGCCTGCCTGTCCTCGTTGTCCACGGCGAAAAAGACCGGCTCTTTTCCCCAAAGATGGCGTCGGAACTGGCCGCGTTTTGCTCTCCGGCCGCGAAAGTTCTCCTGATCCCAGGGACATCGCACAATCAACCGTTCCGCCGGCCGCACCTCAACTATTGGGGGCCCATCATCTCCTGGATTGGCAAATAGTCGGGCGCCCATTCCAACATGACCACGGCATGGGTGGGCAACGTGTAACTGGTTGTGGCGAGCTACGACCCGCCCCGCTCTGGCTGCGACTCGTTCTGACGGTCCCGATTCGCATAATCCTCGTCCAACCGATCCTTCCTGTTTTCGCGCTCTTCCAGTTCCCGGCGCTTTCGCTGCTCTTCGCGTTCCTCGCGTCCGTCCGCCATCATCTGCTCCTCCACTCCAGTCTAGTGACCTCACGCGAAGCGCCGCCCGCCTCGCCCGCTGATCTAGGCAATTCACTCGTCCAAAAGCCCGCCGCACGAAGTGCCTTCCGGTAAACTTGAGTCTGACCCATGTTCGAAAACCTTACCGACAAACTCCAGCGCGTCTTCAAGAACCTTCGCGGCCAGGGCACGCTCACTGAAGAAAACATCGCCGAAGCCCTGCGCGAGATCCGCGTCGCCCTGCTTGAAGCCGACGTCAACCTCAAGGTCGTCACTGACCTCGTCGAGCACATCCGCGAGAAGGCCGTCGGCACTGAAGTCCTCACCGCGCTGTCTCCCTCCGAGCAGGTCGTCAAGATCGTCCGCGACGAGCTCGTCGCCCTCCTCGGCAAAGACACCGCCCGCTTCAACTTCGCCTCCAAACCGCCCACCGTCATTCTCATGGCCGGCCTGCAGGGCTCCGGCAAGACCACCACTTCGGGCAAGCTCGCCGCATGGCTCAAAAAAGGCGGTCATCGCCCCATGCTGGTCTCGGTCGACGTCTACCGCCCCGCCGCGCGCGAGCAGCTCAAGGTTGTCGCCAAGCAGGTCGAAACCCGCCTCTATGAAGGCGACCAGAAGGGCGAGCCCGCCGGCTCCGCTCTTGTCGAGCGCCTCGCAAAAGAAGCCCGCCGCGAAGCCATCATCATGGGCTGCGACACGCTCATCGTCGACACCGCCGGCCGCCTCCACATTGACGAAGAACTGATGGCCGAGATGGAGAGCCTCAAAAAGCTCCTAAGCCCGCAGGAGATCCTCTTCGTCGCCGACGCCATGACCGGCCAGGACGCCGTCAACTCCGCGCAGGATTTTCACTCCCGTCTCTCGCTCACCGGCGTCGTCCTCACCAAAATGGACGGCGACGCCCGCGGCGGCGCGGCGCTTTCCATCCGCCACGTCACCGGCCAGCCCATCAAGTTCATCGGCGTGGGCGAAAAGTCCGACGCTTTCGAGCCCTTTCATCCCGACCGCATCGTCGGCCGCATCCTCGGCATGGGCGACATGCTCTCCCTCATCGAGAAAGCCGAATCAACCCTCGACCGCAAGAAGTCCGAAGATCTGGCCAAAAAAGCTCTCCTCGGCGACGGCTTCTCTCTCGAAGACTTCCGCGACCAGCTCCGCCAGATCAAAAAGCTCGGCTCCATGGAATCGATTTTGAAGATGCTGCCCTCCGTCGGCCCCTTCGCCGGCATGCAGCAGGCCGCCGGCCAGGTCGACGAAAAGCAATTTGTGCGCCTCGAAGCCATCATCAACTCCATGACGCCCCGCGAGCGCCGCAACCACGAAATCATCTCTGGCGCGCGCCGCAAGCGCATCGCCGCCGGTTCCGGCACCAGCGTGCAGGAAGTCAACCAGCTCCTCCGCCAGTACGCGCAGATGGCCAAGATGTTCAAGCAGGTCGGCCGCGGCGGCCTCGCCAAGAGCATGATGCGCGGCGGCCTCAGCGGCATGGGCATGGGCAGCAAGCAGCGCTTCGGAAGGTGAGTATCACCCATGACCGCCCTTCAGGACCAACTCGACGAGATCACCGCAAACACGCGGAACCTCGTCCAGCCTGAGCGCATGGCCGTCAGCGAGCGCGCCGTCGCCGACCTCTTCGCCTCCGGCATCGAGGAGAAAATCCTCCCCGTCGGCGCAATCGCTCCCGAATTCACCCTCAACGACGCTTCCGGCCGCCCCGTCCGCTTAGCCGACCTTCTCGCTCTCGGGCCCCTCGTTCTGAACTTCTTTCGCGGCCGTTGGTGCGCCTACTGCGTCACCGAGCTCGAGGCCTGGCGCGACCTCTACCCCCGCCTCCGCGAATCCGGCGCGCTTCTCGCCGCCATTGGCCCGCAAACCGCCCGCCAGAGTGACTTCATGGTGGGCCAGCACTCGCTCCCTTTCCCCGTCCTCACCGACCCCGGCTGCGCCCTGGCCGAGCAATTCGGCCTCGCCTACACCATCCCCCAATATCACCGCGACTACTACCGCTCCATCCTCGTCAACATCCCCTTCGTCAACGGCGACGAAAGCTGGCGCCTGATCCTTCCCGCCACATACGTCCTCGCGCGCGACCGCCGCGTCCTCTACGCCCAGGCCTATGCCGACTTCCGCGTCCGCCCCGAGCCTGAAGAGGTCCTCTCCGTCGCCCTCGCCGCCGTTGGCCGCTAGCCTCCAATCCTACGCAAACGGCCCTGCCGGTTCCCACCCCCAGGATCCCCTGTCCAGCCCCCGAATTCCGCCCCAAAATCTGCATCCAAATGACGGAAATCACATCATATAAGTTGACAACATCTCACTCAATCTGGCATTCTGACAGCGCTGGATTCTGTCCAAAGGTAGGGAAAACATGGCTAAGATGATCGGAATCGACCTCGGTACCACCAACTCGTGCGTCGCCGTCCTCGAGGGCGGCGAACCAAAAGTCATTGCAAATGAAGAGGGTGCACGCACCACCCCCTCGATCGTCGCCTTCACCAAGAGCGGCGAGCGTCTGGTCGGCCAGGTGGCCAAGCGCCAGGCCATCACCAACCCTGAGAACACCATCTTCTCCATCAAGCGATTCATGGGCCGCCGCTACAACGAGGTCACAGACGAAATGAAGATGGTGCCCTTTAAGGTCGTCCAGCAGGGCGACCACGTGGGCGTCATCGCCCAGGGCAAGGAGTACACCCCTCCCGAAATCTCCGCCATGATCCTGCAGAAGCTCAAGAAGAGCGCCGAAGCCTACCTCGGCGAGACGATCACTGAGGCTGTCATCACCGTCCCGGCCTACTTCAACGACGCGCAGCGCCAGGCCACCAAGGACGCAGGCAAAATCGCCGGCCTCGATGTCAAGCGAATCGTTAACGAGCCCACGGCGGCCGCGCTGGCCTATGGCCTCGACAAAAAGAAGGACGAGACCATTGCTGTCTACGACTTTGGCGGCGGCACGTTCGATATCTCCATCCTCGAAGTCGGCGAGGGCGTCATTGAGGTCAAGTCGACCAACGGTGACACCCACCTGGGCGGCGACAACCTTGACCAGCGCATCGTCGAATGGCTCATTGCCGAATTCAAGGCCGAGCATGGCCTCGACCTCACCTCGAAGGGCAACGAGATGGCCCTGCAGCGCCTCAAGGACGCCGCGGAAAAAGCCAAGATCGAGCTCTCCACCACCGTCGAGACCGAGATCAATCTTCCCTTCATTACCGCCGACGCGTCTGGCCCCAAGCACCTTGTCCGCAAGCTCACGCGCGCCAAGCTGGAGCAGTTGGTCGAAGACCTGGTCGAGCGCTCGGTCGAGCCCTGCAAGAAGGCCTTGTCCGATGCCGGCGTCACTATCAGCCAGATCAACGAGGTCGTTCTCGTCGGCGGCCAGACACGTATGCCCAGGATTCAGGAGCTGGTCAAGAACCTCTTCGGCCGCGAGCCGCATCGCGGCGTCAATCCCGATGAAGTAGTAGCTGTCGGCGCAGCCGTGCAGGCGGGCGTGCTCACCGGCGACGTCAAGGATCTTCTGCTCCTCGACGTCACTCCCCTCACTCTCTCCATTGAGACGCTGGGCGGCGTGGCCACGTCGATGATCCCGCGCAACACGACGATCCCGACCAAGAAGACCGAGACCTTCTCCACGGCAGCCGACAACCAGACCGAGGTCGAGGTGCACGTGCTCCAGGGCGAGCGGCCCATGGCAGGGCAAAACCGCACCCTGGGCAAGTTCAAGCTGGGAGGCATCATGCCCGCGCCACGCGGAATTCCGCAGATCGAGGTCACATTCGACATCGATGCCAACGGCATCCTCAACGTGACCGCCAAGGACAACGCCACCGGCAAGGATACCCGCATCACCATCACCTCAAGCTCCGGCCTGAGCAAGGAAGAAGTAGAAAAGATGGCCCGCGAAGCCGACGCCCACGCCGCGGAGGACAAGGAGCAGCGCGAGGAGATTGAGGCCCGCAACGCCCTCGACGGCCTCGTCTACAACATCGAGAAGATGCTCAAGGACTCGGGCGAAAAGGTGCAGGCGGCCGACAAGACCGAGGTCGAAGCGGCGCTCGCCGCCGCAAAAAAGACACTCGAAGGCTCGCCTTCGACCTCCGAGATGCGTTCGGCGCATGAGAAGCTCACCCAGGCCAGCCACAAGCTGGCCGAGGCGCTCTACAAAGCCAGCTCCTCGCAGACCGCATCCGCGCCGGAGTCCGGCGGCCCTTCGGACGGTGGCGCTGCGGGTGCAGCCCATGCAGGCGAAGCCAAAAAGGAAGGCGAAGTCATCGACGCCGAGTACGTCGACGTCGACGACAAGAAATAAGGCGGTGCCTGCATGAGAGGGGTGCCCCATCCTAAACGCGTTCTTTGCGTTTAGGGTGGGATAGCACAGAAGCTGAACGGTCATCGGGGTGGGCGACATCATGCCGTCCACCCCGCCTTCTTATGATGGAAGATGGAAGCAGGTACTGTAGGCGAGGCGATTGAGACTTCGCCGACGAAGACCTGGAGATGCTGGCAAAGCGCATGCAACGTAACGCACAGCGCGGACTTGAAGCGCATCTGAGATAAGAAAGCACTCATGCCCACCACCACCAACAAGGACTATTACGCAACGCTCGGCGTCAAGAAGACGGCCACGCCGGAGGAGATTCGCAAAGCCTTCCGCAAAGCCGCGCGCAAGTACCACCCCGACGTCAATCCCGGCGACAAGCGCGCCGAAGAAAAATTCAAGGAGATCTCCGAGGCCAACGACGTCCTGAGCGACGCGAAGAAGCGCAAGGTTTACGACCAGGTCGGCTTCTACTCCGATCAGATCGACCCCGCGCAGGCCGAGGCCTACGCTCGTCAGCAGCGCTCCGGCGGCCAGCCCCCCATCGACTTCGGCGGCTTCGACTTTTCAGGCTTCGAAGGCGGGATGGGGCACCAGGCGCCGCAGGGGGCCGGCGTGGGCGGCTTTGGCAGCTTCAAAGATATTTTCTCCGGCATCTTCTCCGGCGCGCAGCATCCGCAGCAGCCGCGCGGCCCGCAGCCTGGCACCGACCTCGAATATCAGGCCACGGTCGATTTCTGGACCGCCATTCGCGGTGGCCAGGCGCGCATCCAGATCAACCGCCAGGAGACCTGCCCCACCTGCCACGGCCAGGCGCACACCGGCGGCACGCAGTGCTCCGAGTGCCACGGCACCGGCCAGGTCACCCAGATGGGCGGTCGCATGAAGTTCAACATCACCTGCCCGCGCTGCAACGGCACAGGTCGCGTCTCCAACGACTGCCCAACCTGCCACGGCGAGGGAACCGTCACGCGTTCCGAAACCGTCGATTTCCGCATCAAGGCGGGCACGCGCGACGGCCAGCGAATTCGCCTGCAAGGCAAAGGCAACGCCGGCATCAACGGCGGTCCCGCGGGCGATCTCTTCCTCATCGTGCGCACCGGCACGCATCCGGTTTTCACGCGCTTGAGCGACGACATTCAGCTCACCGTTCCCATCACCGTGGCTGAAGCCGCCCTTGGCGCCAAGGTAGAAGTGCCTACCATCGATGGCCGCGCGCATTTGAAGATTCCGCCAGGCACGCAGAGCGGGCAAAAGCTGCGCATGAGGGAGCGCGGCGTCGAAAGCGCGTCGCATCCTGGCCAGCGCGGGGATGAAATCGTCACCGTTGAAGTCGCCGTGCCGCATCTGAACGACGAGCGCAGCCGCGAGATCATGCGCGAGCTCGCCCGCCTCAACCCCGACGACCCGCGCAAGACGCTGTTCGACAAGTTGTAAGATTCACGCGCAAGCAACGATAGGCCACACAGGTATCGGCTAGCCTCATTGGAGAAAGTTCGATGGCCACAAAGCGCAAATCCAAAGGCGCCTACATGATCTCGGCCGTGGCCGAGATGTACGAGATTCATCCCCAAACCCTGCGCCTGTACGAGCGCGAAGGCCTGCTCAAGCCCTCGCGCACCGAGGGCAACACCCGCCTCTACACCGATGAAGACCTCGAACGCCTGGAGTTCATCCTCAACCTCGCCCGCGACCTCGGCGTCAACATCGCCGGTATCGCCATCATCCTCCAGATGCGCGAGCGCATGGAAGAGATGAACCGCCAGATGCAGAGCTTCGTCGAATACGTGCGCACCGAGATGCTCACGCGCTTCCAGCAGGCCGCGTCGGGCTCATCTGCGGCCATCGTCCCCATCCGCAAGCCGGTCGCCCCGCCGCGCCCTTCGGCAACGCGCAAACCCTAAGTTATTTGTAGCGCCGGTCTCCTGACCGGCGGCCTCGCGGGCGTCTTCGCTCGAATCCCCTGACTGGCTGACTTGCTGACTGGCTGACTCGCTGACTCGCCCGGTATTCTTGAACCTGCATGCCGTACGTCCTTCTCGCGCTCGCGGTCTTCGGCCTCTTCACCTCCGCGGTCTTCGCTGGCATTGTGCTCTCGGCCGTACCCGGCTACCTGCGTGAGCGCCGTCTGGCCCTCGCCGCACTCGCTGCGGGCCGAGTCTTCACCCCGCCACTCTCGCTCTTCAAGCCCCTGCACGGAGCCGACCCCGGCCTCGAAGCCTACCTTGAAAGCTTCTTCACGCAGGACTACCCCGCCTACGACATCCTCTTCTGCGCCCGCGACTCCAATGACGCCGGCCTCGCCGCCGCCCGTCGTGTCGCCGCGCGCCACCCGCACGTCCCCGTCAAATTTCTCTCCACTGGCGGACAGCCCGACTACATCAACGACAAAGTCATCTCGATGGAAAAAATGGAAACCGAAGCCGCGCACGATATCTTCGTTATCTCCGATAGCGATGTCCGTGTTACGCCGGACTACCTCCGCGCCGTGGCCCTCCCTTTCGCTGACGAGCGCGTCGGCGGCATGTGCTGCCTCTATCGCGGCGTTGCCGTCGAAGGCGGCCTCTGGGCGCGGCTCGAAGCCGTCGGCATGTCCGTCGAAATGTCCGCCGGGGTCCTCGCCGCGCGCGCCATGGAAGGAATGCAGTTCACGCTCGGCCCCACCATGGCCTTCCGCCGCGAGACCATCCGCCGGATGGGCGGCTTTCGCGTTACGGCCGACTATTGCGCCGACGATTTTGTCCTTGGCAACGAGACCCACAAGCTGGGCCAGACGGTCGCCCTCAGCCACCACGTCATCGACCACATGGTCTTGCACGCGAACTTCACCGGATCGCTCAAGCACCAGGTTCGCTGGATGAAGTCCACGCGCTTCTCGCGCCCCAAAGGCCACTTCGGCACCGCGCTCACCTTCAGCATGCCCTTCGGCCTGCTCGCGCTCGCCGCCGCTGTCTGGCTCGGACATCCGCTGTGGGGTTTTGCTCTCCTCGCATGGAGCATCGCCACCCGCCTGGCGCTCTCCATCGCTGTTGGGCGCTCGGTCGTAGGCGACACAAGCTGGTTCGGCCTGCTCGTGCTCTACCCGATCCGCGATTTCATGGGCTTTTGTTTTTGGGCTGCCAGCTATGCAGGCAACCGCATCCTGTGGCGCGGCCGCGTCTTCGAGCTCCTGCCCGGCGGCAAAATGCGCGCCGCTCGCTGAACCACAACGCTGTTCCGCACGCCCTGCCCGGCGTCCGCGAGCCACGCCCAGTGAATTAAGCACCGAAAGCTGAAAGCTGTTCGCTGTCTGCTGTTCCCTAATCCCTAATCCCTAATCCCTGGTCCCTGCTTCACTCCACCGGCCGATCCGTCCACAGCGTCTTGTCGGCCAGCGTCTGCACCTCATACAGGTGCCCTGCCAACACAGCCTCCACTTTATCCCGGTCCGGATCCTCGGCAAAGATCCACTTGCGCTCGCCCGTACCCCAAATCGCGGCCAGCTTCGCGGGACTCAGGTAGATGTCAGGCGCATCGGGGTAGCATGACCCCCACAGCAGAGTGGTTCCCTCATTGTGCTGCCCGCAACGCGGCAGCACCAGCAACGCCGGCCGTTCACTGAAGAAGTCGTGCGTATAGAAAATCACCGATGACCCCGACGATTGCTCCCCGTAGATGATCAAACTATCGTTCGGCGTGCCATCTTTCATGATCGTGTCGGCCATCTGCTTCGAGCTCAGCATCGGCTCAAAGCGCGCAAACGCAATGTGCGCGGCCACGAAGAACACCGTCATCGTCAGTGCCACGCTCACCGTCGCCGCAACGTGCTTCTTCCTCAGGCGCAGCAACCAGCCCGCCATCGGCCCAACCAGCAGCGTGATCGCCGCCATCACCGCCGGCAGCCGCAGCGCCGCAAACGACTCGCCCGTCAAATCGAACAGGTGTGACATCGACAGCGTGTAGTCGCCCACCCCGCGATGCGCCAGCACCGTACCAATGTCGGCCACGTACGGCAAACTGCGCGACGTCCACAATCCCCACGCCAGCGCCGCCGCCCCCGCAACGCCAATCGCCGCAAACACCGCCTGCGCTCCCGTCAGCCACGCTGTTGAGACCGTCGGCTCGCCGCCCTCCGCTCCACTGCTTTCCTCTATCCCCGCCATCACGCCCGCAATCAGCATCACCAGCGGAGGCCATACCGGAAACGTGTAGTACTCCTGGTTGGTCGAAATCGAAAAGAACACCAGCGTCCACGCCGTGAACAGGCTCAGCAGCCAGATGGTCCTCGTGCGGAACTTGATCCGCCGCACGTAGCTGGCCACGTCCTCGCGCATCGCATGGTCCAGATAGAAGTCCACCGTGTCGCCTGCATCGTGCCGCAGGTGCTTCAACCAGGTGCGCCGCGTCTTCCACGCCAGCGCCACCGCGGCGCCCAGATAAAGACTCCAGGGAAAAATCCAGATCAGCTCGCTCACCCAGTACCACAGCGTCGGCATTTTGTTGTAGTCGTGCGGGTAGCGCAGGTTGAAGAAGCGCAGCACGTGCTCGTTGATGAAATATTGGTAGAAGAACCCATGGACATTCCCGATCGTGGGATGATTCCCCACCGGGTTCCCTTGGTCGTGATTGATGATGCCGCACGCAAGGTGCCAGGGAGCGGCGATGGCCAGGAACAGCAGCATTCCAGTCACCGGCTTCAGCGCCTTCCATTTCCGCCACTGCCCCGTCAGCAGCAGATACGGAATCGCGGCGCCGCCGAAGAATACCGGCGCAATCAGCCCCTTTGTCAGCAGTGCCAGCGTCACTCCGGCCCATGCCCAATAGATCATCCTCGGCCGGTTGTCTTCCAGGCTCACGATCAGCGCATACAGTGCGATCAGTAAAAACAGCGCCAGGATTGCCTCGGGAATGATGAACCGCGTAAAAAGGAAACACCCCACCGACGTCAGCACGCCCAGCCCGGCATAGAACCCCGCGCGCTCCCCCCACGCCCGTCGCGCCCACAACCACGCCAGCCATGCCAGCGCCAGCATCGCCAGCGCATTGGGCAAATGCGTGGCAAACGTGTTCTGGCCAAAAATCTTGTACATTCCCGCCACCACCCAGTAGGGCAACGGCGGCTTTTCAATGTAGCGGACGCCGTTCGTCTTCGCCGTGATCAGATCGCCGCTCTCGGCCATATGCTGCGCCGCCTGCGCGTGCGATGCATCCACGTCGTCCATCAGCGGAGGAGAAAACAGCGACGCAAAATAAATCGTCGCGAAAACGACCGCAAAAACCAGCCACACCATGCGCGTCGAGGGCGCGGTCTGCGGGCGATCGATTGTCCTCATCGTATTCATCGTTGTCATCTTGGTCCGTGCGTGCTGCGTCAGCCTGTCCTGCGCCAGGGCGCCGATTCTGCCGCGCCCAAAAAACGGCCACGAAAAGAAAAGGGCTTCAGCCCCGTGGGATGACCACCCATGTTCCCTGAAACCCGATGGGAAATCCGTCGTATCCATACCAGAATACCAGCCGCCTTCGTGCCGCGTTTCACAGTGCAAGGCGCAGGGCCGCGCCGTAATTCTCTCAGCCGTCTTCAACGGATTCGGCCTTCGTTCGCCTCGGCCCACGGAAAAGCTTTCTCACAGGGGCGGCAATTTCACCTTCCGGAAGAATCTGCGCTCCATCTGAAAACTCCCGGGAAGATCTTCTCCGCGCCCGGTCCCGCTGGCGCTCACCTCGCGTCTAAACTCATAACAGGGCTCATAACAGGGCAGGAACTTCCCCCTTGCCGGGAGTGAATGACCATGAAAGCCTCTGGTCCCATCGCCTTCCTTCGCGTCTCCGTCGTTCTGGGCGTTTTGCTCGCGGCATTCGGCCCGCCGGCTGCCCTCGCGCAGTCGTTCACCGTCACCGCTACTCCCGACAACGACGTCATGTATGGCGGCACAGTCTCCGTGCAGTACAAAGTCACTGGCGTTCCCTTCGACGGCACCCTCGTTGTCACTTGTCAATATGCGGGCTCGTCGACGTTCCAGTCCCAGAACAAACTCCCCGTTTGTGGCGTTGGCCCGATTGTCGGCATCGCCGTCACATCCGGCCAATCCACCACGGGTACCATCTCGGTCGTTCCCTGGGGCACGCCCATCCCCCTGTCTCTGCACAGCACGCCGGCCTCAGGCGGCCGAGCGCCCGCCTCGGGACTGCTCCTCGCCGGCGCTTTGCTCCTCGCCTTCACTCTTCGCCGCTCAAACCGCCGCTGGTTCTCGTTGATCCTCGTCGCCGCCGCCACGCTCTCCATTGCTGCCGGCCTCTCTGCCTGCGGCACACGATCCAACGGCCCCACGCCCGGAACCTATCCCTACACTGTCACCGCCACGGATTATGTCAGCTCAACCTCGAGCCAATCCGCCAGCACCACGGTCATGGTCACAGTGCCGTAGCTGGTTCGGCCCATGATCGACCAACTTGTTCGTTCAATTTTTCGCTTGTAGAACTGCGACCGCCCAAGAGACCCTGCCGCCGCGTTACGCCGCTGGGGTCGCGTAATGTGAAGTTCTCTTCGCTCTGGAAATTGGAATCGGGTTTGTCTCCGCGATTCCCAGTTTCCCGGCGCGGAGCAGCGCGCGGCAATCGGCTTCGGGCACTGCCGGGCTGTACAGGAATCCCTGCACCTCTTCGCAGTTCTGCTGCCGGAAGTAGTTGAGTTGCTCCGACGTTTCCACGCCTTCGGCCACGCAGGCAAGGCCCAGGTCTCGCCCTAAGTTGATAATGCTTCGAACCACCGCCTCCGCTGTCGGTTCCGACGCGATGTCGCGCAGGAACGAACGATCGATCTTGATGCGGTCGATCGGGAACCTTCTCAGATACGACAACGAGGACCAACCGGTGCCGAAATCGTCCAGCGACAGGCTCACTCCAATCCTCTTCAGCGCTTGCATTACCTTCACCGTCGTCTCTGAGTCATCCAACATCAGCAATTCGGTCAACTCCAGTTCCAGCCATTTGGGATCAAGGCCGGATTCGGATAACGCCCTTCTCACGTTGCTCACGATATTGCCTCGATAGAATTGCGTCGAGGACAGATTCACCATCAGGCGGACCGGCGGGATTCCTTCCTTCTGCCATGCGGCGTTCTGCTTGCATGCGGTTTTCAGCACCCAGTTCCCAACCTCCACCATCAGCCCCAATTCCTCCAGCTGTGGAACGAATTGGTTGGGGTAGATGATCCCCTGCTCCGGGTGGCGCCAGCGCAGCAATGCTTCCACGCCCGTGATGCCGCCCGAATCCGTCGACACCAGCGGTTGGTAATACAGCACGAACTCGTCTCGCGCCAGGGCAAGCTGCAGATCGAACTCCAGCTTCTGCCGGCGCCGCGTCGCATCGGTCAACTCGGGCGTGAAGAAGCAATAATCCCCGCGGCCTCTTTTCTTCGCCTCATACATCGCGGTATCCGCAGCCTGCAGCAAGTCCCGCGGATTCTCGCCATCTGCCGGGTATTCGCAAATGCCGATGCTGGCTCCAATCTGCAGGTCATGTCCTTCGATCTCAAATTGCGTGGTCAGTGTGCTGAGCACCTTCCTCGCCACTTGCTCGATGTCCTGATGTTGTTCCACCAGCGGCAGGCCGATGACAAACTCATCTCCGCCCAGGCGGGCCACGATGTCGCTCTCGCGCAAGCTGCTCCTTAGTCGCTCCGACACCGCCTCAAGCAGACGGTCGCCCACTTGGTGGCCGAAGGAGTCATTGACGCTCTTGAAACGGTCCAGATCCAACATGAAAACGGCGACCCGCTTGTTATTGCGAGAGGCCAACGCTATCGCCTGCGCTAACTGATCTTCCAAAAGCGTCCGATTCGGTAGTCCCGTCAGCGCATCGTGAAGCGCCATGTAATGAATACGCAGCTCTGCGTGTTTCCGGTCGGTGATGTCGCGCGAAATCCCCATCGTACCCATGATCTTGCCGCGCCGGTCTTTCAGCGGCACCTTCGTGGTGAGCACCCACGTTTCATGGCCATCGGGCCAGGTCTCTTTCTCTTCCATGCCGGTGATCGCTTGGCCCGTCTGGATGATCCTCTGCTCGTCTTCTCGGGCCCGTTCAGCGTGCTCTGACGTGAACATGTCCGAATCGTTCTTCTTTAAGGCTTGTGTTGGGTCGTTCAGCCCAAAGTAGTTGGCTAACGCCCGGTTGATGCGCAGAAAGCAGCTGTTGCGGTCCTTGAAATACACGTGATCCGGGATGTATTCGAGAAAGGTATTAAGAAGATCCTGGTCCGTCTTTTGTTCCCGATCCGCCAGCGCTCGCAGAATCACGAGCCCGGCCACAAGGACCAGCAAAAGCAGAGTGATTGCAATCCTCGCGGCTCCCGAAGTTGAGAAGCCCAAAAGGCGCTGCGCCGCCGCGTGTGCTGGCATCGAGGCGATCAGCACACCGGTAACCATGCCCCCCAGCAGCATGGCCGCAAGAGCGATCACTATGCCCGGAATCGCAGGGAAATGCCTGCTGTACTTCATCGTGGCCCGTCTCCAAATCCTTGGAATTCCATGGGTAAGCTATTCCAAAACCCGTGCCCAGCCAATACCTAAATCGACTTACTAACTGCCACTATTAGGTGGGACGCGCATTACTTTTGTCACATTTGCCCGCTCCAAATCCGGCGTTCATGTCCCGGCTGCTGGCTGCCCCGTCCCGGTGGCTGTCCCGTTCTAGCTCCACTTGGGCGGGGTAACGCTACGCCGGGACTCTGAACCCTGGCCCACCCGCCCCCCGGATACGGCTCAACGCGAGGCCCAATAGCCTCACCCGCCCAACGAACAATTAAGATTCACCAAGGGAGAACTCTCTTGCCGGTCTGGAAAGTCTTTCTCATCGCGTTCAGCGTACTCCTGCCGCTGATCAACCCGCTCGGCTCCGCCCTGGTTTTTCTCGGGCTGGTCGGCGATGCGCCGCCCAAGGTCCTTCGCTCGCTCGCGCGCCGCATCGCCATCAGCAACATCGTCTTCCTCGGCGTTTTTGAGCTATTGGGCGCAACCATCCTCAAATTTTTCGGCATCTCTCTGCCCATCGTTCAGCTTTCGGGCGGCATCGTGGTCGCTGCCATGGGATGGGCTGTCTTGAACGAGCGCAGCGCCGGCGTAGACACCCGCAACAAGGAGGAGGAAACCGGGCAAAGCAGCGAGCCCGACACGCGACACCTCGAAGAGGGCGTCTTCTACCCCTACACATTTCCCATCACTTCAGGGCCGGGCACGCTCGTCGGATTGCTCACCGTCACCGCTCATATCTCGACCAAAGTTCTCAGCGTGGACATCCTGGCCCACCTTGCGGTGTTCCTCGCCGTGGTTGTTCTCAGCGTGCTGTGTTATTTCTGCTACGCCTACGCCCCCAAGATCACCAAGGCCATCCCGCCATCCACGGCCCACGGAATCCTGCGCGTCGTTGCCTTCATTCTGCTCTGCATCGGCATCCAGATCGCGTGGAACGGCCTCTCCGCCCTGCTCGCCACCATCATCAAACCGTAATCCAGCCCACCCTCCCAATCCTCCGCTCAGAGCACAGACTCAAGCCCCGAAAATCCCCTGCGAACCGGCAACCAATCAAAACACTGGCGCGAGCAAACACGTCTCTGCTATGGTTGACGCTCCCCCGATTGCATCGGTAATTCCCCGGCCCATCATTACTGAAAACCAACGTTGCGACCACCGGCGCAAACCGGTCTCATCCTGAGCCGCGCCGACCAAGAGGTATTGGCGGGCGGTTCCCAACAATTCACAACACACTGATTGGAGAATCCGGATGGGCGAATACAAAGGCAACCCAGGTGAAGTGATTTATCACTACGACCTGCATTTCACGCAAGTGGTGGAGTACGGCTGCGCGGCAAATGCGATTTTTTCGGGCCAGGCCCGGCCGCCGGCTGAAGGCGCGCGCTTCGATGTGCACTTCGAGGGAACCATTACCGGCCCCAGAATCAACGGTACAGTGAAAGGAATCGATTACCTTCACATCCGCGCCGACGGCCGATGCCAGCTCGACATCAAAGCTGAAATAACGACCGAAGATGGAAAGAAGATCGCATTAGCCGCCGGCGGCGTGGGGATTCCTGAACCGGGTACGCCGATCGTTCAGCTCCGTGAGAACGCGACCCTCACAACCAACCACCCCGAGTACGCATGGGTCAACCCGATCCAGGTCTGGGCCCCTGGCACGGTGGACCTCTCCAAGGGAGAGATCCGGGTCACAGGATACGCCGCCTGACCTGCGCGCCGGGCGCGCCGCAACCTCGTCAAGCCCTCGATTTAGGAAGATGTCTTTCAACAAAGTAAATGTTGTCGAACACCGATCACCGCTGCGCGAGAACCCGCACTCCGCGATCGGTCAAACCAATTGCAATACAAGGAGACGAGATGAAGTACATAATCAGTTGGAACGAACGTCCGCAAGGCTCGCCTGCGGAGTACGAGAATGCCCAGAAGCGGATCCTTGAGGTGTTTGGTCAGTGGAAGGCTTCAGCGAATTTCAAGATCGAGTTCTTTGTAATTCGTGTCGGCGATTGGGGCGGGTATCTGTTGGTGGACTGCGACGATCCGCTAACAGTCCACAAGTTTTGCTCCATGCTCCCCGCGTTTGAATTCCAGGCGCGCCCCGTAGTCCCCGTCGAGGACGCCGTCCGGGTCGAACTCGAAGTAATCGCCTGGCGTGATGGGCTGAAGAGCAAGTGAGATCCGGCACGATCACGCCGCATTTGCGCAGGTTGTCCCGTCCTGGCTCCGCTAGGGCGGGATCCACCCGTCCGCCATCGCCACCCGCCAAAAATCTAACTACACCCTGATCTTCTCCGCACGTCTGCGCCAAATCTCTATCTGCACCCCGACCCTCCCCGCGCAACCTCCCCCAAACTCCACCTGCACCATGAACAATTCCGTCCCGCAACCCAAAATGCGACGAATCCCGCCAGCTCCATCTTCCTGCAGGCCGTCGGTTTTGCACCCTGTGGAACCCGCGGCACTTGCCGCGAGCCGCCTTCGTGTATCTTGGCGATGGGTCGATTCTTTCTTCACGGAGCGCGCCCCAATAATCCATGCCCACATTCGCCGCCATCGACATCGGTTCCAACTCCTGCAGATTGAAGATCGCCAGGGTGCATGCGCACCGGCTCAAAACGCTCGCCGAAGACCGCGAAGTCACCCGCCTCGGCGGCAGCGTCTTCGACACCGGCCTCATCTCTCCTGAAGCCATGGCGGCCACCCTGCGCGCGCTCAAGCGTTTTCAGCGCGCGGTGCAGGCGCGCGGCGTTGACCGCATCCGCGTGGTGGCCACCGCGGCCATGCGCGACGCGCGCAACTCCGCCGCTTTTCAGGCCTGGGTCAAGGCCGAGACTGGCTGGAACATGGAGATCATCTCCGGCCTGGAAGAAGGCCGGCTGATTCATCTCGGCGTCACCGGCGCTGAGCCGGGAGCCGGCGGCCGCGTGCTGTTGCTCGACCTGGGCGGCGGTAGCTGCGAGATCACTCTCTCAGAGCACAAGCGCATCAAGGAGACGGTCAGCCTGCCGCTCGGCGCGGTGCGGCTTACCGAGCAGTTCCTCTCGGACGATCCTGCTCCCCGCGATGGCCTGGCGCGCATGAGGCAGTTGATTGCGCGCGATCTGCGCCGCGCCCATCGCAGAATTCAGCCCGGCCGCTCCCCGCTGGTCATCGCCACCTCCGGCACGGCAGCGGCGCTCTCCGCAGCCTGCGCTTTGGGAGCAAAAAACGGCAAACCCGGCGCCAAAAAGGCAGGCAGGCTCGGCGCCAAATCCGGCGCAAAATCCGGTTCTGACCGCGCCGAGGATCGCGCTGCCATTCTGGCCGGGATGGTTCCGGCGCGCGCGGTGCGCAAGCTGGCCGGCAAGCTGGCCAAAATGTCGCTCCCCGAGCGCGAGGCCGTGCCCGGCATCGGCCCGCGCAGAGCGGAGATTATCGTCGCCGGCGCCGAGGTGTACGCGGAAATCCTGGACAGCTTTGCTCTGCGCGGCTTCCGCTACTCGCCTCTCGGCCTGCGCGACGGCATTCTGGCGCAAATGCTGGCCGAGCAGGATGCCCGCGCCAAGGCTCACCGCGAATTCGAGCACGAGCGCTGGGAGAGCGTGCTGTCCACTGCCCGCCGCTACGGCGTCGATCCCCGCCAGGCCGAGCCGGTGCGCGCCCACACGGTACAGCTCTTTCGCGAGCTCAAATCAATGCACGCGCTCGCGCCCGAGTACGAGAGCTGGCTGGCCGCTGCCGCTATGCTCCGCGACACCGGCAAGTTCATCAATCACCAGGGCCATCACCGGCACACGCAGTACATCATCTCCAGCTCAGAGATTTACGGCTACACGCAACTGCAGCGCACGCTGGTCTCGGCCATCGCGCGCTACCTCGGCAAGAGCCGTCCCCAGCCCGGCGACCGCGCTCTGCGCAACATTCCCGCCGACGAGCACAAGAACGTGCAACGCGCGGTGGTCTTGTTGCGTCTTGCTGTCGCTTTAAATCAGGACCGCGCCTCTGACGTTCT
>JBEKAJ010000020.1:0-21071 GCA_050018295.1 Occallatibacter sp. | reverse complement strand
TTGTTGTACACACTCTGCATCGGAAATCTCCTCTCGTTTGGAATCGATCAGGTGGAGTTCCTCTTTTCGGGAAGGCCGTTTCCATTCAACTGGCTGATCTTTTTGCCGACCCTCCTTGCATTAACGGTCCCGGTTTACCTGATTTCGACCTCAATTGTGTGGCTCATTTCTCCGCCTGGTCCGCAGACGCTTTCTCATTTGCTCCTAACGGGATGGAAGTTTCCCTTTCTGGTCACGTTCGTTTTCGGTTTTGTCTCGTTTCTGCACCAAACAACGAAGGATCGGCTGGAACAGCGCAACCAGGAACTTGAACGGTCGGTAAAGCAGGGAGCCGCGCAACTGGAAAAGCAGGAAGAAGAACTGCAGCGTGCCCGGGAGATTCAACAATCGCTGCTGCCCAAGGAGATTCCACAACTCGCGGGATTCGAAGTGGCGGGAGCGTGGCGGCCGGCGCGTACGGTGAGCGGGGACTACTACGACGTATTCAAGCTGGACGGGGACAGGCTTGGCATTTGCATTGCGGATGTGGTGGGCAAGGGCGTGTCGGCCGCACTACTGATGGCCAATGTGCAGGCGGCAGTGCGCGCCTACGCAGGCAGCGCCGAGAGCGCGGCGCAGCTGTGCACCAAAGTGAACAGCCTGCTTTGTGAGAACTTGGCGACCGGGAAGTTCGTGACGTTTCTTTATGGAGTGCTGGACGGCGAGAAGCGGACGCTCGACTACTGCAACGCCGGCCAGGTTTACCCGATCCTCGTCTCCCAAGGGAATGTCCGAGCGCTGGACCATGGCGGCGCGGTGCTGGGCGTCTTCCCGACGTGGGAGTACGAGAATGCGAAGATCGAGTTTCGCGCGGGCGACAGGCTGTTGCTTGTGACCGACGGGATTACCGAAGCGAGCGGCGCGGACGAAGTGGAATTTGGCGAGGAGAAGCTGGCCCAGGCCGCGCTCGAAGAGAGCAAGCGCACGGCGGCGGAGATGTGCGACGGTCTGCTCAATCAGGTGACAGAATTCTGCGACGCGCACTTTCAAGACGATGCGACGCTGCTGGTGATCGCGGCGAAGTGAGGCGGCCCGGAATCAGTCCTGAGGAGCTTGCAGGCGGCCAAGGAGACGTTCACGCTCCGAAGCGAGGACTTGGCTGGCAGGGCCGATGGCGGTGAGGCGGCCGTCGCGCAGGAGCAGAACTTCGGCAGAGGTGGCGAGCGCGTCGGTCGCGTCGTGAGTGGCCACGACGGCCTGAACGTGGTTTTCCCGCAGCCAATTTTGCAAGCGAATCAGTAACGCGTCGCTGGCGACGCCGTCGAGAGCGGAAAAAGGCTCATCGAGAAGAAGCAGGCGAGGAGCGGGCGCGAGCGCACGAGCCAGGGCGACGCGCTGCGCCTGGCCGCCGGAGAGATCCTGCGGGCGGCGGGCGGCGAGATGGGTTGCGCCAACCAAGTCCAGCATTAGCTCCACACGGCGCGCGCGGGCCGCGCGATCGAGACTGCGCAGGCCGTAAGCAACGTTGGCGGCGGCGGTGAGGTGAGGGAAGAGCGCAGGCTGCTGCGAGACAAGCGAAGTTTGGCGATGGCCGGGCGGAACGCGAAGTCCGCCGGCGGTTTCAGTCAGCGCGCGGCCATCGAGAGCGATGCGGCCGCGGATCGGGTGATCGAGGCCGGCGAGCAGGCGAAGCAATGTGCTTTTGCCCGCGCCTGACGGGCCGAAGATGACGGTCCAATCGGTCGCAAATGTACATTCCACCTGGAGGTGGAAGCTGCCGCGGCGCGAGTAGAGAGAAAATTCAAGCACGGCGCGGCACTCCGTGCTTTTGGGTTTTGGAGTAGATAAGCGCAAGGGCAAGGACGCTCAAGCCAAGGAGCAAAAGAGCGGTGTGGCCGGCGGCGGCGTAGTCGAAGTTTTCCACCTGATTGTAGAGAACGATGGAGAGAGTGCGCGTTGCGCCGGGAATGTCGCCGCCGAGCATGAGGACAACGCCGAATTCGCCGATGGTGTGGAGAAAACTGAGAACCACGGCGGCGAGAAGCGAACGGCGCGCAAGAGGAACGAGGATGCTGGAGATGAGGCGGACGGGGCCTGCGCCGAGAAGGCGCGCTGCGTCGACAAGAGCTGTGTCGACCGAAGCAAAGCCGGCGACGAGAGGCTGAACGGCGAAGGGAAGGCTATAGATGACCGAGCCCACGACGAGGCCATCGAACGAGAATGCGAGTGGGTGGCCGAGCAGGGCTGCGATGCCGCGGCCAAATGCGGTGCGCGGGCCGAGCAGCACGAGAAGAAAGAAGCCGAGAACGGTAGGCGGCAGAACCATGGGCAGCGTGGCGAGTGCTTCAACAGCGGCGAGCCAGCGGCCGCGGCCGAGCACGATGAGTGCGGCGAGAGGCACGGCGATGGCGAGGAGAATCGCAGTGGTGACGGTGGCGAGACGAAGCGAGAGGGCGAATGCTTGCCAGTCCATTGCGCTCATTTGACCGGGGTGAGTCCGGATTTGGCGAGTTCGGCCTGCACCGGCGGCGAGAGAAGGAAGTCGAGGAGCTTGTGGACGGCAGCGCGCTGCTTGGTGTTGCTGACAATGACGGCGCCCTGCTCGATGGGCGGGTAGAGGTCGCGAGGAATGACGAAATACGAACCGTCGGCGGAGAGGCGCGGGGTAAGCGCCGAGGTGAGCGAGATGAGGCCGGCGTCGGCGTTGGCAGAGTCGACAAACTGCGCGGCCTGGGCGATGTTCTCGGCTGTGACGAGGCGCGGCTTGAGGGCTTCGTAAAGCTTGAGGTTCTGGAGCGCGGCGACGGCGGCGCGGCCGTAGGGTGCGCGATCAGGATTGGCAATGGCGAGGCGATTCAGGGCGGGCGAGCGGAGTAGATCGAGCGAGGGAAAGGGCAGGTGCGAGTCCGTGCGCGCCCACAGGACGAGCGTTCCTCGTGCGTAGGTGATGGGAGTGCTGGAATCGGCGGAACCGGCGGCGTCGGCGAGGCCATCGTCGATGAGACGCTTGGGAAAACTGAGGTCGGCGGAGAGAAAAACATCGAAAGGAGCGCCGTTTTCGATCTGCGCGGTGAGCATGGCGGAAGCCTGGTAGGTGGCCTCGGCGTGAATGCCGGTGGCGCGCTGAAACTGGTCGAGGATGGGCGGGAGGACGGGCTCGAGATCAGCAGCGGCGGCCACGCGGAGAGGCGCCTGCGCGCTAAGGGGCGCGAGAGTCAGGAGCGCGAATAGGGCGGCAAGAAATTGCTTCGACATCGGCGCGGAGAGCCTTCCATCCACAGCGAGAATCGCCGTACACCTGCTAGGCTAACACCAAGCAACGAAACCGCCTGATTCGACCATCGAGGCGGACGCATGTACCGCATCACGGGTTATCATGTGCTCGTTTTTGGTTTCAGAACAGGCGGTTTCGGGGACAGGTATGAACGACAATCTGCACCAGTTACGCTGTTTCGGATGCGGAAGCCGGATCGCGGGCACAGAGGCGCAGCCGGACTTCCGCTGCGCGAATTGCGGCGACTTGTTTGAGGTGGAGTATCCCGGCTGGAGCCAGCGCGGCGGGCACGACCGGCCGAATCCGGGCGCGCTGAAGTGGCTGTGGCGCGAGCGGCGCTGCTCAGGCGAGGCGCTGGATCAGTCGGGCGTGTGGCGATTCCGCGAGCTGTTGCCGATCCTGGACAGTTTTGGCAACGCAGTGTCGCTGCGCGAGGGGAATGTGCCGCTGTATCACCTGCCGCGCGCGGCGAAGGCTCTGGGAGTCGATCAGCTCTTTGCCAAGCACCAGGGGATGAATCCGTCGGGCTCGTTCAAGGACACGGGCATGACGGCGGCGCTGAGCGTGGCGCGGGAGCGGGGATTTACGTGGGTCGCGTGCGCGTCGACGGGGAACACTTCGGCTTCGATGGCCGCGTATGCGGCGCGCGCCGGAATGCGCAGTCTCGTGCTGATTCCCGAGGGCAAGATTGCGTGGGGCAAGCTGTCGCAGGCGATGGACTACGGCGCGTTGACATGCCAGGTGAAGGCCGACTTCGATGGCTGCCTGCGCCTGCTGACGCAGATTGTGAGAAAGGCGCCGATCTATCTGCTGAACTCCGTAAATCCGTACCGGCTTGAGGGGCAAAAGACGCCGGCTATCGAGATTGCAGAGGCTATGGACTGGAATGTGCCCGACCACCTGATCGTTCCCGGAGGCAATTTGGGGAACAGCTCGGCGCTGGGCAAGGGATTCCGCGAGATGCGCGAGCTGGGATTGGTGGCGCGGCTGCCGAAGATCAGCGTGATTCAGGCGGCTGGAGCCAACCCGCTGGTGCGAAGTTTGCAATTGAACCACGGGGCGGTGCTCGAACCGATGGAAGCGCACACGCGAGCGACTGCCATTCGCATCGGCAATCCCGCGTCGTGGCGCAAGTCGGCGCGCGTCATTCAGGAGAGCGGCGGGTGGTGCCTGGACGTGAGCGAGGCGGAGATTGCGATTGCCAAAGCGGAGATCGGCGCGGAAGGGCTAGGCTGCGAGCCGGCTTCAGCGGTGACGCTCGCCGGGCTGAAGAAGCTTCGCGCGCAGGGCGTGATCCGCTCGGGCGAGACGGTGGCGCTGGTGCTCACCGGCCATACGTTGAAGGACGCGGACTACACGATTGACTTCCATCGCGGAACACTGCTCTCCGACGCGGAGAAGATGGGGTCGGAGGCGGCGATTGAAGCGCTGCGGCGAGCTGCGATCACCGTGGATGCAACGCCGGAGGCGGTGCTGGCGGCGATCGAGGGCGAGGTGGGATGAGCGATCACAGCAAGTCAGGCGCTCTTCGACTCCGCTTGCCAGCAACTTCGGCGAATCTGGGACCGGGATTCGACGCGGTGGCCGTGGCACTGGATTTTTTTCTGGAGATTGAGGCTGCGCCAGCGCGGGAGTTCTCAGTCAATGCCAGCGGGCGCAACGCTGACCGCTGCGCGCGGCTTGAAGACAACCTGATTCTCGAGACCTACAAGCAAATCCTGCGCGATCACGAGCAGGCGATCGTTCCGCTGGCGATCCGGATGGCGAACGGGATTCCGCTGGGGATGGGTTGCGGGTCGTCGGCGGCCGCGCGGCTGGCGGCGATCGCGCTGGCGGTGCACTTTGGCAAGCTCGGCTGGGAAACAGAGCGAGTTCTCGAAGAGGCGTACAAGCTCGAAGGGCATCCGGACAACGTGGCGGCGTGCTGGCTGGGTGGATTTGTGACGGCGGTTTGCGAAGGAACGAAGGTGCGCGTGGCGCGAACCGATCCGCCGGAGGAATGGAGGGCGATCGTGGCGTTGCCAGAGGGGCCGCTCTCCACCAGCAAGGCGCGCGCGGTGTTGCCGGCCGTTTATCCGCTTGAAGATGTGGTCGCGAACCTGCAATCGGTGGCTGTGCTCGCGCTCGCGTTTGCGCAGGGACGAGCGGATCTGTTGCGCCTGGCGATGAGGGATCGGATTCATCAGCCGCATCGCGCGCCGATCACCCCGTTGCTGCCGATTTTGCTGCCGCTGGTGGGAGAGCACGGAATTCTGGGCGTCGCGTTGAGCGGAGCGGGGCCGGCAGTTCTGGTGATTGTCGGCGGGGAAGAGAGCCTGGCGGATGCTTCAAAGCTAGTGCAAAATCGCAGTGGGGCAGAGCTTCTGGCAAGCCGGTTTTCGCGGGTCGGAGTCTACCAAGCTGTTGAAAAATAAGTGATTTGTGGAAATGTGGTCCGCTTCAATACCCAACCCTGTGAGTTATCAATAAGTTACGGTGGTTGTCTAGGTGGGCAGTCATCAAAATTCTGATTACCGCGAGTATTACTGAAGTTTGCTTGCTATTTATCGATTAAACACCTTACATTCGCTGCGTGAGCAGTTCTGGGGGAGGGCTGCTCTAGCGCCCGAGGTCCTTATGGGATCCGGGCGCTTCTCTTTGTGCGCTAAAACGTTTCCGTAGATCGCAAAGAGTGGCGGAAGCAGCGCGGAGTTGGCGGCGACCTTGCGGCCAACTTGATCGATTACAACTCAAGCGATTTGGCTGCGCGCTGCGCCGCACAACTGCGCCTAGGCCTGCGACTTTGCGCGCGTTTCCGCATCAGATGCGTATACGGTTTCCTGTACAATGAACGAGTGCGGGTCCGCAAGGAGGATCATGGCTGGATTGGGTGTTTTGGAAGTGAACGATGCAAACTTTGACCAGGAAGTGCTGAAGAGCGAACAGCCGGTTCTGGTGGATTTTTGGGCCGTGTGGTGCGGGCCATGTAAGGCAATTGCACCGATAGTCGACGGCGTGGCCGCGACGTACGCGGGCAAGCTGAAGGTGGCCAAGGTAAACGTGGATCAGAACGGCGCGACACCTTCGCGCTATGGCATTCGCGGGATTCCTGCGCTGCTGTTCTTCAAGGGCGGCAAAGTTGCGGATCAGATTGTGGGCTATGTTCCGCAGGATGTAATTGAGGAGAAGGTCAAGAAGTTGATCGCGTAAGCGAATCGATTGAGCAAAGAGAGCCCGGCTCCGTGCCGGGCTTTCCTGCGTTTGGGCGGCTTTAGACACGGCCGCGGAACTGGATGATGCGCCGGCGGTCGCGCTTGGAGGGGCGGCGTTCTGGGAGCCGCACGTATTGCTCGAATGCCTTGCGCTCCTCGGCGATGTGGAGACGCGCTTCGCGGCTCGCATCGGATTCGCGATAGAGCGTTTGTGCGACGGCGGCGGGGCCGCGCATCGCGCTTGTGAGCAAAACCTCGACCTCAAAGATGCCGCGCTCGTTCTCGATGCGCAGCTTGTCTCCAGCGCGGACCTCGCGGGCGGGTTTGGCCCGCAGTCCGTTCGATTGAACGCGGCCGATGTCGCAGGCGCGCGACGCCACGGCGCGCGTTTTGAAGAAACGCGCGGCCCAAAGCCATTTGTCGATGCGCACAGAGTCCATCGCGATCTCCGCAACAGCGCAATACAAGAATGTATCAGGGTTTTTGCGTGATCTTCCAGAGATAAAGATGACTGGAGCTGCTGGATGCGGCGACGGCCAACAGCGCTGGGCATCACTTCACCTTGCCCAGTAAACCTGTGCTTCCGGAGCGGCTGCTGGCGATGGTGAAAGAGAAGCTGCGGCCAGTCACCTCCCAGCCGATCTCAAGTGCAAGCCAGGGCAACTCCGGAATCGGCGTAGCGCAATCGCCGGGCTTGGCGGCAGCGTCAGTGTTGCGCAGCCTGCTCTCCGTGCACCTGTGCCTCGATTGCTTCTAGGCTGGAATCGTCGATGGCCGAGATGACGAAGGGATCGGCGTTGGGAATGACCAGCATCTTGAAATCGAGGGTCCAGGTTTCACCGGGTTTGATCTCGCGTGCGTAAGTGACGATGCCGATGGGCGTGGTGGGAGCGGGGTTCAGGCGCGTTTCAGCGAGAACGTCCTGGGGGTTCGGCTCGCTCCAGTTTTTGCGGACCGTAAAGCTGCGGTCGGCGTAGCCCGCGGGAAAGTTGTAAAGATCGCGGTTGTAGCGGTAAAAGTTGGCGTCGTCGAAGAAATTCATCCAATTTGGATCGAAGGGCTCGCCGACCAGGCGGTTGCCGCCCTGAGAAGGCCCGGTGGTGCTGGGGCCTTCGTAGCGGACGCCGGAGGCGAAGACGGCGCGATGAGGCTCGCGTGCCGTGTTCGTCATATCAACGCGGATAAAGTTCACTTGGGGTTCGACGATGCCGGATTCAATGTTGAAGCCGGGAGGAAAAGGAAACTTGGCGTGTTGGCGCGCGCGAATGATGGCGCTTTTATCGATTTTGCCCGCGAAGATCGTGAAGCGGTAGGTGATGCTGTCGCGCTCGAACTCGTAATGAACGATGGGCAGATGGTCTTGTTCCAGAGTGCGAGTGCGGATGTTTGTCGGCTTGAGATCGGGACCGGAGAAAAACATGAGCTCTTCGAAGCCCGTGCGCAGATAGCCCTCGGGCGTGATCTCAGTAGCGGCCTCGGAGCCCACGAGGCCGATCTCATCGGTCTGTTGATTGAAGTAGGAGGATGGCTGGCCGGGCTGGTCGGGATGATCGATAAGGGTGGAGGGAGGGACCATCTGCGCGTGCGATACGGAAGCAGCTATGAGGACCAGACTTACGAGGGCAAAAACGGGGGTGCGGAGATTGTTCATGACTGAAGAAAGCATGGAACGCGGGCCTCACATTCGAGCCGCGCAATGGCGGCGAAAAATGCACAGGCAAATGGGCTTATGCGCAGTGCAAGAAGCATCATAAATGATGCCGCCGGCGACGCCTTTGGTTTCCGAGATGGCAGTGATGGGAGTCACGGGCAACGGAATTCGAGCCGGCCTACACTTCATCATCGCAGACGTTTCAGGGCCCAGAACGTGTGAATGGTCTGCGGAAGTCGAAGTCCGTTCGCCGCGGTGGATGGCTTTTGGCCGCAGCGAACGGCCTTCTGCTTCGCTCGGGCCCTGCGGCGGGTGGCGATGACCGTGAGGGAGCGGTCGCCTTATGAGCGGGAGCTGTCGGAAATGCGCAGCGCACCTTGAGGCGGCGTGGAAGTTCTGCCCGCATTGCGGAGCAACGAACGTGCAGGAGATCCATCTGCCGGCGCAAGAACACCAGGAACACGAGGAGCCGCCGGTGAAGGGCGCGTTCAGCGGCTTGCTGCTGGGATTGCTGGCTGCGCCGGTTCTGATCATCTATGGCGGCATGATCTGCCTGACGGGACTGGGCGTGTTTCTTGGCGTTCCGATGATTATCGCCGGAGTGTGCGCTCCACTGTTGGGGTCGCTGATGGGAATCAACGCGCTGAAAGGAAAGTGCCCGTGGTGCGGTTCCTCAGTGGGCAGCGTGGCGCTGTTTGACCGGTTCTCGTGCCCGGCTTGCAGCAAGCGGATTGTGGTGCGCAAAAGCGAGCTGATGCGGGCGGGGTGAGTGCGCGAGCGGAAATTCCTGCAGGGCCAAGGATCCGTGGGCATTTCTGCACGACCCTGTAAGACGGCCGTAAGACCCCGTAATACAATCCGTAAGGCCAGGTAAGACAGACCGCAAAACCTTGCAGCACGGTCCATCTCGGCTGCCATGCTACTCTGGTGCGCCCGCCGGCTGCTCCTGATGGAAATGCTGCCAGATGGTTTCGGCGGTCTTGCGGGAGACGACGGCGGCGAGCGAGTCAGGCGTGGCCTGCTGCACGTCGCGCAAGCTGCCGAAGTGCGTGAGGAGGCGCTGGCGGGTTTGCGGGCCGACGCCGGGAATGTTCAGGAGCTCGGAGTCGCGGTCGCGTATGGCCCTCCGCTGGCGGTGATAGCCAACGGCGAAGCGATGGCTCTCGTCGCGGATGAGCTGGACGAGATGCAGCACGGGGCTGCGGCGGTCGAGGACGATAGGATCGTCTTCGTTGCCGTGGAGGTAGATGACCTCTTCTCTCTTGGCGATCGACGCCAGCGGCTGCGAGGTAAAGCCGAAGGATTCGAGGGCTTCGGCCGCGGCGTGAAGCTGGCCGAGGCCGCCATCGATGAGGATGAGAGATGGCATCGGCTGGTCTTCATCCTTGAGCCGGCGGTAGCGGCGCTCGACCACCTCGTGCATGGAGGCGAAATCGTCGACGCCAGCGACGGTTTTCACCTTGAACTTGCGATAGGCGGACTTGTTCATCTTGCCGTCTTCCCAGACGACGAGTGAGGCGACGGTTTCGACGCCCTGGATGTGCGAGATGTCGAAGCACTCGATGCGGCGGGGAAGCGCGGGGAGCATGAGCGCGTCGGCGAGCGCCTCCTGAATGGCCTTGCGCGAAGGCTCGAGGACACGGAAGCGCTGCGTGTAGGACTGGTGGGCGTTCTGGCCGGCGAGATCGACGAGGGACTTCTTATCGCCACGCTGGGGGACGGCAATTTCGATCTTGTGGCCGGTGCGCTCAGTGAGCAGCGCGGCGAGGGTTTCGCGGTCGTCAAAGTCAACAGGGACAAGGATGACGCGCGGAACGTATTGCTGGTCGATGTAGAGCTGCTTGAGGAGCGTGGAGAAGACGTGGCCCGCGTTGAAGGTGGGTTCATCCGATGCCGTGCTGTCCCACGTCCCAGAATCGGGACGTAGGGCACCCACCTTTTCTTGCTGATCCCTGGTCCCTGATCCCTGTTCCCTGTCTTCCATGGCTTCCATCAGGCTCGGCAGATCTTCCCAGAAAAACTCGCGGCGATCGACGATTTTGCCATTGCGCATGTGGAAGAGATTCACGGCCAGGCTGCCGTCCTCGAAGTGATAGCCGAAGACGTCGGCGTCATCATTGAGTTCGGCGGTTGCGATGCGCTGCTTTTCCTGGAGCTGGTGGACGGTGGAGAGCTGATCGCGCAGGCGCGCGGCAGCTTCGAATTGCTCGGCATCGGCCGCGGCCATCATGCGCGCAGTGATGGTGCGCTCGAGCTCGGCGTGGCGCCCTTCGAGAAAGAGTTGCGCATCACGTACAGCCTGCTTGTAGGCGTCGGGAGTGGTGAGGCCCTCGACGCAAGGGCCGAGGCAGCGATGAATGTAGTACTGCAGGCAGGCGCGCGGGTGGTAGCGCGAGAGATCGACCTTGCAACTGGGCAGCAAGAAGCTACGATGAATGAGCTCGACCACGCGATAGGCGAGGTTGCCGGGGAGGTATGGGCCGTAGTAGGCGGAGCCGTCCTTGCGCAGGCGGCGCGTGACGAAGACTTTGGGGTAGCGGTCGGCGAGAGTGAGCTTTACGTAGGGGTAGGTCTTGTCGTCGCGCAGCAGAATGTTGAAACGCGGTTTGCGCTGCTTGATGAGATTGTTCTCGAGGGCGAGGGCTTCGTGCTCGTTGGCGACGAGGATGGTTTCAATGTCAACGGCCTCGCGCATGAGCGAGCCGGTTTTGGCGTTGGCCTGCGAGGTCTCGAGCAGATAGGAGCGCACGCGCGAGCGGAGATTGTTCGCCTTGCCGACGTAGATGACTTCGCCCTCGGCGTTCTTGTAGAGATACACGCCGGGCTGGTTGGAGAGGGTGCGGATTTTTTCGTAGAGATCCATTTCGTAATCGTAGGGCGGGTCCGATGCGCAGAGGGTCAGTTCTGCAGAGAGCCAGTTCTTAGGATAGCGGGAATCAATCGGATGCCGCCGCCAGGACGCTTGCGCAGCGTGGTTTGGTCCGGAATGGGTGAAAGTCGGGCAAACCTTACCGGGAAGGGTAAAAATTACATGGTTTCAGGGTGTGCTGGAATTGCACAGTCCTGTTGGAATGTGCTTATTTTTCAACGTGTTGCATAGCATCACTCGATTGGATGGCGGCGTGCACTCAGATAGGCAGAAGAAGGGTACTTCCCGGCGGAAGAGCGCGACAGGCGCCGGCAGGGAATGGAGAGGTGAGGAGTTATGACGATGCATCGATTTGGATTTGCGTTGACGGCAGCGACGTTGATGGCGTTTGGAGTGACGGGATGCGCCACTAAGAATTACGTGCGGACTCAGACGGGGCCGCTGATCGATCACACCGGTCAACTGGAACAGAAGACCGCGGATAACAACCGACAGATTCATGATGTGAACGACCGCGCGCAAGCGGGCATCACGAAGGCGCAGAGCGCGGCAGACGCGGCTCAACAAGATGCGCAGAGCGCTTCCCAGGCGGCGAATACCGCCGACACGGCGGCCAACGACGTGGCCCACCGTGCCGACTCGCTGGACAGCGTGGTGAAGGGACTGGACAACTACAAGCAAGTGGCCGCGGTTTCAGTGACCTTTGGCTTTGACAAGGCCGTGCTGACCACCGATGACAAATCGCAATTGGACAGCTTTGCGGCTTCGCTTGGTTCAGCGAAGAGCTACATTCTGGAAGTGACCGGCGGGACGGATTCGGTTGGGTCGGCGCAGTACAACTACGACCTGAGCCAGCGCCGCGCGGATGCGGTAGTGCAGTACCTTGCGGCGAAGTACGGCGTTGCGCCGCACCGCTTCTATCTGATCGGCATCGGCAAGGATCAGTATGTGGCTTCGAACGATACGGCCGCAGGGCGCAAGGAGAACCGGCGCGTGCAGGTGCAGTTGCTTTCGAACATGAACGGCCAACCGCAAACGCAGGGTCAGGCCACGACGACCGGGCAGGCCACCGCTCCGGCGGGTCAGGTTTCGACATCGGTCGTTCCGGAATAACGCAGAAACGGAATTCCCCAGGTAGTTGCTTCTTGCAGAAGCATGAAGGGCAGGCCCGAGTGGGTCTGCCCTTTTCGTTTGTTGAGCGGCGCTAGGATCTGGCGGCGGAAAGCTGCTTCACGTGCTCGGCACGGACCTCGTTGGCAGTGAAAAGACGAAGGAAAGGGTTGCCCTGCGCAGCAGCTTCTACGGCAGGGCGGCCGGCAGCTTCTTCGCGCTCGACAATGCAAACCACTGCGGCGACGATCATGCCGGCTTTCTGCGCGGCTTCAATCGCGGCTATGGTGGAGGCGCCGGTGGTGCAGACGTCGTCGACAATGACCACGCGGGCACCTTCGCGCCAGAAGCCCTCAATGCGGCGGCCCGTGCCGTGAGATTTTTCAGCCTTGCGCACGAGGAAGCCGTGGAGCAGCGGTGCGCCGGGATGCGACTGCGCGCGCCAGGCGCTGGCGGTGGCAACGTTAGAGACGATGGGGTCTGCGCCCATGGTGAGGCCACCGACAGCTTCGGCGTCAATTCTGTGGGCTTCGAGCAGCTCGAGGATGGCGTGGCCCGTCAAGCGACCACCCTCGGCGTGCAGCGTGGTGGTGCGGCAGTCGATGTAGTAATCGCTTGTGCCTCCAGAGGAGAGCTTGAACTGGCCGAGTTTGAAGCTCGTGCGGGCGAGAAGCGAGAGAAGCTGCTGGGCGTAGTTTTGATCGGGCATCGGAACCATTCTAAGCTGGCTGCCCCTCACATTTTGTCGAAGTGGCGGAAGCCGCCAGTACCGATCAAAGCAAGAGCAAAGATGATGAAGTTGTAGCACGCGTGGACCAGCGTGCTCGCGGCAAGGGAGCGGGTCTTGAGGCGCACCGTACAGAGAATAAGGCTGACCAGGATGAGCAGGAGAAACGGTCCCAGCGCATGGCCCTGCTGATCGACATGAAGCAGGGCGAAGGGGAGGCTGGTGACGATGGAGCCGACGGCCATGGCGGAGAAGGACCACTGCGGGTAACCGTTAGCGTCGAGCGGAGGCGCGGGGCGCTGAGAGAATTGCTCGGCGGTCCAGTCCCACGCCGTGCACAGCGCGGGCAGCAGAAAGCCGCGAAAGAACATCTCTTCAAAGAAGGGCGCGAGGGTGGTGCCGAAGGCAAACATCAGCCATGCGGCTCCCGGAGCGCGCATCATTTTTTCGATGGGAGAGTTGGAGGGGCCGGGCATCAGCACTTCGTCGAGCGCAGCCAGCCCGGCGCAGCCAAGGGCCGTGGCGGCCAACGGCCAGAATCTATGCAGCGCCACCGCGGCGCGCCATTGCAGTCCGGTGAAGAATTTCTCTTTCCAAAAAAGCGGGAAGACGACGAAGCTGATGCCAAAAGTGATGAGGTAGAGGATCGCCTCGCTGGCAAGGATGAGCTGGATGTTGGTGGCGGCCGCCTGGGCGGAGAGGCTCCAACCGAAAAGGTGGAGGCGCATCGCAAGAACAAGGATCAGACCCGTGCAGGCGAAGCCGATTCCGCCGATCGGGATCAGCAGGCTGAGATGGCCAAAGTGCGGAATGCGCGTGCGCGGGCGGACTGGAGGCTGGAAGAAGGACTGGAAGAGCTGCGGGTCGAAGATAGGCGACGGGCTCGGCGGGGCATCCGACATGAAGACCGGGTCAGGCGCAGACAGAATGGGCGCGCCGGACGCGAGTTCGTCGGGCTCGGCGCGCGTCAATTCGACGTGCTGTTCATCGGCGCCGGTGCGAGCCGGAGAGGGCGCGAGGTTCGCGGAATCGTCCGCCGGACCAATCCCGGGTTTGGGCGATTCGTCTTCGGGGAGGATCGTCATGGATGCACCGGCTTCTTCTCGCGGCGCGTGGCTGCTGCCGCTGAATTCTTCTGCCGCATTCGTTTCCCAGCGGCCCGCGGATCGGGTTGTGCATCAGTGCTGGCCGATTCTGAAGCAGAAGCGCTGAGGCTGCCGCCGTTCGAGGTCGAAGCAGAGATGGTTTCTTCTTCCGGTTCGGCGGGAGTGAGGCGGCCGTTTGAGGTTTTGTAATAGCGCTTGAGAAACTGGCCGGTGTAGGAGCCGGGCGTGGCGGCGATCTTTGCGGGGCGGCCTTCGCCAACAATGCGGCCGCCGTCCTCGCCGCCCTCGGGGCCGAGGTCGATGACCCAGTCGGCGTTGCGGATGACGTCGAGGTTGTGCTCGATGATGATGACCGAGTTGCCGAGATCGACAAGGCGGTGCAGAACTTCGAGGAGTTTGCGCACATCGTCGAAGTGCAGGCCGGTGGTGGGCTCGTCGAGAAGGTAGAGAGTCTTGCCGGTTTGGCGCTTGGAGAGCTCGCGGGCCAGCTTCATGCGCTGCGCCTCGCCGCCAGAGAGCGTGGTGGCGCTTTGGCCAAGGTGCACGTAGCCGAGGCCGACATCGACCAGCGTTTGCAGCTTCTGGCGCACCTGCGGCACGTCTGTGAGCAGGGGCAGCGCGTCCTCGATGGTGAGGTCGAGAACGTCGGCAATGGAGTGGCCGTGGAATTTGACGGCAAGCGTCTCCTGGTTGTAGCGGCGGCCGTTGCAGACCTCGCACTGCACGTAGACGTCGGGCATGAAATTCATTTCGATGCGGCGCTGGCCATCACCCTGGCAAGCCTCGCAGCGGCCGCCGGGAACGTTGAAGCTGAAGCGGCCGGGCTTGTAGCCGCGCTCGCGTGCCTCGGGCAGCATGGCAAATAGATCGCGGATGGGCGAGAAGACCTGCGTGTAGGTGGCCGGGTTGGAGCGCGGCGTGCGGCCGATGGGCGACTGGTCGATGCGGATGACTTTGTCGATCTGCTCCACGCCGGTGAGGTCGTCGTGCGCCCCGGGTTCCTCGCGCGAGCCATAGATGGATTTAGCGAGCGAGCGGTAGAAAATATCGTTGACTAAGGTGCTTTTGCCGCTGCCGCTGACGCCGGTAACGACGGTCATAAGGCTGAGCGGAATCCGGAGATTGAGGTCGTGCAGGTTGTGCTCGCGCGCGCCGGTGACGGAGAGCCACTTGCCGGTGAGGGGCCGCGGCTTGGCGCGCTGCAGCATGGTCTCGACGCCGCTCAGATAGCGCCCCGTGAGCGAAGCGGGCGAGGCCATGATCTGGGCGGGCGTGCCTTCGGCGACGACGTTACCTCCTAAGCGCCCAGCTCCTGGTCCAAGATCAAGAACAAAATCGGCGTGGCGGATGGTTTCTTCGTCGTGCTCGACGACGAGAACCGTGTTGCCCAGGTCGCGGAGTTTTTCGAGAGCCTGGATGAGGCGGTTGTTGTCGCGCTGATGCAGGCCGATGGAGGGCTCGTCGAGGACGTAGAGGACGCCGCGCAGGCGGGAGCCGATCTGCGTTGCCAGGCGAATGCGCTGCCCCTCGCCGCCGGAAAGCGTGGCGGCGCTGCGGTCGAGCGAAAGATAGTTGAGGCCGACGGCGCAGAGGAATTCGAGGCGCTCGGCAATCTCGCGGCGAATGCGCTCGGCGACCAGCGCTTCGCGCTCAGTGAATTTGAGATTGATGGCTGCTGAGAGCGCGCGGTTGAGCGGCAGGGCGGTGAAGTCGGCGATGGAGAGGCCACCGACTTTGACGGCGAGCGACTCAGGGCGGAGGCGCTTGCCGCGGCAGACAGGGCAGGGCGCGGCCGACATGAAGCTCATCATGTACTCGCGATAGCTGTCGCTGCGCGCTTCTTCCGCGTTGTCGCGCAGGTACGCGAGGATGCCGTGAAAGCCCGTACGCGGCGCTTCGCCTTTGGGCGGACCGTAGACGAGAATGTGCTGCTGTTTTGGTGGCAGATCTTCGAAGGGGACTTTGAGGTCGATCTTGTAGCGGTCGGCGGCGAGTTGGATGAGCTTGATGAGGTACTGTGACGAGGAGCCGGGACCGAGGCCGCCGTCGAGCAGCGGTTTGGACCAGTCGGTGATGACCTTGGCGGGGTCGAAGTCGTAAAGGGAGCCGAGGCCATGGCAGTTGGGACAGGCGCCGAAGGTCGAGTTGAAGGAAAAGCTGCGCGGCTCTAGCTTGGGCACGTCGAGGCCGCAGTCCGGGCAGGCCATGGAGGAGGAGAACAACTGCTCGCTGCCGGCACTGAAGCCGACCAGGACAAGGCCGTTGGCGAGTTGGAGAGCCTTGGCGACGGCCTGCTCGAGACGTTTTCCCGTGGAGGGCTTGTTCGGCTGGGATCCGGTTTTACTTCCCTCCCAGGTCCCCGAATGCGAGGGATCTCCACCCCGCGGACCAAGACCTGTCCGTGGGGACCCCGGACCTAGGGCACCCACACCGTCGGGCCTGAGCAGCACGCGGTCGACGATGGCTTCAATGGTGTGATTCTTGCGGCGGTCGAGCGAAAGCGGCTCGGAGAGGTCGGTGACCTCGCCGTCGACGCGTGCGCGAAACCCTTGCTGATCAAGATGATCCAGCAAATCCTTAAACTCACCTTTTCGGCCTCGAACGATGGGAGCCATCACGGTGGCACGCTCGCCGCGCCCCAGCTCGAGGATGCGCTGAACGATCTGGTCGGCGGTTTGGCGGGCGATGGGTCGGCCGCAGTTGGGGCAGTGGGGCGTGCCTACCGAGGCGTAGAGAAGGCGGAGGTAGTCGTAGATCTCGGTGATGGTCCCGACAGTTGAGCGGGGGCTCCGACTGGTTGTCTTTTGCTCGATAGAGATGGCGGGACTGAGGCCCTCGATGGAGTCCACATCGGGGCGCTCGATCTGGTCGAGAAACTGCCGCGCGTAGGCGGAGAGTGTCTCGACGTAACGGCGCTGGCCCTCGGCGTAGATGGTGTCGAAGGCGAGCGAGCTCTTGCCCGAGCCGGAGAGACCGGTGACCACGGTGAGGGCATTGCGGGGAATGCGCACATTGATGTCGCGCAGGTTGTGCTGGCGCGCCCCCCGCACCGAGATGTGAGTGATGGGCATTGATGGGTTCTTCAAAGACGGCGGGTACTTTCGTGTTTCGAGTATTGTCGGCAGGTCGCCAAAGAACAATGCTCTAGAGGTATTCTATTTGCCAACAGAAATGAGGGTCAACGCGGCAAATCTTCTGCGACAATCGCATAGATGATTGCGCGGCCGAAGAAGATTCTTTCAGAGCGGGGCCGCACACCTTGAGGCAAGCAATCCCGATAATCCCCAAGGCGGCCCGAGGCGGTTTGGAATGGCGGACATTTTGAACTTGGCAATGTTGATCTGCGCCTCACTTGGCGCGATGGCCTTTGGAATTCTCGCCGCCTATGCCGTCCTGCGCGCGGGCTTTGTGCTTATGCGGCCGCGGAAGAAGCCGGCGCCAGTGAAGGCGCAAACCGAAGCCGCGCGCATCTCGTAAGAACCAGCTCTTAGCGATCAACTCGCAACGATTCGCACGGCGCCCAACGCCCGCTCGGTTGGCTCTGCGTCAGTTTTGCGGATTCTGCTGACCATTTTGCATCTGCTGTAGCTGGCGATTCCGCTCCTGGATCATCTGCTGCGGGGTGCGCACGGGAACGGGAGGGGCGGCGCTGTTCGGAGCCGGCTGCGGCTGCTCCTGCTCAGCATCGGATTCGGAAGCCGATTGGTCCGAGTCCGTGTCGGCATTGCTGGGCGGCGTCGGAGTTTTGTTGGCTGTGGCCTGCATGGTGCTTCCAGGGGGGATGGTCAGCACAATCCTGCGCGGCGTGCCCGCGCCGCGGTCGCCAACCATCAGGACGTTGTACCCGGAGCCATCGAGGAGCTGTGAGAGCACGTCGCGTGCGGGTCCCGGTCCATAGGTGCCGAAGATCCGCTGATCTGCGCCCATTCCTTCCACCTTGGCGCCTGTGTCGATGGCAACTTCCTTCAGAATCTGCGCCAGGCTGGAATTCGACGCGACGATCAACAGGCCGCGGCTGTCAAAGACCACCGATGCAGCGGCGGGAAGATCGTTGGCGGGCCAATTCGGGGCTGGGGGCAGGACCGGCGCAGGCTGAGGAGCCGGCTGGGGCGCAGGCACGGCGGCGGCGGGTTTCTTGTGGGTATGAACGGATTTGTGTGCAGGTGCAGCCGGAGCGGGCGCTGGACTGGTTTGAGCGGCGAGGAGCGCGCCGGACAGGAAGAACAGAGCCGCGCAAAAGGCGGCGGAGGCGGCTGGTCCGCGGGCGCGACTGGCCGATCGCATTAGTAGGAAGGAACGGCGCGAAGATTCCGCTTGCAGTGATGGCTGTGAACGCATCGGAATCGCCTCCTTCGAGTCTATTGAGTAACAGATCGCTGCTGTTCGACAACACGCAGGGCCGCGGCGCTTGCGTTCGGGGCCGGGGCAATCCACTGCTGCTCCACTGTACTAGACTAGCAGTGGCCGATGGACGCTCGAAAGATTGCTCGACGAGGAATCTTTAGGCAGAGAGGATTTTGGCGGGAATGCGCATCGGATGGAGGGTTTTCGAGCAGTTTTACCGTTCATACGCGGCATTTCCAGCGCCGTTCAAGGTGGCTTTTTCTTGGGTGAAAAGTCACTCAGGGGTTGCGGGGTCGCCTTACAGAAACTGGAAAACTGCTGTCGTGGCATCTGCCTTGCTGTTGGCGCCGCTGGCAAGCCGGGCGGCGAGCTGCACCGCGCAGGCCGAATTGGGCTCGCTGGACCGCGATGCGCTGGCAGCGGCTGCAGGCCGGACGGCAAACGCCGTTCTGGCGCAGGATTTCAACGCGCTGCAGGCCAACCTGCTGCCACAGGAGGCCTCGGAGTGGAATGGCATTCACGCCACGGTGGAACAGGCTGCGCCGCTGGTGAAGGGCGGGCATTTCCAGTTGAGGGATGTGTACCTGCTAGATGCAAGCGACCAGACCGCGACGGCCGACACGCAATTCTTCTGCTCCAATGCGACGGGTTCCCTGACGGTGACCATCAATATGACAGCACTGCCGCCGGGGCGGTACGCGGTGGTGCTGGCCGATGCTGTGGGCACGCCGCTGGCCGGCCAGATGGGGCTGGTTCTGGCGTGGGATGGCGCCGCAACCGCGTGGAAGCTCGCCGGACTGACGGTGCGGCCTGGAGTCTTCGACGGACATGACGGCGTGTGGTACTGGGTGCGCGCGCGCGAGTTGACTGCGAACGATCCGTGGAGCGCGTGGTTCAGCTATGACGCGGCGCGCTACCTCCTGCTGCCGGTCGACTTTTTGACGTCGCCGAATCTGGACAAGCTGCGGAAGGAGCAGTCGCTGATCACGCCTCCGCAAAACCAGCTTCCAATGTCGCTTCCGGATGGCGACCGCACGTGGAAGATTGAGGCTGTGGGACTCGACGCCTCGCTGCACGAGCCCGATCTCGGCGTGGTCTATGAGTCAGTGGGTGTGACCGATCCGGCGGCGTTGCGGACAGAAGCAACCTCGGTGATGAGCGCGTTCCTGAAGGCGCAGCCGGGAATCCGCGCGAACTTTCACGGGCTGTGGGCTTATGCAGAGAAGGATGGGAAGAGGACGCCGGTGATGGAGCTGCCGATGAAGGAGATTCCGTAGAAGCAGGGAACAGGGAACAGGGAACAGATAAGAGCGGCCATTGATGGACAGTGGACTGGCCGGCCAGCTTGAAAAAGAAAGGCAGAGGGGATTGCCCGGAATCATTGATCTACGTTCCGACACCGTAACCAAGCCTACGCTTGAGATGCGCGCGGCGATGGCGGCGGCCGAGGTCGGCGACGACGTGTACGGCGAGGACCCAACAGTCAATCTGCTGGAGCGGCGCGCGGCGGAGATGTTTGGCCGCGAGGCGGCGCTGTTTGTGCCCACGGGCACCATGGGCAACCAGATCGCGATTCGCACGCTGACACAGCCCGGCCACGAAGTGATTGCCGAGTCGCGCGCGCACATTCTGGACTTCGAGATGGCGACGACGGCGGTGTTTTCCGGATGCCTGATCCGCGCTGTGCCGGCCGAGGGCGGAATTCTGACGTGGAAGCACATCGAGCCTGTGATCAGCCCGTATGGAGGGTTCCGCGCGGCGACGGGACTGATCGAGATTGAGAACACCGCGAACCTTGCCGGGGGGCGCGTCTCCGACGTTCAAGTTTTGGACGAGATTGTTGCTGGCGCCAAAGCGCACAAGCTCCCGCTGCACCTCGATGGCGCGCGCATCTTTAACGCGGCGGTAGCGCTGGACGTGGACGTGAAGGCGCTCACGCGAGGGTTCGACACGGTAATGTTCTGTTTGTCGAAGGGATTGGGCGCGCCGGTGGGATCGATGCTGGTGGGTTCGGCGGCATTGATCGCTCGGGCGCGTGTTTACCGGAAAGCATTAGGCGGCGGCATGAGGCAGGCGGGTGTGCTGGCCGCGGCGGGATTGATTGCGCTCGAAGAAGGGCCGAAGCGGCTCGCCGAGGATCACGCGAATGCGCGGTTGCTGGCTGAAGCGCTGACGCACACCGAAGGCGTCGCAATCGATCTCGCGACGGTGGAGACGAATATCGTGGTCTTCCGGCTGGCGGCAGGGAAGGGCGCGGGCAAATTGGCGGCGCGGCTCAAGGTGCGCGGAGTTCTGGTGGGTGCGTTCGGGCCGGACGCGATCCGAGTGGTGACGCATCGCGACGTGAGCCGCAAAGACTGCATCGACGCGGCCGATGCTCTGACCGAGGAAATTGAGGCAGGAATCAAAACGGCCAGCATCGGGTGATGCTGGCCGTTCGAAACAACGCAGGGGTCTGGGAACTTCTCACAGATCGTAATAAAGGAAGAACTCGTACGGCACCGGGCGCAGGTTGACGGGAGCCAGCTCCTTTTCGCGCTTGTAGCTGATCCATGTTTCGATCAGGTCCTGGGTGAAGACGCCGCCTTCGAGCAGGAATTCGTGGTCCTTTTCGAGGGCCGTGAGAACTTCGCCCAGCGAGCCGGGCGTGCTCTTGATCTTCTTGGCCTCTGAAGGCTCGAGCTCGTAGAGATCCTTGTCCAGTGGCTGGCCGGGATCGATCTTGTTCTTGATGCCGTCGAGACCGGCCATGAGCAGCGCCGCGAAGCAAAGGTAAGGATTGGTGGAGGCATCGGGGCAGCGGAACTCGATGCGCTTGGC
>JBEKAJ010000019.1:0-21243 GCA_050018295.1 Occallatibacter sp. | reverse complement strand
GTGCCGAGGTGGCCAATTGATTGCTCCCCGGTGATCCTTCGCAGCCGGTTCACCACATCGTGGCTGGTCATCCCGCCCGGCTTGTCGATCACAAGAAGCCCGTTCACATCATCACTTTAGCCGTCGAAGGTTCGCTTGCCAACCCAGCCTGTAACGCCCCAAGCTAAAGAGAGATGGCAGACGAACTGGAACGTGCGCGCAAGGCGGTGCGGGAGCTCAGCAGGACGCTCAAGAGCTTGCCCAGGGATCCCCCACCTGAGGAGGTTCACAAGCTGCGCACGACAACGCGAAGGGTTGAGGCGATTGTCTCCGTGCTGGCGCAGGTGGAGGGCAAAGAATCGCGGCGCGTCCTCAAATCGATTGAACCGATACGCAAGGCGGCAGGCGGCGTGCGCGAAGTGGATGTGATGATCGTCAACGCACGCAAGCTGGTGCGCAGCTCAGCCGACGATTCCCTCACCCGCCTGCTCGAGCACCTGCAAATTGCGCGGCATCAAAATGCCGTGGAGTTGCGGCGCGTGCTCGGCCGCCGGCGCGACACGGCGCGGGAAAACCTGAAACAGTACTCCAGGTTCATTCGAACCGCTCTGGCTCCCGAGAAAGAAGCTGCATCCCTCAGCGGATTGCCCGCCCACTCGCATGAGGGGGTCCACTCCGCGGCGATCAAAGTTGTCCGCGAGCTTGGTGAATGGCCACCGTTCAACGCTGAGAACATCCACGCCTTCCGCCTGAAGGTGAAGGAGCTCCGCTACATCCTGCAGCTTTCAGCCGACGCCGATCCCGGCCTGGTGGAGACGCTGGGAAACGTGCAGCGCCTCATCGGCGACTGGCACGACTGGCAGCAATTGGAGGAGGTTGCGCGGGAACTGCTGAACTCGGAGCGAGATGGCACGCTCTTGACGCGCATTGGCGAGACGAGCAGGAGAAGATTCAATCAAGCGCTCACAGCCGCGAATACCCTGCGGGGAAAGTATCTGACGATGCCATTTGCGCAAGGGGTTTGAAACTCGTACCCGGTCGCAATGGAACCCGCGCTCGCCTATCCGACTGCTGCGCTGGCCCATAAAACACACCTCAAGTCGACTACCGAACGTTCGACCAATCGTCTACACTGGCAGTACTCCATCCAGCAGCTTTCGATCAGCTCGTTGAATCGTGCAAGGAGGAGACGCACGTGAAGTCGGTCCCTCGGTCGTTCCAGTTTTTCTGGATTCATCTTTGGATTTTCCCGTTTTTGCTGCTCCTGCCCATCGCCGCGCCGTCGCAGCAGTTCGCGGCAAACGAATTCACCGTTGGCGCTACGCTTCAAACCTTCGGCTGGATTGATTGCGAGGCGATTGGGAACGGTCCTGCGTGCAATCCGGTGACGGTCCACTCCGTGTATGTTCCGATTCCGTCATTTACCTATACACGCAACCTCTCCCGTAGCCTGGCGCTGGAAGGAACGTTTCAACCGATCTCGGACTTTGTTCGGACCGACGGTTTCGACTCGGGCCATGAGGCGCTCGCCCTGGGTGGCATAAAGTCCGGCTGGCGGGGCCAGCGTTGGGGGTTTTACGGAAAGTTCCAGGCAGGAGTCGCGAGCTTCAGTTGCGCAGTTTCCAGTTACAGCGGAAACACCACGAGCGGCTATACCGAAAACTGTTCACGCCTGACCGATTTCGCGATGGAGTACGGCGGGGTTGTTGAGTACCACAAGAGCCCGCGCTACGCTTTCCGGCTTGACGCCGGTCACCTGGAGATTGCGGAATTCGATCAGATTTTTTCGCGGTATAGAGACGGAGCCGTCATGCAATTACGGGACGGCGGCATTCTGCAGCATGCCGACCTGCGCCTCGGTATCACCCGCAGTTTTGGGCGCCTTGAAACCGCAACTCCGGATCGCGCTCCTGCAAGACAGAATTGGGATACGGGAGTCACCTTCGCGCTGCAGCCTCGCATTCAGCCCGCGTTTCAATTCCTGAGTGCATACCCGCAGTGGGGCCTGTGGGCCTCCTGGAACTTCAGCAAGCACGTCTCCTGGGACACGGCCGTGATGCACTCGGGAAGAAATCCCGGCTTTACCGAGTGGATCGATTACCAATCCGGCGGGCGCGCCTTTGAAGCGTTGAGCGGCGTCAAATTCGGTTTTCGCAGCGGGCATTTCGGCTACTTCGTCAAGGCACGCCCCGGAATCATCACTTTTGGCGAAACAGAGCGCCAGCTCGACCTCGTCCGATACGGTTTTGGACACGCGCGGGACCGATATTCGAAAATTGAGGCAGACGTCGGCATGTTCACGAACCTTGCGCTCGATACCGGTGGTGTGATTGAGGCTTATCCGACACGCCACACGATTCTACGATTCGAGGCCGGCAATGCGACGATCTTCTATCTTCCAAAAACCGTGATTGACCTCGGTCAGCGGGTTCCAATTCCGGAACAGACGAAGCCAACCATGCTCGTGGGCTTTGGAGCTGGATTCCGGTTCTGATGCTGCCGCTGGCCAGCGCTCGAATCGCTTCAGACGATTCCCGTTCCCGGCTGGCGCGCCAGCGAGAGGAACTCCGCGCGCGTCTCCTTCTGCCGGAAGCAGCCCACCATGGCGCTGGTCACCGTGGACGAGTGCTGCTTTTCGATGCCACGCATCATCATGCAAAGGTGCCGCGCTTCAATCACTACGCCCACGCCCTGGGGGGCGATGGCTTCCTGAATGGAGTCGGCGATTTGGCGCGTCAGGCGCTCCTGCACCTGCAGGCGCCGCGCAAAGACCTCCACGAGACGGGGAATCTTGCTCAGGCCGATGACCTTGCCTTTGGGAATGTAGGCCACGTGTACCTTGCCGAAGAAGGGCAGCATGTGGTGCTCGCAGAGCGAAAAGATCTCGATGTCCTTGACGATAACCATCTCGTCGTAGTCCACCTCAAACATTGCTCCGCGCAAAATCCGCGCCGGGTCCTGGTCGTAGCCCTTAGTGAGGAAGGCCAGCGACCTTTCAACACGCTCGGGCGTCGAACGCAAGCCGTCACGGTCCGGATCCTCGCCCAAGCGGCCCAGAATCTCGCGATACATCTCCTGCGTGCTGAAGCTGCTCAGCCCATCGCTTGCCTCAATTGCCCTGCGAACAGGTCTACTCACTGCAATTGGATGCGCCATTGTTTCTTATCCTCTCGCCGAACACTCAAAGAAATTATTTTCCGTCTCTTCCACGCGGACATGCTCCAGCTCTCCCGCCGGGAGAGTGTCGTGCAACAAACTGAAGATCGTCTTACAAAAATTCTCCGTCGTTGGCACGCAATCAGTAAACAGCGGATCGAGATTCAAGTTGGTGTGGTCGAATCGATCCAGCACTCGCGCACGCACCGTTTCATCGAGCGCCATCAGATCCACCACCATTCCTGTCTCCGCGTCTACCGCTCCGCCCACAAGAATCTCAACGAAATAATTGTGGCCATGGCCGTGTTCGTTGTTGCACTTTCCGTACACCGCGCGATTTTGCTCGGCCGTAAGCGCCGGCGTGTGCAGCCGGTGGCTGGCGCTGAGCAAATAGCGGCGGCCGAAATAAGCTTTCACGCCTCACCTCTGTCCTTCACCCCACGAAAGGAGACCTGTTCGTGGGGGCCCCGATACTCGGCAAAAATCTCTGGCGTCTCATAAACGCGAATGCGGCTCAGCCGCGCTCCGCCCGCCGCCGTCACCGCCGGTTCAAGCCTCTTCCATGCAGCAATGGCGATGTTTTCCGTAGTCGGAATGGCATGCTTGAACTCCGGTGCATCGAGATTCAGGTGCTTGTGGTCGTAAGCAGCCAGTACCTCACTTTCCATCACGCCCTTGAGCCACTTCAGATCGACGACGAAGCCGGTCACGGGGTCCGGCTCGCCTGCCACGGTCACTTCCAGCGTGTAATTGTGCCCGTGCCCGTTGCGATTCGCACAGCGCCCGAAGACACGCTCATTTTTCTCTGCAGGCCAGGACTCATTCCAGTAGAAATGTGATGCGGAAAACGTCGCCCGCCGCGTTAAAAAGATCATTCCTGCCCTCATTTAAGAGATTCCAGAGGTTAGCAAAGGTTTCACAGAGCCAAGATGAATTTGCGCAGGATCGAAAATTCCGCCCTCGGTTCACGATCCGCTCGAAAGTCCTCGCTGGCCCTGTTTCCTACGAGGCGTAACTCCGCCCCTTCCAGCTTACGCGCTTGAGGATGCGGTGTTGAAACCAGCTTCGATAGAGCAGGGTCACAAACAGCGGCAGACCCAGGGGCGCCAGCGCGCAATCCAGGAAAGGAAAGTTCGACTTTGCAACCCGCGTATAGAACCGGAAGAGCGTGCGCAGCCACAGCAATGCCAGGACCCATCCTGCACCAAGCCACTCGAGCCCGTGCGCACCCAATCGCGCGTTCCACAGTTCGTAGGCCAGGATTGGCAGCCCGAAGAGCAGCGCAATATCCAGGGCCCTGAAGACCGCCAGCAGGAGCGCATTGTCGAAGAGCAGCTTCAGGTTCTTGGTCCAGCCCTCGATCATCGCTGCCGTGCTGCGATACATGCGCGCGGAGACGGCGTCGTCGGCATAGCGGAAGCGCAGGCCTACTTTGCGCCGCTTGGCCAGGAAAGCGAGTTCTACGTCTTCCAGTACCTTGCCGGCCACGCTGGGGTGTCCTCCCAGCCGCCGGTAAGCCTCCCGCTCTACCAGCAGGAACTGGCCATTGGCCGCGGCGATGCGCTGTGCTGGATCAGAGACCTTGGCCGGCGGATACGCCAGCGCCAACTCACAAAAAACGAGCGGCATGAGCGACCGCTGCGCCAGCCCGCGCACAACTTGCCGCGGAGAGTAGCTCAACATGCCCACTTTGTACCGCTCGGCCTCGTGCAACGCTCGGCGAAGGTCGCCGGGTTCGTGCACCGTGTCCGCATCGGTAAATAGCAGCCAGCGGCCCCGCGCGCGCCGCGCCGCCGTCCAAACTGCGTTGGCCTTTCCCGTCCAGCCCGGCTCCAGTTTGCCTGCCGCGAGCAGCGTGACACCGGAGAATCCGCGCGCGATCTCGGCCGTCCGGTCGGTCGAGTGATCATCCACCACGATTAATTCCCAGTCGTGGCCCAGCGCAAAGATATCCTCCGACTGGCTCACCAGCGACTGCAGGCACTCACCGAGGCAATCTTCCTCGTTCCGCGCCGGAACAATCACCGTCAGCTCGATCAGCGTCTCCGGCTCCGGCTGGTCGAAGACAGTTCCGGGAGCGGTCTTGCCTGCCCAGTCGCGCCAGTCCGCCGCGGGAGCTGAACCCTCGGCCGGATCGGCCAGGCCCAATACCGGCGTCCAGCTGCCACTCCTAATCCGCTTCGGCTCATCCTTGCTCATCGTGCCGCACCGTTTTCTTCCCGCCCTCTCGCTCCGTATTATAAGGATGTGCGGTTTCCTCGTTGCCTCATCCTGGCGCTCTTGTTTGCCTTAGCCCTTCTGCCCGCGTGCAATCGCGGTTCGCATCCCGCGCAAACCGGCAAGGCCGCGCCCGACTTCACCGTCTCTGACGGCACATCCACTGTTCATCTTGCCAGCTACCGCGGGCATGTCGTCCTGGTCAACTTCTGGGCTTCCTGGTGCATGCCGTGCCTCGAGGAGTTGCCAACTCTCCTCACGCTTCACCATGAGCAGCCCAATCTGGTCATTCTCGCCATCAGCATCGACGACGATCCCGCCGCCTACTCGAGCTTCATCGTCCGCCATCATGTCGATCTCATCACCGTGCGCGACCCCACCCAGTCGGCCGCGAAGCTCTATCAAACGGATATGTGGCCGGAAACCTATGTCATTGACCGCCAGGGAATCATCCGCCGCAAGTTCGTCGGACCCCAGGAGTGGACCAGCCCCGAGATTGTTTCCTACCTCAAGAGCCTTTGAGCGCCGGACGGCGCTCTATTTCTACTGATATCAACAGTGATTTAATGAAGCAGGCTCGAGTCCGTATCCCGAAGGAACTCAACATGAGACTGCGCATCGTTCCGATAGCCGCCGCTCTTTTGCTCGTCGGCATTCCCGTAAACTCGCCGAGCGCTCAACCCCAGCAGCCCGAAGCCTCTGGTTTTCCGACGGTCACGGGCGTTTGGCGTGGGCAAATCGGAGGTCTTCCTGGCGCAACGCTCGTTGTGACCGACGAGGGTGGCGGCTTGTCGGGAGCGGTGCTCTTCTATTTTCAAGTGCGCAAAACGGTGAATGACCCCTGGACCGCAACTCCAGGCCTTCCTGAGCCGATGCTGCGCGTTCACTTCGATGGCAGGGTGCTCACCTTTCAGATCAGTCATCGGCGCGCCCATCCTCCGGGTAGCCTGTCCGACCCTCCTGTTTCTTTGCGTCCGACACTGACCGGACCGAACCAAGCCGAGTTGGTGAACGAGAGCGAAAGAGGCCCAGTGCTCGCCATGGTTAGAAGCGATTACTAGCTGTTATTCTGTCGATGTGACCACGGTGGACATCGTCTATCGCTATGCCACGCCGCCGACGGAGCAGGTCGCAATTGCTCTGGCTCACGCGCGAGACGTTTACGGCATTCGGCAGCTTAGCTTCGATCGCGCCGCGCGCACGCTCCGCATCGAATACGACGCTACGCGCCTCAATTCCGCCGCAGTCACCAAGCTCGTCCGCGAAGCAGGTCTCGACATCGCCGAGGAGGAGCCGCTTTTCCCCGAGCCCGCGCCGCTCGCCGCGCTACCGCCAACGGCCTAGACCCGTTGCGCCGCCGGTCGAATTTTTCGCAGCCGCTCTGGCCTTGCACTGCCTCTCTGGCCTTGATACTCTGACAAAGGTTCGTCCCATGGGCTTCGTCCAGAAGCCCGCGCGTGTGCGCCCGTAGCTCAGCTGGATAGAGCGACTGACTACGAATCAGTAGGTCGGGAGTTCGAATCTCTCCGGGCGCACCATTCAAATCAAAGATAAAATGGACTTTAGAGGCCATCTGAAAGGAAGACTCAGATGGCCTTCTGGCTGCCGGTGCATGTTCTGGTGCATGTTGGAGTCCCCATCGGAGCCGGACAGACAGTTATACTTTCGCCATATCTTCGCCTATGCTCGCCCCATGTCTCCTTGATATCAGCGCCATGGAGTGTACCTGCCCTTCAAGCATCGCAACGGATAGAGCGCGGACAATTGTGTTCCACTTATCTGCTGACCTGATCAGACCGAATGCGCGCTCTCTTGAGCGCGCCCAGGAATCTCGTGCTTTTCGCTTGACAGATGACTTACATGGAAGGCGACAAACTAGGAGTTGGCCAATTCAGCCACTGTGAGGCGCCCAACGAGCACCTCAGTTCATGCAAAGGCCTGTTATCCCCAAGCGAGGATTACGTCCAGCTTCCTCCGCATTAGCCCCGCGTCAGAAAAATCGGCAGGCCCAGCTTGCGATCGTAAGTCGGCCGGTAGCGCTCTGTGTTGTACATGGTCGCGACTTCCACTTTGCGCGGCCCGAGTTTCGGATCAGGGATCGGCACCATCGCGTAGCAGCCACTGCTGATCGCCGTCATCAGGCCGGTCTTTCCTTCTCTTACGGCGTCCATCGCCATTCCCGCGAAGGTGATGGCCACCATGCGGTCGATGAAGTCCGGACTGCCGGAGCGCAGATCGTACGTCAGGTCACTGACGACTGTCTCTTCGCCGGTGGCAGCTTTGATCTCGTTGCTCAGGTCCTCCGCCACGCTCATCTTCTTGCGATGGCCAAAGGCATCGGCTGGGCCATATTCCTTTACCGTGTAGCCCTCCCACTCCGCACCTTCAGAAAGAATCACCAGCGAATAGTTGCTGGGATTGTTGTGCTTGTCGGCGGCCAGGATCTCGATCAGGTGCTGCAAATTCACCTTGTACTCGGGAATGCAGCAGCGCAAGGATGTCACATATGCGGTGTAGAGAGCGGTGTAGCCGGCGTCGCGTCCGAACACCCGAAAGATGCCGATGCGTTCGTGCGAACCGACCGTCGTCCGCTGCCGCTCAATGGCGTCCATGGCACGCGTGATGGCGGTTGAAAAGCCTATGCAATACTCGGTGTTGCGAACGTCGTTATCCATGGTCTTCGGCACCGCGATCACCCGCACGCCCTGCCGGTCAAGTTCGGCGGCATAGCTGAGGGTGTCATCGCCGCCGATTGCCACCACGTATTCGAGCCCCAGCGTCTCGATATTCTTCAGCACCGCCGGTGTCACGTCGTAGAGCGTGCTGGTTACGCCATTCTTGGTGGATTGTTTACTCGGAAACTGTTGCCCAGCGAGCACCGGCGGCAGCTCTTGCATCTTGGTGGGATTGGTGCGGGAGCTATGCAGATAGGTGCCGCCTGTGCGATCGATCGTGCGAGTGTTCTCGCGGTTGAGCGGCAGGATATACCGCGACCGGCTGGCCGGATCTTTCAGATCGACGTGCGTCAATCCTTCCCAGCCGCGGCGGATGCCAACGACCTCGTACCCGATTTCGGTTCCCCGGTAAACGACCGACTTGATAACCGAATTCAGGCCCGGGACGTCGCCGCCTCCCGTGAGAATTCCAATTCGCTTTGCGGACATAAGAATACTCCTTAAAGGAATCTCCATTTAGCTCTGAACCTTCAAGATTAGGCAGCATGTGAGCAGATTCGCAAGACCGAACCTGTGTCTGCAGCCGAAGATCAAAGCAATTCTAAGGGTTCTGGCCTTCGGCTGTGTAATCGACATCGTTCCCTCTCGATTTCCCGCGGAGCCTGAATGCGCCCTACGGTCAATTCTGTCGCATCAAGGCGGACGTGCAGGGGTCCGGAGGCGCTTTCCGCAATCGAGGTGCACGACCCATCCTTGAGTAGGACAAGGCCGGAAGCGACGGCTTAACAAGCCATTCTCCTCTGCAGAACAGGGTGCCCCGTGAATTGAGATCGGTTGCGTCACCGGGTCGACCAACGGACTGCTACCGGCAGGTCGGCGATCAACAGCCCCGCTTGCCGGTCGCCGGCGACAAGGAAGTTATAGAGATCGCCGGCAACCTAGGTCACCGGAACGTATCGGGCCGTGATGCGGAAGTTGGCAGACTCGGGGAAGGCTTCAGGCAGAAGCGAAAGCTGGATGCGGCGCGCCAGTTCCAACTCGCGATGGATCTCGCCCTGTTTCAGGTCGCGTTCAAGCGTGCGGCGCGCGTTCCTAGCCCTCTGCTACTCGCCGTGGCTGCGCGACCATTCCCACAACGCGCGATCGAGCGTGCGCAGCGGTGTGGGACCAGGGAGTTCGCTCTGCGGCTTGACGATGTTGCTGTCGGCCAGGCGCTTGCAAAAGGCCAGATACTCCTCATAGAAATGCACGTCGTGCCGGGCGTACCCCACCGCTTCCAGAACACGGTAGTCCAGCACCGTGTACCGCTCAGGGTAGATCGCGGCCAGAATCGCCGACGCCACGGAGATATCTACGCCGTGCAGTTCGAGCAAAGCCTTCACGGCAGCTTCAGTGGCCGAGTCGGGCGCGGCTGCGACGGCCAGGACGCGCCGGACCTGCGCGTCGCTGTTGCCGATCAAATACTGTACCGCGCGCTCCGACCTCCAGCGCACGATCGCCTCCAAATTGGCCAGCGAATAGTCCCCACTGCGAATCGCTTCCCCGGCTTCGAACGCTGCCTTTTCAAGCTCATGCTCTTTCTCGCCGGACCTCTGCCAATACTGCTCGGCCAACTTCTGGAGCTCCGACTCCGCGGGCTGAAGCTGAAAATAGGCAACCATTTCGCCTTCCTACCTTTCTTTCCTGGAAACCCACACACAATAGGCCCGGCGTGAAGTCTTTGTCAACAACTCACAGAGGCCCTCGGCGAAGCCGTACCGGCCTGGTTGATTCTGGGTCCTACGCGAACTAGGGCGCGTAGGCCGCCGCCTTACCGTTCGCCGTACCCACTTCGATTAGCCCGCAGCAATCCTACAATCTGCTCCGGTGTCTGCTTCCTGCCTCGTGCCATTCAAGGCTCCTTTCATTCCAGTTCCTCTTAGAGCAACTATTACGGATTTCGCCAGGCAGATCATTGAGACGATGATTCGTTTTCTGCGCCAGCGCGAGCGGCAACTCACACCCGGCCCACAATCAGGTCGCTAGGCCCAGGCAGCTTGATCCGGTGTACCTCTGTGAGCCCCGCCGCTTTCATCCAGCGGGTGTATTCCAGCTCGCTGTAACTGGCGCCGGCTTCGGTACCGACGAGCATGTTCACTGAGAACAGTGCCGCATGTTGTGGCCCAGTCTTGTCGGAAATGAGAATAAAGTCCTGCACGACCAGGCGGCCGTGCGGCGCGAGTGCCTGACGGGCACGCCGGAAGATGTCCACGTTCTGCTCCTCTGAAAACATGTGGCAGATTGCGTTCAGCATGACGATGTCATAGCCGGAGCCGAAATCGCAGTGGAGCATGTTTCCAGCGCGAAGGCGGATCTGTTTTGAGATGCCGGCCTTGTTGACATATTCCGCTGTGAGCGGCAGAACCTCCGGGAGATCGAGTATCTCGCACTGAATATCAAGAGATGCCTTTGCGAACGCGATGGAATAGGCGCCAGAGCCACCGCCCAGATCGAGAATGCGGCGAACGCCGTCAGTGCCCAAGGCTTTCACGACAATTGGGGCGTGGTCCCTGGAGTTGCGCTGCATGCCGGCAATGAAGTTGGCTGTCCATTCGGGGGCGTTGCCGCGATCGATCGGAACATGCGTGCCCTGGCGCACCGCCTCGGTAAGAGTGCTCCAGCGATGCCAGATGTTGGCTGTGTGCAGCAGACCATTGCGGTGGTTGTCCTTGGATCCCTCAACAAAGAAGCGCGCAGACTCGGGTGTGTTCCTGTATTCATCGCCGCTCTTCGAGAGCAGTCCGAGGGCGACGAGCGCGTTCAGCAGTATGCTGACACCGCGGGCATTCGCCTGGATCCGCCTCCCGATCTGTTCAGCATTCGCTCCTTCACCGACGGCGCTAAAGATGTCGAGTTCAAGCGCCGTGAGAATACAACGGCTAGGCATGTAGCCGCGGATCATCTCATTCAAACGATCAGGCAGCGTTCCCGCCTTCTCGCGGGCGGCCATTGCGTCACGGAACTTCTCGCCGTGCTCGATCGACATGGCCTTCATCGCAGGGGCATCATTCCAGATGAGCCGATCAACCGGCTTGCCATTAACCAGATGCATTTCGACGACTTCGGGTATATCGGACGGTTGCACACGCCGGTACCACACCCCCTCCGGATAGACGACCATCACGGGTCCTTCATCGCACAGCCCCATGCAGCCGCAGGTCGTGAGCTGTACATCGATGCCGAGGCCACGTTCCTGTATCTCGTGATCCAGCCTCTCGAGTACTGCGAACGACCCGTGGGCCGGACAGGAGGGAACGCCTTCCGGCTTTTGCTGCGTGCAGACGAAGATATGAAAGCGAAACGGTTCCATCGCGGCCTCCGATCGAAGATTCATCTTAGCGCGGTCGGCTGCTTACCCGTGTCATACGGAATTTCTTGCTATTGCTTCGAAGCGCGCATGATGAGCGAGAATGAACAACGTGCGACGGACGGCTCTCAGCCGTTCATACCGGGAGTGGTTGGCAGCTTCGCTTTGACCCCTGCGCGGGCTTTCGCCTTCGGGATACCGTGCTGATGGCAATCAGTGCACTTGACCCAATGGATGTTGTGGGCACTGGTTGCGGTTGCGTAGGTCGTGTCCATCTTCTCCACATCGATTCCGCAGTTGGACATTTGCGGATGACAGGTCTTGCACGAGGCTCGTGTGTTCAGGTTGTGACCGTCGTGGCAGGAGATGCAGCTCAGGCCCTCATGCACGCCCATCGGCGTGCGATCGTCGCCTGAACCGACCTGGGGCCCCCAGGCATTCGCAGCCGCAATGGAGCCCGCTTCAGGCATTCGCGGCGCATGGCACTGGTAGCAGAGCGCCTGCCGCGGGTCCTGACTGACTGTCACCATGCGGGCACCGTCGTACAGCTGCGGAATGGAAAGCACCGCTGCGGTGAAGTGAAGGCTTTCCCGCCGGTCGTAAAAGGCCAGCGAAGCGGGCACAGCCACGCCCGCCACCGAGATGCGCGAGGCAGGCCTGGTCTCCTGCGCGCCTTCGCGGTGGATTTGGTGGCAGGTCATACAGGGCATCGCCGGCTGATCGGCCAGATCCCGGCGAATCACTCGCCAGGGTCCTTTCGTGTTCAAAGGCTGCACCAGGTCGCGAATCGATCCGTTGAAATACATGCCATGGCAGCGGAGGCAATCGTCTATGAGCATCTGTTTGGAGTTTTGTACAGGATCAGCGAATATCTGGCTGTACGTGGCGCTGTGCGGACCCGCATGCCAGCTTGCGTATTCATGCTGGTGGCAGGCCCGGCAACTCGCCGTCATCGCTGGCACGTCCACATCCCGCATCCGGATGCCTTCTGGAATGGCGCCGAAGATGTGAATCCGCATGTGGCGCAGCTTCGTGGCCAGGCCTGCCTCATGGCAATCCATGCAGCCCTCTGTGCGATGAGGCGCTGCATGAACCACGCTGACGTAGGCGGCCATTTCGTGACAGCTTGCGCAGCCTTGGCCGTATTGCGATGTGTAGTAATATGACGCGCCAAACGTGACACCGACCGCAAGCAAGGCCGCCGACCCAACGGCGATTGCCGCAAGTTTGAGGGACGGCTTCATGAACGAAATCCCGTACCCTTCCAGTTGCGGACCAATGCATCAGAGGCAAAGTAGGCGATGGCCATGATGGTGAGTGCCGGATTGAAGCCGCCGTTGGTGACATGCACGCTCGAATCAATCACGAAGACGTTGTCAACATCGTGAAGCTGGCAGTTGCGGTTCACCACAGAGCCTTGCGGATCGTCGCCCATGCGGCAGGTGCCGGCCTGGTGCTGGCCGGCCGACACGGTCGTGGGCTTTCCCGCGTTGATGAGCGTGGTCACCGCCCCAGCCTCCTTGAGCCAGGCTTGCGCGCGCTGGGCCTGCACAAGGCCGATCTCGAAGGTCTGGGGATGGACGTTGCCGGAGATGCGCGCTACCGGTATTCCCCACTTGTCTCTCACCGTTGGATCGAGTGTCACCCTGGCGTCGCTGGTGGGAATCTGCTGGGTCGGCCCCATAACGACGATGTTGCGCTTGAAGAATCGGCGCATGGCCTGCTTGTGCGCGAGCCCCCAGCGGGGTGTGTCGCCGGGCATCCGATCGACCATTTGAATCGGCAAACGGATGAATTCATTGGCCAGCATGCCCCCGCCGCACAGCCCCAGAGTGCCGTGGTTGTAATCGGACACGGCGATGCTGGCGCCGGGCCCCACGTCGTCGTAGGTATCGAAGTCGAAAAACCCGATCGCGCCGGTGTAGTGGTGACCTTGCAGATTTCGGCCCACCTGATCATGGCGATTTCCCAGCCCATTGGGAAAGAGCCGGCTTTTTGAAGTCAGGAGCAGGCGGGCTGACTCGATGGCGCAAGCGGAGATCACGACGATATCGGAAGGCTGCTCCTGCAAACGCCCGGCGGCGTCATAGTAGGCTACGCCGCGCGCGCGTCCCCGGTCGTCGGTGAGGATTTCCCTGGCCATGCACTGAGTGCGCAACTCACAGTTTCCCGTTGCCAGCGCTACCGGGATTACGGTATTTTGCGAACCGTTCTTGGCATCCACTTCGCAGGCAAATCCGACGCACCAGCGGCAGCGCATGCACTGGGTGCGGCCGTTGTAGGGTACGCTGTTGCGAGCCATGGGAATGGGAAAGGGATGCAGGCCGAGGTGTTTGGCTGCCGGCTCGAGGATTTGATACTCGCGATTGGGCGGGAGCGGCGGCATGGGCAGAGGACGCCGGCGCGGACCATGAAAGGGAGTGCCCGAATCATCTCCGGAGATGCCGATCTCGTATTCGGCCTTCTCGTAGGAAGGTTCCAGATCATCGTAGGAGATGGGCCAATCTTCAAGCGAACTCCCAGCCGGCGCTCCATACGTTGAGCGCATGCGGAAGTCCTGAGGCAGATAGCGCCAAGCCATGGCTCCATAGCTCAGCGTCCCGCCGCCCACACAGGCGGCGTTGTTCTGGTAGCCGCCTTCGCTGGGAAGCATGATGTGCGGCACGCCCTCGGCATCGACCAGAATGCGCGGATTCCCTTCATCCTCAGGTCCGAAAGCGTTGCCTAGCACCGTGGTACGCTGATTCCGCAGGTCGTCCTTGCGGCAATCATTCGACGTGTACCACTTGCCCCGCTCCAGCAGGACAACGCTCAGGCCCGCTGCCGACAGCTCCTTGGCTACAATGCCTCCGGCCGCGCCGGCGCCCACAACAACCGCATTGACCCGCTTCATGAGGCCGGACCCTTTCTCAGGTCGTACTGCGCGCGCCCAAGAACGGGCGGTTCAGCCAGGCCGAGCATCCGCCAACTCACAGCATCGCGATTGCCGCCGTGCCGTGGTGAGCCGTAATAGCCCTCAAGAGTGTGGCTGCGCACCAGATCGAAGAACCTGCGATATTGCTGTTCGATTGCGCCCACAATTTCAACCTGCTGCTGTGCGGGCAGTGCCGCCAGATCCCGGCCAAAGCGGTTTCTGCTTGTCGCATCGGCCTGCTCCAGCCCATCGCGGTAAGTATTCCGATGGCGCCTGTAGGTCCGGGCAAGTTGGCGGTCGATGTAGGTGACGACTCCGGCTTGCGAGGCGCTCGGAAAGTCATCCGCGGGGACAATCCGATCGCAGAGCGCGGCCAGCGTCAAGGCCTGGGCATCGGTGAGGAAATCCCAGCTCCCGCGGTTGCGCGCGGTGCAGCCAACAGCGAGGGCCGCGCTGCCCATTGCTCCAGCAGCCACAAGTTGCCGCCGCGTGAGACGAACGCCATCCCTGCCCGATTGCATTGGCCCCTACTCCGAAATGAAGTCAGCCCATGACTAAATGCAGCCTGGGAATTCCGACAAATTCCTAGCTAGGTCATACTTGGCGTGTCAGGCCAACTCAGTCTGTGCCACGAATCACACGCTCGGAATTGGCACATCACAGTTCCCCGCGCTGTGCGACCGTGAGGGCGGAGGATTGTGCCGATGAAGAACAAGCGTTCTTTGTGGGGCGGATCGTACGGGCGTTAACGTAGACGGGGGTTGGCTTGTCCAGGCTTTCACATCCGGACCGTGCCAGCTTCAAGCAGTCGTTGTAGCCGCGAGTCGTTTATTCACCACAATTCCGGCCAGGATCACGCTGACGATGACCGCTGCGAACAGCAGCAACCAGCCCCAGTATTGGACCGGATGGCGCAGAACACGGATAAAATGGCGGCCATAGTGATCGGCGATGATTGCGACAAGTGTGTAACGTGCACCCCGGCAAATGGTCACCACCGTCAGAAATTTCCCGGGGCCGTAATTCGAAGCGCCTGCCGCAGCGAAAAACAAGCTTGTAGGAAATGGAAACGGTACCGCCGTTGAGGCGACAAGAGCACCGGTAGCCCACTTCTGGAAAAAGTGGAGCAGGCCATCCACCTTCCGGCTTCCAAACTTGCTGTGCAAGTAAGCCGATCCGGCTTTTCTGGCGATTCTGAACGTGAGGTAGGCTCCAATCACCGACCCTGCTGTTGCAACAGCCGCATACTCGTACCACGGATTGGTTTGCCTGCCAGCGAGAATTGCCGTCAAGATGTCGGGGCCGCCAAATGTTGGCAGAGGAGAGCTATCAATAATGGCGAGGAAAAAGAGCCCCAATGCTCCCAGGTGGCCGAACATCGAAGTAACGCTATGGCCCCGAGGCGGGGTAGCATTTTGGATGAGAACGTTGAACATGAATGGACTATATCAACTCTAGCTTGGGACATAAGGGTGGGCAGTGATCTGTCTGCGAAAGGCTGGGTCCTTGCGCCTTGGAATGGATGTGCTGCACGTCGGGCAGCGGCACACACCGCGTTCTACCGGGCGAATGCGCATACCCGCAGAAGCTCCAACGGAGATGGCGAACCGGTGTGCGACGATGTCCCAAACGGAGAACAACCAGCTGGGCGGCAGACATACCGGGGAGTGTGAGGCGGAAGGGTGGCCAGGCGGCAGAACTACCTCATCGAAACAGGCGGTAGGCGATGCCGGCGTGGAAGCCGTTGGGCGTGATCTCGTGCGCGGGCTCGTTGGTGATGTTGGGCGAGCCCGGCCATAGCTGGTATTCGTATTCCGCGCGCAGAAACCATCTGCGGCCAAGGCGATAGTTCACGCCCGCACCAGGGGCCAACGCCAGATAGCTTCCGCTCCCGATGTCGAATGGGTACTGGATCTTGCCGAGGCCTACAAGGAATTGGGCATAGGGCTGAAGCTTTCCAAACGTTCCGATCGAGTATCTCGGTCCGGCCAGATAGTTATCTTCCGTCTCGCCGTAAAAACTGTTGAAGCGCAGAAAGCGTGCTTCGGCTTCCAGGCCGATGTGGCTGGTCACGCCATAGTCGGCAAGAACGCCGAATCCCCAAAGCCGCTGATCGCTGCCATAGGGAAAGCTCGCATTGAGATTTGAGTATTCCGCACCCAACCAGAGCGGATGACTGGGGCCGGTGGCGGATGGAGCCACCTGCGCCTGCGCCAAAGCGGCAAGCAGGAACACTCCCAGCGCGGCTACTCCGCAGATGGGCCGCAAACCCGGCGGACGTGTTGAGAAGCGCATCGGTCCGCCTGTCCGTTTCCGGTAAGGTCCGCCACCTCCGCATCGATGAATCCCCGGCCCAAGGAGGGATTCGAAGCGTTGAAAAAGCCGAAACTGAAGGTAGCGGTTCCGGCAACCAGGCCGGCGGTTCCCAGCAGGTAGTTGTTGTTGCTCGTGTCAATGAAGCTGACTGTGCCGGTGGGCGCGAGCGGATGGTTGCCCGTGACCGTGGCCGAGAGTGTATAGTCCCCGGGATTGCCGCTGGACGTGAGGGCGGTGGTTGTGGGGTAAAGCACGGGCGGAGTGACGGCTAAGGACGAGACGCTGGAGGAACTAGCCGCATCCGTTTTGGTCCCCAGGAACACGACTTTGTAGCTATGCGGGCCGACCGCGGGGATCAGCTTGATGCTTGCGGTTCCTGCGGCGGTCAACTGCGCCATGCCGAAAAGATGAATGTCCGTACAGTAATTCACTGTTACGTCGCAGAAGTTCACCTGGCCCGGCGCTACCGCCGCGCCACCCGCCGTGACTGTCGCGGTCAGCTCAATCGCGTTTCCATACACGATTTACGTGACCGCATTTCCGCCTGACGTGACCGCCAGCTCCGTTGTGGTAGGAGCGCTCTTCACCTGCGCGGACGCCAATGAGGCAGCCAGAAGCAGGCCGAGGGCCGGCACTTGTAGAACAGTCCGCATCGGGGCTCACCCCACTCTTTAGAGGCTTGCGGTTTTGATGTGCATGAGCTTCTGGCGCATATTCTACTCCGCCTGGCGAGCTGTCGGCGGGCGCCGATAGAAGAACGAATCAAACGCCCGGCTCGTAACGAGCTGACCGCCTTTTCTGTGTTCAAACAGCATCGAAAGGAGTCGAATCCACGGGGTCGAATGGTGCTTGACAGGGCTGCTAAATTATTGGTGGCGGGGTTATATCTGGGAGTTTAGCGGCCTCTCTACGCGGCTGTGTGAGCCCACAGCGGGTATGTCTTTGTACAGGTCGACATGTTTTCAAACGCTATATGCGTCTAGGTCGCCGAAATCGCCTCATTTTCGGAGTGTGCCATTTAGTCAGATGGAAAATGCAGTCATTCTTGAGTCGTCACCGTCGGCGAACCAGCACGAATTGGATGCAGGCAAGTATCTCTGAAACCCGCGTATTTACTCGGTTTTGATACCATCGGCATCTTTTTGGAAGAAGGGCCCGGGGGAACCGCCCACCCCTTCCTGTACCCGCTGATAGCGATTGACAAGTTGACGAAATACCCCGCTGAATACCCCCAAAATACCCCCTTGTTGGTCGACAATACCGGACCCTGTTCGTGCGTTCCCTTTCGCTCCCGATGAGAGCCAGAGAGCCTAGCATGAGGCAGTCTGCACAAAATGCAGTGAGGTGATGCTGGCCGAAAGCCTAGCTCAACTGCCCCACCGTCTCCCTGATTTTCTCGAGGTACAGGAGAGTTGAGTTCCAATTGCCGACCAAGTGGCGCACCATTTCTCTCTTGATAATTCCGAAGAATCGCCAAGGCCTTGTCCGCGTTGCGGCAACGCCTCAGACGCCGCTGTACGCCGAGAAACCTCCGTCGACGGGAATGACCACTCCTGTGACGAACTCCGAGGCCGGCGAGAGCAGCCAGAGCACAGCGCCGAACAGGTCCCCCGGCTCGCCGAAGCGCGCCATAGGCGTGTGCCCAATGATCGACTTGCCGCGCGCGCTCAACTCGCCCGTCTCTTTATCGAGTAGCAGGAAACGATTCTGATTGGTGAGAAAGAACCCCGGCGCCACTGCGTTCACACGAATCTTCGGCGAGTACTCCTGCGCCATGTGCACTGCCAGCCACTGCGTAAAGTTGCTTACCGCCGCTTTGGCCGCCGAGTACGCCGGGATGCGCGTAAGCGGCCGGAAGGAGTTCATCGACGAGATGTTCAGGATGATCCCGTAGCCCTGCGCCGCCATAATCTTGCCGAAGGCCTGGCTGGGCAGAATCGTGCCCAGGATGTTCAACTCGAACACCCAGCGCAGGGCGTCGGCCGGGAGATCGAAGAACTTCAGTTCGCTACCGGTCGTGGCCTGGGGCTTGTTGCCTCCGGCGGCATTCACCAGGCAATCCAGCCCGCCCAGACGGCCGACGACCTCCTGCGCGGTCTGCGCCACACTGTCGCGGTTGAGCACGTCGCACTGGAAGACCGAAACGTGCTCGCCCTGCTCACCCATGCGTTCGACGGCAGCCTTGCCCGCCTCTGGATTCACGTCGAGAATGGCGACTTGGGCGCCGCATCCGGCCAGCGCGCTGGCGATTTCGCTGCCCAGAATGCCGGCGCCGCCAGTGATGGCGACGGTTCGTCCGGAGAAGTCGTACATCCTCGTCAACTCCGCCAGGTCAAACGCAGCCCGATGCGCTACTCCCGCCTCGTGTGCAGCTTCCATCACCGCCGGTCCTGCCATATCGCACCCTTTCCTTTGTCCCTTGCGAAACCGGCCCCACTTGCCAGCCAAAGGGACGCTCAACGATAGGGTTTCGCGAAAGGGGCATTGATCTCGGTGCGTGTTGTCACACGCGCGTGTATGCCAAATCACGGTGTTGCGCCGCGACACGATGTATCAGCTAAAGAGAAAGACTTTCAAGGGGTGTTTGGATGCTTCTCGAGTTGAGCGTGCTGCCCAAGGGCAAGGCCCATCAAGCAAGCGACACAGCCGTCGACCTCGCCAAAATTATCGACGCCAGCGGCCTCTACCATCAGAAGAAGAACAAGGGGGCTGTCCTCGAGGGCACGTGGGAGCAACTGATGGCCGTGGCCAAAAGATGCCACGACGAAGTCATGAAGACCAATCAGAAATTTGTCACCGTCATGCGCGCGGTCGATGGTCCAGACGTGACCCCCTGCTCGCATGCGCCGGCCGACTGCTCCGCCATGAAAGAGCTCCTTGAAGATGACGGCGATTGGCTGATTCCATAAGAAAAGCGGAGCCACCTGGGCTCCGCTCTCCGATTCTTTGATGGATTGACCCGTTAGTAAAGCCGGAAGTCGACCTCGATAGTGATCATCACCGGCACGGCCGTCTTGCCGTCCTTCATAGCCGGCCTGAATTTGTACTGGCGGATGGCTTCGATGGCTTTCTCGTCCAACCCCATGCCCAATGCCCGTGCAACACGGATATTCTGCGGATTCCCTTGCGCATCGACGATGAGTGAAATGAGGCATACGCCCTGATACTTGGCGCGCCGCGCTTCGTCGGAGAACTCGGCCTCCACGCTGTGGACCACTTCCGGAGCCGAAATCCTGCCACCAACCTGGTACACTCCGCCGCCCGCGTTGCCGCCATATCCCGGGCCATATCCGTTCCCGCCCCCCGGCCCCATGCCGCCGCCGCTGCCCGTTCCCATGCCCGCGCCATTTCCTGAGCCGGCGGAGGCCAAAGTCACATTGGCCGACTCTTTCATGCCGATCATCGGCATATTCATGTTGTCGGGCAGTTGAATGTTCTTTTGCACGTTGATGGTCGGTGGATCAGGCAGCTTTGGCTTTTCAATTGTCTGCGGTTGCGGAGGCGTTATTGTATCCTTCGCCTTCTCCGGCAGCTTGCCTTTGTTGGCTTCGATGATGCTCCGGTCGCCGCCGCCGCCGCCCCCGCCGGCCAACGTGTCGGACTTGGGCATTTTGTAGTCACCCACATCGATATTCGTCGCCTGCACGGTTGGATTCACGATGTTGTTGACTACGCGAATGCCCAGCCAGATTGCAAGCAACAGGATGGTAATGTTGAAGGTCGTCGAGATCCCGATGGCCCACGGATTTGCCTTCACGGCCATCCGGTCGGGTACCGGAATAGGCTTCGAGGTCAGCTCCAGAGGCGGCAGCTTGACCGGGAAAAACACGTCCTGGATGCACTCCCAAAGACTTGCCCAAATGGGCTCCTCCTTGAAAGCCTTCCCAAGGAAAGCGTCCAACTCGTGGCCGGTCACTGGAACCGAGGCTTCCTGGTCGCCATTCTCTTCCGGTGTCATGTGTAGATCGCTTGCCTTCTCTCCGGTGCTCTTCCCGGCAGTTCCTGCCTGCCCGGAAGCGAGCGCGCCGGTCAACAGGCCTATCAATCCATTATGCTTGACCGCGCCAGCCTTTGTCTCGGCTCCAGAACTGACTTCAATCCCGGTCTCCGATTTCTCATAGTCAGCCAGCTTCAGGACTTCCATACGCAATAGACGGTCGCCGGGCTCGGTTTGTTACCGGGAAAAATGGCCCCGCTTTGTTTACACTGATTCTTGAACAAGTTCGCACCCTTGAACGGAGTCCCGATGTCCCCTGCGCCGGAGTTGAAGGCGACCCTCACCCTGCCCCAAACCGCCTTCGCAATGAAAGCCAATCTGCCGCAGAATGAGCCGCTTCGACTGGCCCGGTGGGCCAGGCTCAACCTCTATGAAGAGCTGCGCAAGGCGGGCCGCGGGCGGCCCATCTACCTGCTTCACGATGGCCCTCCCTACGCCAATGGACCCATCCACCTGGGCCACGCCCTCAACAAGGGCCTGAAGGACTTCGTGGTCAAGTCCAAGACCATGGCCGGATTCGACGCACCCTACGTCCCCGGCTACGACTGCCACGGCCTGCCCATCGAAATCAAGGTCGACGAAAAGCTGGGCCACAAAAAACTTTCCATGCCGGTACCCGCCGTCCTCGAGGCCTGCCGTGCCT
>JBEKAJ010000018.1:0-21413 GCA_050018295.1 Occallatibacter sp. | reverse complement strand
AAGTGCGGAGTGATGAAGATGAAGAGCAGAATCAGCGTGACCATGATGTCGTAATGAAACGACCCGCGGGAATAGGTCCAGTAGAAATAACTGCTCAGGATCTGTTTGAAGCCGCGTTTGGGTTGAGCGACTGCGCCGCTGGAAGGTGCCATCATGACTCCCTAACAATTCTATCCATTCCACCCATGTATGGACGGAGGGATTCAGGAATGAGCACGGAACCGTCGGCTTGCTGGTAGTTTTCGAGGATTGCCAGCCAGGTGCGGCCCACGGCCAGGCCGCTGCCGTTGAGCGTGTGCACAAACTCGAGCTTGGCCTTGGCACCCTGCGCGGCAGACGGGCGGTAGCGGATGTTGGCGCGGCGGGCCTGGAAAGCGCCGAAGTTTGAGCAGGAAGAGATCTCTCGGTAGAGGTTCTGCCCTGGCAGCCAGACCTCGAGATCGTAGGTCTTGGCCGAGGAGAAGCCGGTGTCGCCGGTGCAGAGAAGGACGCGGCGATAGGGGAGGCCAAGCGCCTCAAGAATCTCTTCGGCGTCGCGCGTCAGGCGCTCGTGCTGCGCATCGGATTCATCAGGCCGCGTGAACTTGACCAGCTCAACCTTCTGGAACTGGTGCTGGCGAATGATGCCTCGCGTGTCCTTACCGGCTGCGCCGGCCTCGGCGCGGAAGCACGGCGTGTAGGCGGTAAACGAGATGGGCAGGCGAGCCTCATCGAGAATCTCGTCGCGATAGAGGTTGGTGACGGGGACTTCGGCGGTTGGGATCAGCCAGTGGTCATTGCCCTTGTAGTCGCCGCGCGTGGCTGCTTCGGCATCCGCGTCGGAGCAGCGGAAGAGGTCTTCCGCAAATTTGGGCAACTGTCCTGTGCCGAAGAGCGATCGAGAGTTGACCATGAAGGGCGGGAGCACTTCCGTGTAGCCGTGCTTGTGCGTGTGTAGGTCGAGCATGAAGCTGATGAGAGCCCGCTCAAGGCGCGCGCCAGCGCCCATGTAGACCGCAAAGCGCGCACCGCTCAGCTTGGCAGCGCGCTCGAGATCGAGAATGCCGAGCGCTTCACCGATTTCCCAATGTGGCTTGGGGGTGAAGTCGAATTTCCGCGGCTCGCCCCAGGTTTTGACGGTTTTGTTGTCGGCTTCGGAGATGCCGACAGGGACTTCGTCGCGGGTGAGGTTGGGAACGCGGGCGAGGGATTGACGCAACTGCTCGTCGAGATCGGCAGCGGTTTTGTCCAATTCGTCGAGTTTGTCCTTGAGGGCGCGCGTCTCTTCCATGACGGCTGTGGCTTCGTCATTCTTGCCGGCCTTCTTGAGAGCACCGACCTGTTGACTGAGTTCGTTTCGGCGGGCTTTGCACTGCTCGGCCAGCGTGATGGCTTCGCGACGGTTCTTGTCGAGAGCGCAAAAATCTCCCAGCAGAGCGGCGGGATCGGCGCCACGGGCGCGCAACTTTTCTTTAACCAATTCGAGGTTGGCACGGACGAATTGCAAATCGAGCATGTCTCTTTCATTTTAGATGAACGGTGCGGGAGGCCACGACGGCGGGAGTTTGCCGCGCCTACAGCGGTTCTCCAAATGCCGTGGCGCGGAGCTGCAACCGCTAAGTGGCTTTTTCGCCAAGAAAAAGCCGCTTTGTACGGCGTTAGAGATGCTAAGGACTCACTGGAGAACCGCTCTAGAATGAGGGGATGCGTTGCGTGCTCATCTACAATCCGGCGGCGGGCACGATGCGGGAGCGGCGTATCGGCGAGATTGACCGTGCGTCCGCGCGGTTGCGTTCGTTGGGACATGAGGCTTTGGCGATCCCCACAACGGGGCCTGGGTCGGCTGCCGAGCAGGCGCGCGATGCTGTGCGGGACGGGGTGGAGGTTGTGTTTGCCTGCGGCGGTGACGGGACTGTGCACGAGGTGCTTCAGGGCCTGGTCACCGAAGGCGGAAGTCCGCGTGCGGCACTGGGCATTGTTCCATTGGGAAGCGCGAATGCCCTGGCGAGGCATTTGCACATTCCACTCGATGCGGAGCGGGCCGTCGAGGAACAAATCTGGGGAGAGCGGATGACGATCTCCGCCGGCAGGCTGGAAATCGGACAGCAGGTACAGCACTTTGCCGTAATGGCAGGAGCAGGACCTGACGGAGCATTGGCTTACGAGCTGCGCAGCGCGGGGAAGTCGCGGCTGGGGCGGTTGGCCTACGCTCTGCACGCCGCGCGGATCTTTGCGACACACAGATTCTCGCGCTTCGCAATCGAATACGCCGAGCTTGATGGAGCGGTTCGAACGTTGCAGGTAGTGAGCGTGATGGCGTCGCGCGTGGACTGCCTTGGTGGACTGTTCACGGGGCTCGTTGAGCCCGGAGATGCGATGGACAGGCTGAGTCTGCGCCTTTCTTTGCTGCGCCCGCCGGGCCTGATTTCGCTGCCGCTTTGGTTCTTGACTGGTTGGCTGGGAATGAGACGAATCAATCCGTTTTTGGTCGAGGTCAGGGCTCGCGAGTTTGTGTGCCAGCCGCTGAAAGACGGCAATGTGCATTGCGAAGCCGACGGTGAGTGGCTGGGGCGAATTCCGATGAGGATTTCGGTTGCGCCGGCTGCACTTACCGTTCTGGTGTCTCGGACGGTCTATTCCGCCAGCCGGGCAGAGTCTGGTCGCCAGTGATGAGCCGGGCGCCACGCGTGAAGGTGAAGTAGGTCCAGGCCCAAGCCGCCATGACCGAGAGCCGGTTACGGAAGCCGATGAGAAAAAATATATGGACGGTGAGCCAGGTGAACCACGCGGGGAAGCCGCTCATATGTGCCTTGAAGGGCCACTCGACCTTGGCAACGGCGGCCATGCGACCGATGGTGGCCATGTCGCCCTTGTCGAAGTAGCGGAAAGCAGGGCGCGACTTTCCGGCGAGGTCGGCGGAGATCATTTTGGCGACGTGATCGCCCATCTGCATGGCAGGCTGGGCCACGCCGGGGATCTGATGGCCATCCTGCTCGAAGTGAGCCAGGTCGCCGAGGACGAAGACCTGCGGCAGGCTGGGTGGGTTGAGTTTGTCGTCGACGATGACGCAGCCACGGCGGTCGAGTTTCACCTCGGGGTTGACGCCGGGCGGCGCGCCGAGGAGCTTGCCGAGCGGCGAGGCCAGGACGCCTGCGGCCCACAGCGTGACGGCGGCGTCAATGTGGATGCCTTCTGTTTCGACCCATCCGGGGCCAACGGCAGTGACCTGCGTTTTCGTGTGCACTTCGACGCCCAGCCGCTTGAGCGTGGCTTCGGCTTTGGCGGAGAGATCCTCAGGGTATGCGGCCAGCACGCGCGGCGAAGCGTCGAGCAGGAGCACGCGGCTCATGGCGGGGTCAATGTGGCGAAAGTCGTGGCGCATGTAGAGCTGGGCAATGTCGCTGATGGCGCCTGCAAGCTCGACGCCGGTGGGACCGCCGCCAATGACGACGAAGTTGAGCGGAGGGTGCCAGCCTTGTTCGAGCATCTGGCGCTCGGCCAGCTCGAAGGCCAGCAACACGCGGCGGCGAATCTCGATGGCATCTTCAATGGTCTTGAGGCCGGGCGCGAGCGGCTCCCATTGATCGTGGCCAAAGTAGGAGTGGGTGGCGCCGGTGGCCAGAACGAGGTAGTCGTAGTCGAGGTGCGCTCCGCTGGCCAGCTTGACCTGCCGAGCGGCGGCGTCGATGCCGACGACTTCATCCATGAGCACCTGTGCGTTGCGCTGGTGGCGCAGGATGGAGCGGATGGGCTGGGCGATGTCGGCCGGGGAGAGCACCGCAAGTGCCACCTGGTAAAGCAACGGCTGAAAAGTGTGATGATTGCGGCGGTCAACGACCGTGACGTCAACTGGCAAGTGCGCGAGGCTTTTGGCGGCGTGAAGGCCGGCAAAGCCAGCGCCGACAATCACCACGCGGGGCCGTTGAGCCGGCGGCGCGGCACCGGCGGCTGCGGGCGTGGCTTGATCCTGTTGTGTCGCTTCGCTCACGGAATACCTTTCCGCTGCAGATCCTGCTTCAATGCCTCTAGCTAAAGGATGCGCGGCCACGCTCGAAGGTGGCAACGATTGCATGCGGATTGGGGCGGTACGCAGCCTGCTGGCTTTGGTCTTGAGGCTGGTCGGCTCGTGCACGCGCTGTCTCTGCTGCCGTGCGGTAGCATCCATCTATGATTGCGGGCGTTTCCTGGGAATGGTGGGTCGGGTTTCACGCGGTGGTGGCTCTAGCGCTGCTTGCGGACTCGCTTCTGCCTGGCCATCGGCGCGAGTCGCGGCACGCGCAAGCATTCGTATGGCTGGGGACGTTTGGATTAGCGCTCGCCGCGGCCGGTTTTGCCTGCTGGATCGCCGTGACCATGGGCCGGCAACCGGCGCTGGAGTTCGTGGCTGGCTATACCATCGAGACTTCGCTGAGCATCGACAATCTGTTTGTCTTCCTGGTGCTCTTTGAGGGGTTCCGCATCAGCGCGCGGCGCCAGCACACAGCCCTGCTCTGGGGCGTGTGGGGCGCATTCGTGCTGCGTGCGGCATTCATTGCCGTGGGCGTGACTCTGTTGCAGCGGTTCGCGTGGGTCACGTGGATCTTCGGGCTGATCCTGTTGTACGCGGCGTGGCGGCTGGTGCGCGGCGGCTCGGCGCGCGCGGCGATTCCGGAGTGGATCGTGCGGCTGCAGCCAGCGAAGGGATCGTTGCTGCCCGTAATTGTGGCTGTCGAGGTGACCGATCTGCTGTTCGCCACGGATTCCATTCCGGCGGTGCTGTCGGTTACGCACAATCCGTTCGTGGCGTATACGTCGAATGTGGCGGCGATTCTGGGCCTGCGCTCAATCTACTTTGGACTGGTGGCGATGCTCGACCGCTTTAAGTACCTGCACTACGGGCTGGGCGCACTGCTGGCCTTTGCGGCGCTGAAGATGCTCGCGGCGCATTGGATCGATGTGCCGGTGACGCTTTCACTAGCGGTGATCGGCGCGATTCTGGCGGTGTGCGCGGCGGGGTCGTGGATCGCAGGAGTGAAGGAGCAGCGAGCAAAGAACCGTGAATCGTGAACCGTAGATGTATTGACGGCGAGAGAACAAGTCAGCGAGGCAAAAAGTTAGTAAGTCAGCAGGTCAGCAAGCTCACAGCGACCCACTCTCAGTGATTTTTTGGAAATCGGTATTTTCAGCAATTTCAGCGATTTTTCAGCAATTGATTTTGGGCTGCCAGCTTGCTGCTATCTGTTTTTATTTTGAATGATTTGCACGCCATTTTACGGTGTTTTCTGCGTTTCTCCACAGTTTCACAGTTTCTGTGAAACTGTGTGATCTGTGGTCGTAAGTTGTTGATTCTGAAGGCTCCACAGTTTCACAGTTTCACAGTTTCACAAAACAAGTAGGGGGGGTGGGTCGAAATTCAGTGGTTAGTGGGTAGTGGTTAGTGGTTAGAACGGCCGGGAATTCAGTGGTCAGTGAACTGGGTTTGATTGCTCCCTTGCTCATTTGCTCCCTCGCTTCCCTGGCCGCCCGGTCTCCCGGTCCAGGCCTCTCGATCATGGGAGTATTGTGCGCCAAGGCGGCCTAATGACCGGCAAACTTTGGACAAGAAATTTTGTGTGGGGATGGGCTTTGGGATCAGCGAGTTAGCGAGAAGCGGGACAGCGAGTCAGGCTCACGGGGCTTGACGCGGGAGAGGCAGGGAACAAGGGACCAAGGGACCGGGGGAACGCGGGAATGCGTAGGGGGCGGTTTTCCGGGCCGCTCGGTCGTTTTTGGCGACCCCAGCCCGTGTCGACCACCCCACGGACTTGGACCTGTCCGCGGGGCCCCGGCGTCGATCCCGGCTGCTTCGCAGCCTTGCCAATGGTGCTCGCGGCCCGGAAAGCCGCCGGGTTTCATTGCGAAGTCAACGACACGCGCTCTACCCACTGGGTGGGTACCCGTTTGCGCCCTTTCGAAGTCAGGAGGCGAGGTCTGTCGTAACTCGATCTGTCTGGGAACGAGGTTCTCGGGTGCGGGTCAATCGAGTTTGAATTCGACATTGACGGTGGAGTCGGTGGGGACCGGGACATCGTCCTTAATGGCGGGTTTGTAGCGCCATCGCTCGACGGCTTTCACTGCGTTCAAGTCCAAGCCCGGATCGAGACCCTTGATCACGTGAACGTTTCGCGGAATGCCTTTGGCATCGATGGTCAACTGAAGTGTGCACGTGCCGGTAATCCGATTTTTGCGTGCATCGTGAGTGTACTTGGGTTCGACGTGCGAGATGAGGACAGCAGGAATGACCCTGCCTTGCGCGGCACTGACTGCGGCGGGGTACTTTGGCGAGCAACCCGGCGAGCCGGGGGTTTTGTAAAGCCGGAAGTCGATTTCGACGGTGATCTCGACCGGAACGGGCGCGGTTCCGTCTTTCATGGCGGGTTTGAAGCGGTATTGCGAGACTGCTTCAATCGCTTTGGCGTCGAGGCTTGGCTCGAGGCTCTTGATCACGTGCGGATCCTGTGGATTTCCGCTGGCGTCGACGGTGAGGCCGATGAGGTTGGTTCCACAGATTCTGTTTTGGCGCGCATAGTCGGAGAATTGGGCTTCAACGAGGTGAATTACCACGGGCGCGGAGACGTTACCACCGATTTTGTAAGGCCCGGGAAGGCTAACATCGGTTGGATCGGCTTGGCTGGTTGGGGCTGTTGCGCCTGAAGGCGGAGTGGGCGGGATGGTTTGCTGGCCGGCGACGAAGGGAGCGGGCAGAAATGCAATGAGGGCGATAGTGAATTCGCGGCGCATAGAGGTGCTCCAAGGTTGGCGGGGAAAGTCTAGCACTCAAGCGGGGAAGTAGCGGGCGGTTTTCCGGCCTGATTTCATCGCGAACTCAACCGAGCCTAAAGTCGACCTCGATGGTGACCATGACAGGAACGGGCGTTTTGCCGTCCTTCATTGCGGGCTTGAATTTGTACTGCTTAATTGCTTCGATCGCCTTCTCGTCCAATCCCATGCCGAGCGGTCGCACAACATGCACGTTCACGGGGTCTCCCTGCGCATTCACGATCAGGCCAATCAGGCAAACGCCCTGGTAATTGGCTCGCTTCGCTTCGTCTGTGTATTGAGCGGTGACGCGATGCTTGACCTGAGGAGCGCTGATGTGGCCGCCGACTTTGTAAATGGGTTCGTTGGCCTGGGTCGGGGATGTTGGGTCTGAAGGCGGAATGGGCTGCTGGGCTGCGGCGAAGGGTACGGGCAGGAGGGCAATGAGGGCGATGGTCAATTCGCGACGCATGGACATGCTCCAGGGTTGGCGGAAAAAGTCTAGCACCGAATCGGAGATAGGCTCTCGGAGCGGTATACTTCCTGACGACCTTCAGGCGAGACATATCAATGATCCGGCGTCTTGCAATTTCGCTGTTCGCGGTTTTCTTGTTTGTTGGGGTTCAGCTTGCTTCCAGCCAGGTGCCAAAGCCATTCGATCCGAAGTCCTATCCCCCTGATGCATTCCACATCAGCCATCACGACTACCCGATCGGCAAGTTTACGGTTCGAATTATCCAGGTTAAGGCTCTCGACGACGCGACCGCGACCAATCCATCGCTCTGTCGCGCATGGCTGGAGGTGAGGGATGGCGGCAAGATTCTGCGTCAAGCCTACTTCGACGACATTGACGCCATCGGCTGGATTTATGGCATTTTTCTTCCCGAGCATCAGCCGTTGCCGGATTACTTTCTGGCGTGGAAGGAAGGTGACTATGATGGAAGGCTGTTGCTCGTGGGTAAAGACGGCAGCCTGACGAATCTGCCAGGCGGCGACTCCTTTCTGACGCCAGACAAGCGATACCTGATCGGATCGCATGACTCGGATTACCAATACCCGTTCGTGGTCGATCTGGCTCGCCGCCGTTTGGTGGTAGACGGAGAAAAGGAGAAGCTGCCGGGCGTCGACGAATGGTACATGGACAAGGCGGGTTATTTCTTCGTCGCTCTGGGTGACGATGGTATGCCGCAGGGGTATGACGCAGACTCCAAACCCGCGACCTTGGTGATGTATCGCCTGGACTTGAAGAGCCTCACGGTCAAAAAGGGCACGATCGCAGCGGCCCGGCTGAAATTGGCGCGAAAGGTGAATTCCGTTCAGTGGCCGAAGTCCGACGACTGCACTTCGGCGCCATGAATCATCCGTTCAACGGATAACGTGAGACTGAGGCGACTTGAGGAACAACCGCAGATCCTTCGACTCGTCCTCGCTACGCTCGGACTCGCTCAGGATGATCGCGTCGAAACGAGAGATCGTGGTATCCCAGGTCCCCAAATGCGAGGGACCTGGGGCACCCACCTGAAGAACCGGGATCGAGCGGTGGTCTTCTATCATTAAAAGCACTGTGCAGACGATACGGGTAGAGACGCCATCGGCGAAGTACGACGTGTTTGCGGGGAGTGGGTTGCTGGAGACGCTGGCGCCGCGGATTGAGCGGGCGGTGGGACGGCTGCCGCGGCGCGTGTTTGTGGTGACGTCGCCAGAGATTTGGGCGCTGTGGGGGCATTGCATGCAGCAGTCCTTTCGGGAGGCTCCTGTGGTGCTTTTCCTGCCTCCCGGGGAACAACATAAGACGGTTAAGAGTGTCGAGCGGCTGCTGCGCGAGATGGTGAAGGCGGGCGGCGACAGAGGATCGCTGCTGATCGCCTTTGGCGGCGGGATTGTGGGTGACGTGGGCGGCTTTGTGGCCGCGACGTTCATGCGCGGGATCAATTATGTGCAGGTGCCGACGACGTTTTTGGCGCAAGTGGACTCGAGCGTGGGCGGAAAGGTGGGCGTGAACCTGCCCGAGGGCAAGAACCTGGTGGGGAATTTTCTGCAGCCGAGGGCGGTGTTTGCCGATATCGGCGTGCTAGGAACGCTGCCCGACCGCGAGCTGCGCGCGGGGTTGATGGAGAGCGTGAAGGCGGGGTTCATTTGCGATCGGGCGCTGGTGCGGTTTATGGAGGAGCACGCGGAGGAGATTCTGGCGCGGGAACCGAAGGCATTGGAGCGAGTGATTGCGGCGTCGATCCGGATGAAGGCCGACGTGGTGCGGCGCGACGAGCGCGAGAGCGGTTTGCGGATGATTTTGAACCTGGGGCACACGGTGGGGCACGCGCTGGAGCAGGCGACGCGGTACAAGGCGATGCTGCACGGCGAGGCGGTGGCGTGGGGAATGGTGGCGTCGTTGGCAGTGGCGCGGCGGCGGGGAACGATTACCGGCGGACAGATGGAGCGGATGGAGAAATTGATTTATCGCTATGGGCCGCTGCCGAAGCTGACGGTGACGGCGGCGAGAGTGATGGCGGCGACGGCACGGGACAAGAAGAATGTGAGCGGGGTGAGGCGGTTCGTGCTGCCGGTGGGGATTGGCGACGCGGGCGTGGTGGAGGATGTGACGGCGCAGGAGCTGGAGGCGGCGGTGAAGTATATGTTGGTGAGGGGAAGAACAGCAGGGACGTAGGGACTAGGGACTTGGGAGCCAATCAGCAAGTCAGCGGGTCGGCGAGTCAGCTAAAAACGCGTGTGGTGAGGGGCGTGCTATCCCACCATTGGCGTCCGCTGCGTCGGACGCTTAGGATGGGGCACCCACCGAGAGTCATGCTATCCCACCATTGGCGTCCGCTGCGGCGAACGCCAAGGATGGGGCAACCCAGTTTGGCTGCAAGTTTGTAACGGAGGCGAGTTAGCATCCATCTAAAGGTCGTAAGCGTCGAAACGTAAGGGTGGCACCCGGCTTCCCCAGTCTGTGAACGAGCATTCCCCAACATGAAGTCGGATTCCGATTCCCCGAACCCAGCACAGAGCGAGAGAGAATGAGCGATCAGCCCTTATACCGGTGGCTTGAGCAGCAGGGCGAGGCCTTTGGCACGCCCGGTCTGGAGCCGCGCTGGACTTCAAGCGTGAAGGATGCGGTGGTGACGGCGTATTCGGAGTCGAGCCGGATCTGGTTTACGTGTTCGCACGGAGTTCTCAACGAAGTGTATTACCCCACGATCGATCACGCGCAGGTGCGGGACATGGAGTTCCTGCTGACCGATGGGGAGACGTTTGTGCACGAAGAGAAGCGCGACATGCCAACGTCTTTCTGGTACATCGATCCCGACGCGCTGGGGGTGCGGTATGTGAATCGCGATCCCGATGGGCGCTACAGCCTGACCAAGGAGATGATTTGCGATCCGCACCATGGGGTGGTGCTGCAGAGAGTACGGCTGGAGGCACGCGCGGACCTGATGCCGCGGCTGAAGTTGTATGCGCTGCTGGCGCCGCACCTGGATGGAGGCGGGGCGGGGAACTCGGCGCGGGCGATGGACGTGGCCGGTCACAATGTGCTGCTGGCGTGGAAGAACGAGTGGTCGCTGGCAATGACGGCGAGCTGCGGGTTCACGCGCATGAGCTGCGGGTTTGTGGGGGCGAGCGACGGCTGGCAGGACCTGACGCAGAACTTCAAGATGGATTGGGAGTTTGGGTCGGCGACAAACGGCAATGTGGCGGTGATGGGGGAGATCGACCTTGGGTGCAGCGAGCAGCTCTGGAACGGGTTGGGTGGATCCAGAAGCGAGGGCGCGGCGGCGACGGACAGCGACGGAAGGGCGGTGCGGGAGTTCACGCTGGCGATTGGAATCGGCGAGGGGCACCATACGGCGTTGCAAAAGATGATGGGCTCGTTGTCGGTGCCGTTCGAGGACCAGCGCGAGCGATTCATTGAGCAGTGGCGGCGGGCGGCGTATCCGGAGGGACTTGCCGCGAAGGCGCAGGATGGCGGCAACCTGATGCGGGCCAGCCATGCGGTACTGCTGGCTCACGAGGACAAGGCGTTCTCGGGAGCTTTTGTGGCGTCGGCGTCGATTCCGTGGGGGCAGGTGAAGGGCGACGACGATTTGGGCGGCTACCACCTGGTGTGGACGCGCGATATGGTGCAGACGGCGACGGCTCTGCTGGCTTGCGGGCGCGTGGAGACGGCGCGGCGAGCGCTGGTGTATCTAGCGTGCACGCAGCAGGTCGATGGAGGATTCGCGCAGAACTTCTGGATCGACGGAACACCGTATTGGAGCGGCAAGCAGCTCGACGAGGTGGCGTTTCCGCTGATTCTGGCGTGGCGGCTGTGGAAGGCGGGCGGGCTGGGCGAGCTGCACATGTTCCCGTTTGTGGAGCGGGCGGCTGGATTTCTGGTGCGGCATGCGCCGATCACGCACCAGGAGCGCTGGGAGGAGAATGCAGGGTACTCACCGTCGACTCTGGCGGCGGTGATTGGCGGGCTGATTTGCGCGGCAGAGATGGCGCGGGCGCATGAGTCGGCGGAGCTGGGCGAGTTTCTGGAGCAGTTTGCCGACTGGATCGAAGGGCATCTCGAAGACTGGACGGTGACAAACAACGGGGTGCTGCACCCGGATGTGAAGCGTCATTACATGCGGATCAGGCCGCCGGAGTGCGGCGAGGCGTATGCGCACGAGAGCTGCGGAAAGGAGATCGTAAAGCTGTCGAACCGGCCGCCGGGGACGAGGACGGAGTTCGAGGCCCGCGAGATTATCGATGCGGGGTTTCTGGAGCTGGTGCGGTACGGAGTGCGGCGGGCGGACGATCCGCTGATTGCGGATTCGCTGAAGGTGGTGGACGCAGTGCTGAAACGCGAGCTGCCGCAGGGGCTTGGGTGGTTGCGCTACAACTGGGACGGCTATGGACAAAGGCCGGATGGAGGGCCATTCGAGGGATGGGGCCAGGGGCGCGTATGGCCGCTGCTGACGGGCGAGCGAGCGCACCGCGAGCTGGCGGCGGGGAAGGACATCAGCGCGCTGATCAACACCTATGAGGATTTCGCGAGCTGCGGGCAGTTGCTACCCGAGCAGGTGTGGGACGAGGCGGACCGGCCGGAACGGAGTTTGAAGAAGGGGCAGTCGGCGGGATCGGCGGTGCCGCTGGTGTGGGCGCATGCGGAGTATCTGAAGCTGTTGCGCTCGGCAGTGGACGGCAAGGTATTCGACCGCATCGATCCGGTGTATGAGCGGTACTGCGAGCCGGAGGGGCGGAAGAAGTGCAAGCGAGGCGTGGAGATGTACAGCCGCATGCGGCCGATTGAGCGGATGGATGCGGGCAGCACGCTACGGATTTTGGACGAGGGGCTCTTTGAAGTGGCGTGGACCGACGATGGATGGAAGACGGTGAACAGGACTTTGAGCAGGGGACTGGGAAGTGCGGGATTCAGCGCCGATGTGAGGCCGGCGGCGGGCAGCCGGGAGCTGGAGTGGACGATGCACTGGACGGAATCGGACAGCTGGCTTGGATACAATGTGAAGGTCAAGGTGGATGCGCCTTTAAAGTGAATTAGCAGGTGCGCAGGGCACTTCAGGGAAAGGAATTTTAGGGACAATTATGGCTTCAAGCGTTGCGTCAGTCTCACTCGACCAGCTTTCGATCGATACATTGCGTTTGCTCGCCCTGGACACGGTGGAAAAGGCCAAGAGCGGCCATCCGGGGGCGCCGTTGGGCTGCGCGCCTATTTCCTATGTGCTGTTTCACAAGGTAATGAAGCACAATCCGGCGCACTCAAAGTGGGCTGACAGAGACCGGTTTGTGCTTTCGAACGGTCATGCGTCGGCGTTGCTTTACGGAACATTGTTTCTCACTGGGTACAAGCTGAAACTGGACGACTTGAAGAGCTTTCGGCAGTGGGGATCGATCACGCCGGGCCATCCGGAGTACGGGTTGACCGACGGCGTGGAGGCGACGACCGGGCCGCTGGGGCAGGGAATCGGGATGGCCGTGGGCATGGCCATGGCGGAGAAGCACCTGGCGGCGACGTACAACCGCTCCGGATTCAATGTGGTGGACCATCACACCTTCGCGCTGTGCGGCGACGGCGATCTGATGGAGGGCCTGTCGCACGAGGCGGCGTCGCTGGCCGGGACGCTGGGACTGGGCAAGCTGATCGTTCTCTACGACGACAATTTGATCTCGCTGGACGGTCCTACGAATTGGAGCTTCACGGAAAATGTGTACAAGCGCTTCGAAGCTTACAACTGGCATGTGCAGCGCGTGATGGACGGCAACGATCTGGACGGGATTGAAGCTGCGATTGCTGCCGCGAAAGAAGAGACAGGCAGACCATCGCTGATCGCGGTACGAACGGTGATCGGGTACGGCAGCCCGAAAGCGGGGACGAACAAGGTACACGGCGAAGCCATGGGCCCTGCGGACACCGCGGCGACGAAGAAGTTCTTCGGGTTCCCGGAGGACCAGAGCTTCTACCTGCCGGAGGATGCGCTGGCGAATTGGCGCGAAGCGGGAAAGCGCGGCGCGGGCCAAGAGGCGGAGTGGAACAAGCTCTTTGCCGGGTATAAGGCGGAGTTTCCCGATCTGGCGGCGGAGTTCGAGCGCACGCAGGCGGGTAAGCTGAAAGCCGGCTGGGAGAAGGCGATTCCCAGCTTCCCGGTGGACAAGCCGGTGGCTACGCGCAACGCGGGCCAGGTGGTGATGAACGCGATCTTCGACGTTGTGCCGGAGCTATTTGGCGGGGCCGCGGACTTGACGGCTTCGACGAAGACCATCTTCAAGGCGAGCCCGCACTTTGCCGACGATCCCGCGGGACGCAACGTGTTCTTCGGCGTGCGTGAGCTGGCGATGTGCGCGGCGGTGAACGGAATGGCGGTTCATGGCGGGTTGCGGCCGTTCGGGTCGACCTTTTTTGTTTTTTCCGACTACGCCAAGCCGGCGCTGCGGATTGCAGCCATCATGGAGGCTCCGTCGCTATTCGTGTTTACACACGACTCGGTCGGCGTGGGTGAGGATGGTCCAACGCACGAGCCCATCGAGCACTTGATGGCGCTGCGCGCGGTGCCGCACATGACGGACTTTCGCCCGGCCGATGCGAACGAAACAGCGGCGGCGTGGCGACTGGCGCTGGAGCGCAAAGGGCCGTGCTTCTTTGCGCTGACGCGGCAGGATGTGCCGGTGATCGATGCGGCGACGCACGACGTGCCTGGAGGCGTGAGCAAGGGAGCGTACGTGCTCGAAGACGTCGCGAATCCGCAGGTGTTGATCATCGGGACCGGTTCAGAGGTTCAACTGGCGCTGGGCGCGGCCAAGCTGCTTGCGGCGGAGGGAATCAGGGCGCGCGTGGTCAGCTTCCCTAGCTGGAGGATTTTCGAGGAGCAATCGGCTGGGTACAAAGCCAGCGTTCTGCCGGCGGGAGTACCCAAGCTGGCGGTCGAAGCGGGTGCAACGCTGGGATGGTGGAAGTATGTTGGCACTGACGGCGACGTTGTCGGGCTGGACCGCTTTGGCGCCTCGGCGCCGGGGCCCATTGTTATGGCAGGGCTGGGATTCACGGCGGAGAACGTGGCGGCGCGGGCGAAGAAATTGGTGAAGTAGCGGGGTTAGCGATGCTAGCGGAGCTAGTTCCTCCCGGCGGTGCTGGCTCTGGGCCCAAAACAATTCCGCTCATCCACGGGAAAGGATTGTTGTGAAGCTCGTCATCAGTTCCGATCATGCGGGATTTGCGCTGAAGGAAGAGTTGCGCGCGAACCTGGCGGCGGCAGGGCACGAGGTGATCGACCTGGGGGCCTACCAATGCGAGCCCGAGGACGATTATCCCGACTTTGCGGAGAAGGTGGGCGAGGCAATCAAAGCAGGTGTGGCTCCGCGCGGAATTTTGATCTGCGGGTCGGGCGTAGGCGTGTGCGTGGCGGCGAACAAGATTCCAGGAATCCGCGCAGGGATTTGCCACGACACTTATTCGGCGCACCAGGGCGTGGAGCACGACGACATGAATGTGCTGGTGCTGGGCGCGCGGATCATTGGCTCGGCGCTGGCGTTCGAGCTGGCGCACGCGTTTGTCGGGGCAAAGTTCCAGGCACAGGAAGGACGCTTCGAACGGCGGTTCAAGAAGGTGCTCGCCATCGAGGCCAAGCACGCGCGCTAGAAACCAGCGGAGCTAGCGGGGTTAGCGGAGCTAGCGGAGTTATGGAAAGCGGATCAGCGGGCCGACTGGTGTGCGATCCCACCGTAAAGCTCTCCGCGATGCCTCGAGCTTTAGGATGGGGCACCCCCGGCCTTCAAGATGACAAGTTGCCAGACGCGCACAGCGCGGGAAAGAGTCGCCGATGCTCCCCTTCGACGTGATCCTGTTTGATGTGGGCGGAGTGCTGCTGACCAATGGATGGGATCACCGTGAACGCGCGGCTGCGGTGGACTGCTTTGGGTTGGACGCGGCGGCATTCGAGGCCAGGCACCTTGCCGCTTACGATGCGTGGGAGCGGAGCGCGATCACGGGCAAGGCCTACCTGAACGAGACTGTTTTTTATGAGCCGCGCGAATTTTCCCGCGGCGATTTTTTCTCCTTCATTCTGGCGCAATCGAAGCTGCTGCCGGACGGGGCTCTGGACATCCTCAAGGAACTGTCGGCATCGAATCGATTTATGCTGGGCGCGTTGAACAACGAGGCGCGGGAGACCAATGATTATCGCTTCAGCCACTTTGGCTTGCGCGGATACTTCAAGGTGGCGCTGAGTTCGTGTTACGTGGGCCTGCGCAAGCCCGAGCCGGCGATGTACCGGCGGGCGCTCGACATTCTGGGCTGCGCGCCGGAGCGAATGCTGTTTATTGACGACCGGCAGGAAAATGTAGACGGAGCGGCGGTAGCGCGGATGAAGGCGATTCAGTTTAGGGGCGCGGAGGCGCTGAGAAGCGAGCTCGAAAAGCTGGGTGTTTTTTAGCAAGTCAGCGAATCAGCGAGTTAGCAAGTTCGCAAAAGACGGGCGGGGTCAAAGTTCTGCTATCCCACCCTTGGCGCTCAGTCACCCCGCGGACGAAGACCTGTCCGCGGGGACCCCGACAAAGGCGCGCTGCCCAGAGGGCGCCCAGATGGGGCACCCATGGATCGGCGGGTTAGCAAGTCAGCGAATCAGCAAGTGAGCGGGCCGGATTTGTCCGGCAGGGACCTGCGAGTGCCGCTGTGGGGATGCGATTCGTAACCCTTTGGACGGATTGGTGTCTAATCCAACAGGGAACGGAGACACCTGTGCGTCGATTGATTGCCTTCCCGCTTGCGGGAATTCTTGCCTTGATCCTAGCGGCTTTGCCGCCTGACGCTGCGGCGCAGTCCGGCAACTTCGAGATCGCACAGCACGGTCAAGCGGTGGGCTCGACCAGTTTCCAATTCACGGCGACGAAGGAAGGCTACGATTCGACGTCGCTGGTGAAGGTTGCGATGCAGGGCCTCGACTACGCGCTCTCAAAAAACGAGCAGCTCAGCGCGGCCAATCAACTGGAACACGTGATGGTGAGCGCCACGGTGAACGGCGAGGCGGTGAGCGTGGTGGCGGCGCCCGATTCGGCGCAGTTCCTGCTGAATATTTCAGCAAATGGGATGAGCTCCACGACACGGCTGACCGCACACCCCGGCGCTGTGTTTCTGCCGGACTTCGACGCGGGCGCGCTGGAGACGCTGCTGGCGCTTGCGGTGACACAGAACAATCGCGATCTTTGGGCGATTCTGCCCAAGAACACAGGTTCGATTGAGCCGGTGCAATTGGCCACCTATCCGGATCAAGAGGGCACGCTCGACGGAAAGCCCGTGACGGTGCACCATCTGGTGGCCACAATTGCCGGGGCCAACACGGAGCTATTTTCCGGGCCGGAGAACCAACTGCTGCAGGCCGAGTTGCCGCAGGAGGGGTTTGCGTTAATCAGGAAGGGCTTTCTGCTAAAGCCTCCGGCTAAACCGATTGTGTCAATGGGTGGTGCGGAGGCTGCGCCGCCTGCACCAGCCAACTAAGATCGATTGTGTGGGCCGGCAACGCCAGAAGAGCGCCGGGCGCGTCCAATTATCAGACGAATCCGAATCCGCAAAGGCACTCGGAAGAGGCCGCGGATCGACGTAGACTGGAGAAGCTCTCGATTGTCCGCACTCTCCCTTATGTGCCGGACCGCACTCTTGGCGGTCGCGCTGGCTTTGCTTGCAACGGCTGGCGCGCAGAACGCCCAGGCAACCCAGGTGGCGAAGACGCAGTGGAGACCTGCCGCGGCGGCGGCTTCGCATGCAGCGCATCGTCCGGCGAATTCGCACGTACATCGCGCGGCGGCGACTCGTGCGAAAACCCATTCCGGCAGCCAAACGAAGATCAGCGCAGCGCGCGGTAAGCGGACTCCCGATGAGGTGGGGCGTTCAGCCGGGCTCGCGATTCGGCGACAACTTGCGCGAAGGCAGATGGGACGCGGTGCCGGAGCGGCGCGCGCAGAGCGTACACAGGTCACCCGGCGGCCGAAACTCGAGCGCGTCGCTCTGCGACCGATAGAGACCCACGCCGCGCGGGGTTCCGATTCGGGCGCGGCGGCGCCGGCCGACCTAATTCCCAACACGAGACAGCCGGAGGCTGACGAAGCGCAAGGCGTAGACGTAGAGGCAGCGCCGACCGAACAAATGACGCCGAGCCAATCCGCGGCGAATAGCGAAGGCCAAGAGACGCCGCCTGGCGGTGACGAAGGCGCTGCGACGGCACTGAGCCAACCGGGCAGCGCAGCGGAGGGGGCGGATTTCGCGAGCGAGAAGACGAATAACGAGGAAGCCTCGCTCCTGATGCCGAGGAAAGGAATGCCGTCGCCATTGCGCGGATCGCTCGCATCGCTCCAGCGGCAAAATGATCGGCTGGATGCGGAGGGGCTGGAGCGGATTGAGAACGAAGCCGATCTGGCAGCGCGCATCGCCAACAAGCTGCTGGTGCCGCTGCCGGAATCCAAAGCTCTTACGGTGAATGCGAGTCTCGAGGAGAATCACCGCTATTGCCGGCCATGGACGGCGAAGTTCCTTGCCGATCTGGCGCGGGTGCATGAGGCGGCGTTCCACAGCCCGCTCGAGGTGAGCTCGGCGGTGCGGACGGTGGAGTACCAGAAGCGGCTGATGGAGACGAACGGCAATGCGGCCCCGGCCGAAGGCGACCTGGTGAGCCCGCATCTGACAGGCGCGACGATTGATATCGCGAAGAGCGGCCTGAGCCGGGGAGAGATTGCGTGGATGCGGCGGCGGCTGGCGGGGCTCGAAGCGGCAGGGAAGATCGATGTAGAAGAGGAGTTTAAGCAGGCGTGCTTCCACATCACCGTGTACAAGAGCTATGCGTCGGCGCGGAAGGCAGGCCCGGCTACGCCGTCGAAGCCAGCCACGCGCGGCACCCGCCGGCAGGCGGCCGATCCGGCTGAAGAGCCTGAGGCGCAGGGAGCGTAGCGGCGCGCGTTCTGCCGAGTTCAATCACAACCGGAAAAATTCATTCGATTCTTCACGCGTGTAGAGAGTACAATCGCGGGCAAATGCGAGTTACCCGCCGCGGACGAAATGAATCGTCACTGGTTCATCGCAACTGCGGGAGGGGTGGGCCGGTGGCAGAGGGGTTGTTGTGCCCCGATGGCCGGGTATGCAGGAATTCCGAGATTGCATTTGAAAGGTGAAATCATGAGCGATATGGGAGTTCAGCCTGTGGCCGAAGCAGCGCCAGAGGGCGCTGGATTGACGCAGTGGCAGCGCGTGACAAACACGTTCGCGGCTCCGGCGAAGACCTTTGAAGACATCAAGCGAGGGAACAAGAGCTGGTGGCTGCCGCTGATCATTGGCGCCTTGATTTCGTACATCTTGTTCGGCGCCATTGTCCAGAAGATCGGCATGCAGCAGGTAGTGGACAATCAAATCCGAATGGATCCGAAGGCGCAGGAACGGATGGCGGAGGCAAACCCGCAGCAGCGCGAGATAGGCAACAAGATCGCCATCGGGATCACTGAGGGCGTGTTTATCGCCGGGCCGGTTGTGGGCATCGCATTTGTTGCCCTTTTCTCACTCGGTCTGATGGCCACGATCAATTTTGGGTTCGGCGGCAAAGCGAAATTCGGGAGCATCTTTGCTGTCTTCTATTACGCGTGGCTGCCGGCTTCAATCAAGGCGCTTTTGGGGACGATTGTGATTTATTCAGGAATGGCGCCAGAGTCATTCAACATCAAGAATTTCGCGCCGACAAATCTGGGTGCGTTTCTAGATCCTGTTGAAACCAATAAAGCGCTGTACACATTGGCCACGTCGCTGGACGTGCTCACAATCTGGACGCTGGTGCTGCTGGGCATGGGAACTGCGATTGTGGCGGGAACGAAGCGCAGCTCGGGTTACATTGCGGTGTTCGGCTGGTGGGCCCTCTTCGTGCTCATCGGGGTTGGATGGGCTGCAATGATGGGTTGAGGTGGAATCGCGATGAGGGTGGCGCGGTGAGAACAAAGCCGCGAAGCCGCGCTGCTACAATCGAGTAGGTTGCTAACGGCAATATGTTCACGCGCGATGAGCGGGTTAAAAGAGACTCAAGGCGCGCTTGCACGAGCCGGGCACTGCACGAGCCGCCGAAGCGATGACCCTCCGCCTGTTCAATACCCTAACGGGACAACTGGATCCGCTGGAGCCTGCCGATGGCAAGGCGCTGCGGATGTACGCGTGCGGGCCGACGGTCTACGACTACGGCCACATCGGGAACTTCCGCACTTTTCTGCAGATCGACCTTCTTCGGCGCTTCCTCCTGCTGACCGGGACGCCAGTGCGCCACGTGATGAACATTACGGACGTGGACGACAAGATCATCCGCAACTCTCTCGAGGCGGGCATTCCCATCGGCGAGTACACGGCGCGCTACGTCGAGGCGTTTTTCGAGGACCTGGAAGCACTGCGCATCCAGCGGCCGGAGCAGATTGTTCGCGCCACGGAACACATTCCGCAAATGGTGGCGCTGGTGGAGAAGCTTGCCAAGGCGGGAGCGGCGTACAAAACCGAGGACGGTTCGTGGTATTTCAGGCTGGCGGCGTTTCCGGCTTACGGCAAGTTGAGCAAGAAAGACCTGAGCGGCATGGAAGACGGCGCGCGCGTGGACGTGGACGAGTACGAGAAGGACTCGGCGCGCGACTTTGCGCTATGGAAGGCCGCCAAGCCGGGCGAGACTTTTTGGGAGACGGTGATTGGAAGCGGGAGACCGGGCTGGCACATCGAGTGCTCCGCAATGGCGATGGAGTACCTGGGCGAGAGCCTGGACCTGCATGCAGGCGGCGAAGACCTGATGTTCCCGCATCATGAAAACGAGATTGCACAAAGCGAGACCGCGACGCACAAACAGTTCGCGCGGCACTGGATGCATGTGCGGTTCCTGCTGGTGGACGGGCGGAAGATGTCGAAGAGCGAAGGCAACTTCTATACCCCGCGTGACCTGCTGCTGAAGGGCTATAAGGCGTCGGCGATCCGGCTGGCGCTGATTGCGGTGCCATACCGGAGGCCGTTCAACTTCACGTTCGACAGTCTTGTCGACGCGACCAATGCGATCGACCGGTTGCGGACATTTCAGGCGCGGCTCACTGCGGGCAGTTTCGCTGCCGGCGAGAACTCCGCCATGCAGGAGGCCGCGAAGAAGACGGAGGGCGAATTCATAGACGCGCTGGCCGATGATTTGAACACTGCGGACGCGCTGGCGCCCGTCTTTGAGCTGGTCCGCGCGGGAAATACGGCGATTGACCAGGGGCAGTTCTTTGCGGGGGACCGCGATGCGATTCTGCCGGTGCTGAAGGACTTCGACGCGGTGTTCGATGTGCTGGAAGATCGCGACGCCGAAGCGACGCGCCGCGCGCTCGAGTGGGCGAAGGAGACCGGCAGGATGGTGGATGTGGCGCCGGAACTGCTGGCCGCGCAGTCGCTGACCGATGAGGCAATCGAGGCGCTGGTCGCGGAACGCACCGCGGCCAAGAAAGCGCGCAATTTTGCCCGCGCCGACCAGATTCGCAACGAGCTGGCGGAGAAGGGCGTGGCAATCGAGGACTCGAAAGACGGCGTGCGCTGGAAGCGAAAGTGAAGGAAACAGCCTTTAGCCATTAGCTGTTAGCTTTTAGCTCCGTTTGGTGGGTGGACGACGGCACTGCCCGGTCCCGAAACGCCGATCTGGCGCTTACGGGGATTTAAAGGACCCCGCTGCACAACTAGTGCGGCGCACTGCTGAGCGGGATCGTATGATGGGTCCAGGCCTGGTCAGAGCAGGCTTCCCCGAAAGCCCCCAATCCAAGATGAAAAGGCGCACACATATGGATGCGAGCGATGTGCACGACTTCAAGGAGAATGTGCAACAGGCAGCGAACGAAGAGCCGCTGCGGCCAGTCGCCTTTACGATGAGCGTGCTGGCCGTGCTGTTGGCGGTGACTACGGTGCTGGGCGGGCGCACGCATGAGGACGCGGTGCTGAACCAGAACAAAGCGACCGATCAGTGGAACGAGTATCAGGCGCAGAAGATTCGTGCCAACGATACGCAATTGGCGGCCGATCTGATGAGCGTAGTTGCGCTCGACAACAAAGATGCAACCGCCAAGTTGGTGAAGAGCTACGCCGACCACGAGAAGAAGTGGGCAGACGAGGTGAAGCAGGATCAGGCAACGGCCACGGCGCTGCAAACCAGCGTGGACCA
>JBEKAJ010000017.1:0-22476 GCA_050018295.1 Occallatibacter sp. | reverse complement strand
CAGACGAGCCGGGGCGAGCGCGCCTACGACATCTACTCCCGTCTGCTGCGCGACAATATCATCTTTCTTGGTACTCCCATCGACGACCAGGTTGCCAATCTCATCGTCGCCCAGATGCTCTTCCTGCAGGGAGAGGACCCCGAGAAAGATGTCTCTCTCTACATCAATTCGCCGGGCGGCTCCATCACCGCCGGCCTCGCCATCTACGACACCATGCAGTTCATCAAGAACAATGTCGTCACCTATTGCATCGGCCAGGCCGCCAGCATGGGCGCCTTTCTTCTTCTGGCCGGAACCAAAGGCAAGCGTTTTGCGCTGCCCAACTCCCGCATTCTCATTCATCAGCCTTCCATGGGCGGCCTCAGCGGACAGGCTACCGACATCGACATTCACGCGCGCGAAATTCTGCGCATCCGCGAAATCACCAACAACCTCATGGCCCGTCACACCGGCCAGCCCCTCGATCGTATCGAGCGCGACGTCGAGCGGGACTTCATTATGAACGCACAACAAGCCAAGGAATACGGAATTGTGGACGAGATTATCGACCGGCCCATAGCCGTAAAGTAGCCGTAAATCAGCATTTGGATTAAACTCGTTCCAGGGGAGCAACCATAATGAAAACGCGCACGGGGCCCGAAGAGGCGTTGCGCTGTTCGTTCTGCCATAAGTCGCAGGACGCCGTCGCCAAGTTGATCTCGTCGCCCAGCGACTACCCCCGCGCCTACATCTGCGACGAGTGCGTGGCCGTCTGCAACTCCATCCTCGAAGACGACCGCAGCGACTCAGCTCCCGCCTCCGCTGCCGGCCATCTTCCCAAGCCCACTGAGGTCAAGAGCTTCCTCGACGATTACGTCATCGGCCAGGACCAGACCAAGAAGAAGCTCGCCGTTGCCGTCTACAACCACTACAAGCGCATCCAGATGAATCGCGCGCGATCGAGCGAGGTCGAGCTCGCCAAGTCCAACATCCTGCTTATCGGCCCCACCGGCTCCGGCAAAACCCTCCTGGCCCACACCCTGGCTAAAATGCTCGACTTGCCCTTCGCCATTGTCGACGCCACCACCCTCACTGAGGCAGGCTACGTTGGCGAGGATGTCGAAAACATCATCCTGAAGCTTCTCCAGGCCGCCGACGGCGACGTCGCCCGCACCCAGCAGGGCATCATCTACATCGACGAGATCGACAAGATCGGCCGCAAAGACGAGAACCCCTCCATCACGCGCGACGTCTCCGGCGAAGGCGTGCAGCAAGCGCTGCTCAAGATTCTCGAGGGCACCGTCGCCAACGTGCCTCCGCAAGGCGGGCGCAAGCATCCGCACCAGGAGTTTACGGCTGTCGACACCACCAACATCCTCTTCATCTGCGGCGGCGCCTTTGTCGGCCTCGAGCGCGTCGTAGGCCGCCGGATCGGCAAAAAGGCTCTGGGTTTCCGCGCCGTCGACGCTGATGCCGATCAGGCCACCACGCGCTCCCATCGCGATACCGAGCTGCTCCGCAGAACCGAGCCGCAGGATCTCATCAAGTACGGCCTCATTCCCGAGTTTGTCGGCCGCTTGCCCGTCATGGGCGTCCTCGACGAGCTCGACGAGGCCGCGCTCATCGAAATCCTCACCAAGCCGCGCAATGCCATCCTCAAGCAGTACCAGCGCCTCTTCGAGTACGAAAACGTCCGGCTGCATTTCACCCAGGATGCCGCCTGCGCTGTCGCCCGCGAAGCCATGGCGCGCAAGGTGGGCGCCCGCGGCCTGCGCATGATCCTCGAAGAGCTCATGCTCGACCTCATGTACCACCTGCCTTCGAACAAGCGCGTCCGCGATCTCGAGATTACAAAGGACATGGTCGAGCGCCGCGATCTCTCGCTTTGCCTGCTCGAAAAAGCCGGCTGATTTCTCGCCGAGCGACTCACCGCAGTTCAAGCCCGGGACCCTGGTTTCTTAATCGAAGCCAGGGTTTCTTGTTGCATCAAGAAATCAAACTGAATTGCATTAGACGTACGCCGCCCGCGCGCGGACCCATGCTTTCGCTGGGGGATTTGACTCTCTTCAACCGATCGGTTGATCGCCGCACTCGCTCTGCAACTTTTCCTCTCACAAACGTGTCTACACACGCAATGGCCGGTGTGATCCATCAAGGCCACAAGGGAGAAAAAGACAAATGAACGCAACCAAAGCAACCATCGTTCTGGGCGCGCTGCTTTCTGCGGGCATCATGTTCGCGCAGGCGCCTGACTCGAGCCAGGCCCCAGCTGCAAATTCGGCGCAAGCCGCGCCTTCGCAGCCGGGCTACCGGCACCGCAACTTTGACCCCAGCCAGTTCGCCGCGCATCTCGGCCAGCGCCTGGGCTTGAGCAGCGATCAGGTAGCGCAGATTACGCCTATCCTCGCGGCTCGCCAACAGCAGATGCAGACCCTGCGCGCCGACACCTCGCTCAGCGAGCAGGATCGCCACACCAAGGCGCATGCCATCATGCAGGACACGAACAGCAAGATTGAAGCCGTCCTGACTGATCCGCAGAAGCAGCGGTTTGAGCAGATGCTTGCCCAGCGCCGCGCGCGCCACAACCACCAGCCGCAATCCTCGCAGCCGCAGGCGTGATCGCAACCACTGAGATTGGCTGAGCCCCAGGTCTCAAAACCGAGACCTGGGATCGCGGCCTTCCCGCCGATCTTCTACTGGATCGTCTCGTCTTTTTCCACGACCAGCGTCGTATTCTCCAGGCGCATCTCAATCGGCAGGCCCCCGACCGTCGAAGCCACACTGCGCACGATGGTTTCAAAGTCACTCACCAATGTGGGATCGTTCCAGGTGCCGTCGCTTACGACGAACGCGAGGGTCGTCCCGCCGTCCTTCGTCAAGAACACATTGGCTCCCTTGCCCTGAAAGAAGCCAATCGATTTCAACTGCTGGCCAAGCGCCTGCGCATCTGCCTGTGTGGCGGTGCCCTCGTAAATCACCGAGTCGCCGCCGCCGAAATCCGCCTCGCCTACCGTCCCCGACTTCTCCACGGTCTTGGTGCTGTTCAAGAGTTGCACCTGCACGGGCAGACCGCCGACGGACGAAGCCAATCCCCGCACAACCTCCTCAAATTGCGACATAACGCCCGCATTGTTCCAATACCCGTCCTGAACCACGAACCCGATCACAGTGCCGCCTGTACCTTTGCTGAGCAGCACCGTCACACCGCGATCCTGGAAGTATCCCGCGGTCTTCAGCGCATTGCCCAGCGCCGTAGCATCGTTCTTTGTTGCGGTGCCTGAGAACACCACCTGATCCTTGGTCCTGATCGTCACCGTATTCTGTCCCAGTCCATATTGCGAGGCGAAATTCTGCCATTGTCCGGTGTAGTAAAGGTGAGCGATAAGCCCACAGCCAAGAAGCAACGATGTCACGATCGCAACCCCGACCGCGCGCCACTTTGAGAAAAGCTGCCCGCCCCACGCGACGTGCGTTTTGATTGCGTTGCCCTGCAACTCCCTAGCGGCGAGGCCGGTGCAAACAAACAGCACAATGGACGCAATCGCGGGGCTTTGCGTAGATTTCAATCCCAACAGGATCAAGCCCGCAGACGCCGCCGCTCCCAGGATGAGCGCGAGAATGCCGTTGCCGCCTTGGCCGAGCTTGCGGTAATTCGAAGCGATGAGAACGGCCCCTGCAAGGGGGCTGCCTAAGAAGGCTGCCAGGAACACTGCCCCCACGTCGTACAAGCGATAGGCAGGGGGCGTGTATTGCGGGTATTGGGGGTAGCCCCCAACCTGCGGATAGACAGTTGACATAGATTCCTCGCTCCGCGGAAGTTGCGGTGCTGAAAGACTAAAGCTTTTGTGTGGTCCGCGCCAGACAATTTGCGCGAGACGATGTGAAGAATCTTTGGCCTTTGGCGTCGAATCGCTTCAATGCTTCAATCCGGGGGCCGGGCGTCGCGGATCGCCTGCTATTCTCTTTCACTGGCGCCCGGGGATATGATGGATTCACAAGGTTCAATCAGGAGGGGCCGATGAGCGATCGAAAGCAGATTTCCACGCGTGGCCAGGGACGTCGAGAGTTCTTGAAGGCCGGTGGCGCCGTAACCGCCGCGCTGCTGGCGCAGACCGCGATGGCCGATTCACCGAAGACCCTCCCCGCGCTTCCCTCGAACCCCGTCACGCCCAACGCCATGCCCACGCGCAATCTGGGCAAGACCGGCTACAAGGTTGGGATTTTCTCGCTCGGTGGCCAGGCCGCCCTCGAGAAGCCGAACAACTTCGACGTCGCCGTACCCATCATTGATCGCGCCCTCGATCTGGGCGTCAACTACATCGACACGTCTTCCATCTACGGCGGTCCCGACCGCTGGAGCGAGCAGTATGTGGGCAAAGTGATGGCTCACCGGCGTAGCCTGGCCTTTCTCGCCACAAAAACGAAGGAGCGCACCCGCGACGGCTCCTTGCGCATGATCGAGAAATCGCTCGAGCTGCTCCAGACCGACCATGTAGACCTATGGCAGTTGCACGACATTGGCACTCTGACCGATGTGAACGAAGTCTTCGCCAAGGGCGGCGCCATGGAGGCACTGCTCGAGATGAAGGAGCAGAAGGTCGTCCGTTTCCTCGGCCTCACCGGCCATTACCGCCCCGACGCGCTCATCGAAGGCATCCAGCGCTATCCGTTCGACGCGATTCTGATGGCCATGAACGCCGCCGATCCGCACTTCTACAGCTTCAACTCAGCGCTCTTACCGTTGGCCGTCGAGCGCCAGATGGGCATCATCGGCATGAAGGTTCCTGCACGTGGCCGTCTGCTCTCTAACTGGACGCCGCAGCCGCTTTCGGAACAGGTTCACATGTGGGAAGGTATGGTTCCGGCGCCCACCTCTGGCACCCTCACCATGCGTCAGGCTATGTACTACACGCTCTCGCGGCCAGTCAGCACCGTCATCATCGGTTGCGACTCCATCGCGCAGCTCGAGGAGAACGTGAATCTTGCCCGCGAGTTCACCCCGCTCAGCGATGCTCAGGCCAGCGCGTTGGTGGCGAGTGCCGAGCCGGTGGCCAAGCCGTCGCTCTTCTTCCGCTTTTACGATAGGCCCTAGGGTGTGTCGACTTATACGGGCGCACAATATCCACCACATTCGTGCGCCGGGCGAATCACGGCGCACGGTTACAAATGATTAATCAACGACGCGATGCACGCCGCGCCGAACCCATTATCGATATTCACCACAGAAACATTCGGCGCGCAGGTGTTCAACATACCCAGCAGCGCGGCTACGCCGCCCAGCGATGCGCCGTAACCGACGCTCGTTGGCACTGCGATCACTGGCGCATTCACCAGTCCGCCCACCACCGTCGGCAAAGCGCCCTCCATGCCGGCGCAAACCACCAGCACGCGTGCCGATTGCAGCGTCTTATGCTGCGCCAGCAGCCGATGAATGCCGGCGACTCCCACATCGGCCACGAGTTCCACTGCGTTGCCCATCAGCCGCGCTGTCACAGCAGCTTCTTCGGCCACAGGCAAGTCGCTCGTTCCGGCGCACACCACGCCAATGGTTCCTTCGCCGGCAGGCGCCTCTGTTTGCATCAGCGTAATGACGCGCGCCTGTTCGTGAAACTCCGCTCGCGGCTCAGCGCCGTGCACTGCCTCAAACACCTCGCGCGAGGCGCGTGTGGCCAGCACATTTCCTCCGGCTTTCGCCATCCGCTCGAAGATCGCTGCCACCTGCGCCGGCGTCTTGCTCTCCGAGAAGATCACCTCCGGCATTCCGGTGCGCAGCGCGCGATGATGGTCGAGCTTGGCAAAGCCCAGATCCTCGAAGGGCAAATTGCGAAGCCGCTCCAGCGCCTCGGCCACGCTGGCCGAACCGGAACGCACCTCGTTCAACAGCGCCTCAATCTGCAAACGATCCATCAGCGTCTCTTCTCCGCCGCCACGCGCTCCGTCTCCGCATAGGCCCGCATCGCCTCCTGCATCACCCTCTTGAGTGGTACCGCATGCCGGCGCGCAATATCGCGGCAAACCTCATACTCCGGCGACGCGTTGGCAACCTCGCCCGTGGGCCAGCGCGCAACTTTAATCCGCACCTTTCCCCACTCCGTCTCCACTTCTACAAACTCACGCGCCAGCGCCACCTTGTTCTCTATCTGCCAGCGCAAGCCAATGGTTGTCGTCTCGCGCAGCAGCAGATCACGCAGTGCGGGCATTGCTTCGGGGCTCGAGAGCACGGTGATCTGCACGCCCGTCCGCCCCTTTTTCATCTGCACCGGCGCTCTGTAAACGTCCCACGCGCCAGCCTCCATCAGCAGTTCGCTCACATAGGCGAGCAACTGCGGAGTCGCGTCGTCAATCACGGTTTCAATCACCGCGATCGGTTCCGTGCTCTTGGCTCGCTCCTCCGCCTCGCCCACCAGCAGCCGCAGCAAATTCGGCTCGCCCGGCGTATCGCGCCCGCCCGCTCCGTAGCCGCGCGCCCTTACGCTCATCGCAGGCAGCACCCCGTAGCCCACGTCCAGCATCCGCAGCACAGCCGCGCCGGTCGGCGTCACGCGCTCCATCGGCGCACCCGCAGCGTACACCGGCGCATCGCCCAGCAGAGCAAGTGTCGCCGGCGCGGGCACTGGCAGCGTCCCGTGCTCGCACATCACTGTCCCGCTTCCCACATTCAGGGGCGATGCCATCCACCGGTCCACCCCCAGCGCCTCACATCCCGCCGCCGCGCACACAATGTCCACGATCGTATCCACTGCGCCCACTTCGTGAAAGTGCACTTGCTCAATTGGGATAGAGTGAATCGCCGCCTCCACCTCGCCAAGCAATTGGAAGGCGCGCCCCGCGCGCTGTTTCACTGCATCCTTGAGCGGTGCGGCCTCGATGATCCCGAGAATCGTCGACAGCGAACGGTGTGGCGCGTGCTCTTGGCTGTGGTGCGCGGGCTCCGCGTCGTGTGTGTGGTGCTTGTGCGCTTCGTGCGAGTGGCGCTCGTGCACTTCGTGCGCGTAGCCATGATCACCATGTGCATCTTCATGATCGCGTGCTTTTTCTGATCCTTGATCCCTGATTTGTGTTCCCTCGCCCACCACGTCCACTTTGATAGCCGCCAGTCCGCCGCGGCTCACTTTGCGCATCTCCAGGCGCGCGCCCACGTTCAGGGCCGCCGCCGTCTCAGCAAGCAGATCGAAAGGCACGCCTGCATCCACCAGCGCGCCCAGCAGCATGTCCCCGCTAATCCCGGAAAAGCACTCCAAATAGCCGATTTTCATCGCCCTGTGATTCTAAATTGTTTGAGCCCGGGGAAGGGAGTTCAGGCTGGAGAAGGGAATTGAGAGAGCTACGCGCCACGTCGCGCCAGAATCTCGGCGGGCAGAACCGCGTTCATGGAACCCGAGCGAAACCCTGAGCAATCAAGCGTAACGTACTTGAATCCCGCCTGTTTCAGCGCCGACGTGATCGCGTCCATCATCTCCATCGTCAGTGCGCTGGGCAGCTCATTGCGCGCAATCTCCACGCGCGCCAGTTCTCCATGGTGGCGCACGCGCAGCTCGCGAAAGCCTAACTGCCGCAGGCTCTCTTCGCCGCGCTCCACCTGCTCTAGGACTTCGCGCGTCACGGTGCGGCCGTACTCCACGCGCGAGCTCAGGCACGGCGCCGCCGGGCGATCCCACACCGGGTAACCGGCCGCCTTGGCCAGCGCGCGCACTTCCAGCTTCGTCAATCCTGCGTCGGCAAGCGGCGCCAGCACTGTGTGTTGCTCGGCCGCGCGCTGGCCGGGGCGAAAATCGCGCGTGTCGTCGGCATTCATCCCGTAGGCGATGTTCGCAAAGCCCAGCTTCGCGCCCAGCTTTTCCATCACTTGAAACAACTCATCCTTGCAGTGGAAGCAACGGTTCGCGTCGTTCCGCGCGTAGTCCTCGCGGTCCAACTCCTCGGTCGCAACCACCTGCAGCGGCATTCCAATCGATTGGGCAAAGGCGCTGGCTTGCTCCATGTCGCGCCGCGCCAACGAGGGCGAATCGGCCAGCACCGCCAGCATGTGCTCGCCAAGCACGCGATGCGCCGTGGCCGCCAGGAATGCCGAATCAACGCCGCCCGAATAGGCCACCATCAGGCCCCCGAGCTGCTCCAGCCGATTCTCCAGCGTGCGCAGCTTTTCCTGGACTCTCGGCGCGCCACCATCGCTGGTCCGCGCCGCCGCAGCCTCCAAAATCTTCGTCTGAGCACTCCCCGCCATGCCTCCGATTATACCTTCGGCCATTTTCACCCGTTCCCGCCGGTAGTGGCGCAGTTTCCGGTTTGCCGGTCACCCGCCCGGAAAGCAAAAGATTGGGGGGATGGTATCGGCAGCACCCTTCGGCTTTTACTGTATTGGAGGGCGATTTTGCGTCGGCTCGTTTATAACCTCGCGCCGATATCCCCCTCCTTCGTATTTGATAGTGATGAGTTCACGACCGTCTCGGCTCCAGTCGAAAACAGGCAATCCGCCACAAGGAACACTTTTTACCAGACGAGGTGGAGCAGCTTGATAAACATCACACATGCCTCCCTTGCCGTAGGCTCCGCCTGTTCCGAGCGCAACAAACTGGCCATCAAATACGGGATTCCAGTAATGGCCCTCTTGACGATCGCCAGATTTGCATCCGGGTTTATCACAACCGAAAGCAAGGAGCACTCTCTTGCTGGCGGCGTCGTAAATCTCCCACGAATCGGCACCATCCTCCTGTAAAGAGTCGGCAAAACGACCTGAGGGTGACAGGGTCATATCCAATACGCTTGCCTCTCCACGCTCGTTGCCCGCAAGGTCGAAAGACTCCACACGGCTGCCTAAGTTCAGGCTGGGCTGGTCGTCGCTTACATAGATCTGTCTGCGTGCAGGATCGAAATGAAAATACGTCTGATGCTTGACCGGGAACCACGATGTTTTATGCTGCTCCAGGTCAATGACCAGAACAGCAGTGAAGCCCATTTCGTCATAGTCCTTATCATCGGCCCTCATTTCCGGCAGGTTGCCAATACAGGCCACATAGCGAGTGTTCCCTTCGCATCCTCCCCACCCAGTTGGTCCGCTTGGAGGAAGCATCAGGGGTTGCGAAATGTGTCCACGCGCGTTCAGAGTGACAAATGCAACCGGACTATTTTCGGTGTTTTTTGAATACCAAGTTGCAGCAAAATCGTCGTCCGACAGACGTATCACGTCTAGGAAGTGCCCGCTCACGATAAGCTTTGGCTCGTTGCCCGGTTCCCACAAATATAGCGAGCGCTGGAACCTATCGGTAGGCGTGATATCGCCGGTCTTTACAACAAGGGACAGCGTTCTTGTCGTGAATACTTCAGTGGGGCTGGAGCCTTTTGGCAAAGGAAACGTATCGCTTCTGACGTTCAAATTCGATTTCTTTGCCGATTCGACTTCGAAAGACTGAGACCTGCTGCTGCGAGAGGCGCAAATGACTCCCAAAACTAACAACAGTCCGGTTACGCGGGCGATACCGCGATTCATCGCGTTTTCAGTCAAGCGAATATCAGAAAGCATAAGAGCAGCTTATAACGGTCTGAACGCGGAAACTAGGCATTCTTTCTCGTCCTCGCGCGAAGGCCGAACCGCTCATTCATGAGATCCCGGGAGGTTTGCCGGCAATCCGGAAACTGCACCGCTACCTTCCCGCCGGGCCCTCTGAATCGGCCGACTCGCCGGCCTCGCGTTTGACGCCCCCGCCTGCGGGCAATAGCTTGGAAGAGAGCGAACCAATGTCTTTTTGCTCTCCTGGAACAGGGAGGTTGGATGCGGCAGAGATTATTCGCGGGTTTTCCCGCCGGATTTGTGTTTCTCGCGTTGCTGCTGGCAGCGGCCGCGGCGTCGGCGCAGAATCTGCAGAGCTTTGAAAAGCGGATCACCGTCAAAGTGCTTCCCAATGGGCTTACGCTCGTCCTTTGCGAGCGTCATGACGCGCCGGTCTTCAGCTACACCACATTCATCGACGCTGGCGACGTGAACGACCCCACCGGCGAAAGCGGCCTCGCGCACATGTTCGAGCATCTCGCGTTCAAGGGCACGAGCCAGATCGGCACCACCGACTACGCGGCCGAAAAAGTCGCCCTCCAGAAGGTGGAGGATGCCAATGATGCCTACGAGACCGAGTACCTGAAGCCCGTCGGGCGCAGCGAGCAAAAACTCGCCGAGCTGCAGAAGGCCTTTCTCGCCGCGCAGGCGGAGGCGGAGAAATACGTGATCCCCAACCAGTTCACTGAGGTTGCAGAGGCCAACGGCGCGCACGATTTGAACGCCGGGACCGGTCTGGACAATACGCAGTATTTCTGGTCGATGCCGGAAAACCGCCTCAGGCTTTGGGCGTGGATGGAAAGTAGCCGCCTTGCCGATGTTGTCCCGCGCGAGTTCTACAAGGAACGCGACGTCGTGATGGAAGAGCGCCGCATGCGCGTGGACTCCAACCCAATTGGTCGTCTCGAAGAGCAGTTCTTTGCGACGGCTTACGTGGCGCACAACTACGGCCGCAGTGACATTGGCTGGCCCAGCGAGGTCGGCCAAATCACTGCTACTGAGGCCATGGCCTTTCACAAGAAGTTCTACGTCGGTGGCAACATTGTCATCGCCATTGTGGGCGACGTGGACCCCAAAACCGCGCTGCCCATGCTGGAAAAGTATTTCAGCCGCGTTCCCGGAGGCCCCAGGCCGGAGGACATGACGACCGTAGAGCCCCCGCAGTTTGCCGAGAAGTCGGTCGTCATTCGCGAGCAGACGCAGCCAGTCTATCTTGAGGGCTATCACCGGCCCAGCTATCACGACCCCGATGATGCGGTTTACGACGCAATCAGTGACATCCTGTCGAATGGGCGCGTGTCGCGACTCTACCGTAGTCTCGTGGAGCAGCAGCAGATTGCGGCGGAGGCCATCGGCGAAAGCCCGGTGCCCGGAGAGAGGTACCCAAGCCTGTTCATGTTTGGAGCCATTCCTCTCCCCGGACACACTCCGGCAGAGATGCGCGACGCCATTCACAAGGAGATTGAAAAACTGAAGACCACCGACGTCACCGACGCTGAGCTCGAAATGTACAAGACCAGGACTCGCGCCGAGCTTCTGCGCGGCCTGGACGACAACCAGGGTCTTGCCGACTCGCTTGCCGAGTACCAGACGCGCTACGGCGACTGGCGCGAGTTGTTCCTGCAGCTTGACCGCGTCGACAAGGTCACCAAGGCCGACATTCGCCGTGTGGCAAACCAAGTCTTTGTAGCCTCCAACCGGACCAGCGCCGAGATCGATACCGAACCGCCCGCTGCGCCCGCGAAGAACGATGGAGGCGCGCAATGAAAAAACTCGCCTTCAGCCTGAATCCCCGATCCCATATCGCCGCGGCGATGCTTGCCGTCCTGGTGCTCCCGGTGGCGTCGATCGCGCAGCAAAGCAAGCCCTGGGACAAGATTCCCATTCCGCCGCTCCACGCCTTCCATCCGCAGCAGCCCAAACGCATCGAGCTGAAGAACGGCATTGTGGTTTTCTTGCAGGAGGATCACGAACTCCCGTTTATCTACGGATCGGTGCTCATTCACGGTGGGTCCCGCGATGAAGAGCCGGCCAAAGCTGGATTAGTGGGCCTTTACAGCCAGGCATGGCGCACCAGCGGCACCGCTGCAATCGACGGCGACGCCATGGATGACCTGCTCGAAGCCAAAGCTGCGCACATTGAAACGAACGGCGACGACGATTCCACTGCGCTTTCCTGGGATTCGCTGAAAGGAGACGCCGATCGGGTCTTTTCTCTGGCCATGGACCTGCTCTTCCATCCCAAATTAAGCCCGGAGAAGCTCCGGCTCGCACAGCAGCAGGAAGCCACCGCCATCGTCCGCCGCAACGACGATGAGGACGGCATCGCGGATCGCGAGTCGGCCAAGCTCGTCTACGGCGTCAACAGCCCTTACACGCGTCAACCTGAGCTGGCCACCATCGCCGCCGTTACCGTCTCCGATCTCCAAGCATGGCATGATCGAACGCTCAAGGGTCAGCTCATCGTCGGCATCTACGGCGATTTCGATCCCGCGGCAATGGAGGCCAAAGTGCGTGCCGCATTCGAAAGCCTTCCGCCCGTGACTCCCGAGCCTCCTCGCCACGATGAGTTCGCCGGGCCCAAGCCCGGCGTCTACTTCATTGACAAGGAAGATATAAATCAGTCTAACGTGCAGATCGTCGCCCTCGGCGTCGACCGCCACAATCCCGATGTCCCCACGCTCGATGTCATGAACGAAATCCTTGGCGGCGGCTTCGGCAGCCGGCTCTTCCTCAAGGTCCGCACTCAGCTCGGATTGGCCTACGAGGTCGGCGGCGGCTTCTCCCTGCCATATGACCATCCGGGATCGTTCCGCGTCGAGGCGCTTACCAAGAGTGTGTCGACTGTCGATGCGACCAAAGCGGCCGAGGCCGAGATCGCCGGCTTGAACACTAGGCCCTTCACCCAGGCCGAGCTCGAGCGCGCCAAGGACGACATCGTAAACTCCTTCCTCTTCGACTACGACACGAAAGATAAGATCCTCGACGAGAGCGAGAAACTCGAGTTCTATGGCTACCCGCTCGACTACCTTGAGACCTACCACGCGGCCCTCGAGAAAGTCACTCTCTCCGATCTCACTGCCGCCGCAAAAAAGTACATCCAACCCGAAAAGCTCGCCGTATTAGTGGTGGGCAATGGACCGGAAATCAAGCCAGGTCTCGACGCGCTCGGCATGGGCGCTCCGCAACCCATCGACATCACCATCCCGCAACCGTCCGGCTCGCCAGCAGCGGGCGGCGACGCGGGAAAATGACGCATCGCCCCAATCCCGTCGGGCGCTTCGCTCATCTGTTCCCGATCGAGTCCGCGCAACACGCCAGGAGAAAGTGACATGACGACAAGCTCCAACCCACCGGCAAATGCGACACCAGCCACCGCTGGCTCGCCCTCGCAGCTCGCCGCGCGCCAAAATGCCGCGGCCGCGCGCCTCATCGCCGCCGGAGTCACCATCGACCGCCCTGACACCTGCGTCATCGATCCCGATGTTGAAGTCGCACCCGGCACAATCATCGAGCCGTTCGCGCAGTTGCTGGGCCGCACGCGAGTCGGCGCCGGCTGCCGCATTCGTTCCTTCTCCGTCGTTGAAAACTGCACGCTCGGCAACGGCGTGCAGATCCTTCAAAGTTGCGTCCTCGAGGATTCCACCATTGCCGATGGCGCGCGCCTCGGGCCGTTTACCCACCTGCGCCCCGGGAACGAGGTCGGCGAAAACGCTCACGTCGGCAACTTCGTCGAAATGAAAAAGTCTCGCCTCGGCAAAGGAGCTAAAGCCAACCATCTCACCTACCTCGGCGACGCCGAAATAGGCGAAGGCTCCAACATCGGCGCCGGAACCATCACCTGCAACTACGACGGCATCAACAAGCACGTCACGCGCATTGGCAAAGCCGCGTTCGTTGGCAGCGACACCACGCTCGTCGCGCCCGTCACCATCGGCGACAGAGCCTATATCGGCGCGGGTTCCTGCATCACCAAAGACGTCCCCGCCGATGCCCTCGCCGTCGGCCGCGCCAAACAGGCCAACATCGAAGGCTGGGCCACAAAACGCCGCGCCAAACGCGAGGCGAAGAAGTCCTGACGCTCCCATTCCCCACCAAGGCCAGTGAGGCTACAGGTTCGTCTCAACCCGGTGCCACGTTCGGGTGATTGAGACGGGATTGTCCGGATGGTACTCTCACGAAAAGACTTCTCACCGTCCTCTCGCTAAGCGCTGCGGGGGGGAAGAAGCCAACGCGATATCTCGTTAATTTTGTGGACCTTTCAGCCGGCAGCAGCGTCCAAAGAGCGTGGCCGCGGCGGTGCGAGTAGCCTGGGCCTTGGATCGTTTCGCAAAGTTGGTAGTACCGCACGGAATCCAGGGCGAGCGCGCCGCGTAACCGGCTGGGAAGGGGACAAAGCCTGCCGCTTGAACAGGAACTTTGAACGGCGCATGAATAGCTCGAATGGGAATGAGCGCGCCGCAGGTTCAGTCGAGGATCACCTGGCTTCGCGATCCGCGCTGGCACAACGAAACGGAGGCTTCCGTTTGGCGTTAAATTTGGCTGACGTAAAGACGATGGGCACTCTGGGGAACACGCAAAACGAAAGCGACGCGCGCGCGCGTAAGCCGGCGCGCGTTCTCGTCGTTGATGACGAAGCTCCCGTCCGCACCATGATTGCCGCCGCCCTCGAACGCCAGGGATACACGGTTGAGCAGGCCTGCGACGGCCGCGATGCCCTCGAAGCACTCGAGATGAACACCTTCAACCTCGTGCTCACTGACATCGTCATGAACGATCTCAACGGCATCGCTCTGCTCGAGCGCATCCACGCCCTTCAGCCCAACCTTCCCGTCGTCATGGTCACCGCCGTTCACGACATCAGCGTGGCCATCGACTCCATGCGCCGCGGAGCCTACGACTATCTCCTCAAGCCATTTGAGCGCGAGCAGTTGTTGAACACCGTCGAGCGCGCCCTCAGTCACCGCCAGGCGCTCGAAGAAACCCAGAACTACCACCAGAGCCTCGAGGAGATGGTTCGCGCCCGCACTGAGATGCTGCGCCACGCCATGGAAGATCTCGAGCACTCCTACGACGTCACGCTTGAAGCCCTGGGTGACGCCCTCGACCTCAAGGACTCCGAAACTGAAGGCCACTCCAAGCGCGTCACCGCCTACGCCATCGCGCTCGCCCGCGCCATGGGCATTCCCCCCGAGGAAATCAAGATCATCGCGCGCGGAGCCTTCCTTCACGACATCGGCAAGATGGCCATCCCCGACGAGATTCTCCGCAAGCCCGGCAAGCTCACTGAAGAGGAGCAGGCCCTCATGCGCGAGCACTGCGCCCGCGGCTACAACATGCTGCGCAAGATTCCCTTTCTCGCCGGAGCCGCCGAAATCGTCTTCTGCCACCAGGAGCACTACGACGGAAACGGCTATCCCAATCGCCTCGCCGGGCGCGAAATCCCCATCGGCGCGCGAATCTTTGCCGTCGCCGACACCCTCGACGCCATCACCAGCGACCGCCCCTACCGTAAGGCTCGCGGCTTTGATGCCGCGCGCCAGGAAATCCTCCACTGCTCGGGAACGCAATTCGATCCCGCCGTGGTCGAGGTCTTCCTCAAGATTCCCAACGAGCTCTGGCAGGAGCTCCGCTCTGAGATCAGCGGCCAGCACATGCGCTTTTCTACCTTCGAAATGGCGCGCACCCAGGCCGCCTCGTAAAGAGACTGAAGTCCGATTAGGTCTAGAATGGTGCCATGATGTTCCGGGTCGCAATCGCTCTCGTCGCGCTTGCCGTACCCGCCTTTGCGCAACATGGCGGCGCGCACGCCGGATCTTTCGGCAATCGAGGATTCTCGCGGGCCGGAGGCTTTTCCTCACATCCCGCTTTCTCGCACCCTGTTTTTTCGCAATCGCCCAGCTTCGCGCGGCCTGCGCCGCCGGCCCGGTACCCAACCTCGTACGGCCCACGGTACGGACCCTCGCTTGGCGCGGGATTTCGAGGGACCGGCCAACCGTACTACTTGAGCCGGAGAACCCCCTACAACGGAAGCTCGAGCCGGAGAACTCCCTACAACGGAAATCGCTACAACGGAAATCGATTTGTAGCAGGCCGTCCTACGCCAGGTCGTCCTTCGTATGCCCCAAGGGGTGTCGGCCTGTCTCGCGGCTCGAATCGTGACCGATTCGACGCGCGCCGTCGGCAGTTCCAAAACTGGTATTTCTACACCTATCCGAATTGGCTCGGATACCCCTATCTGATCGATCCCAATTCTTACAATCTCGGTCTTTACGACTGGCGAGATTCCGATAATTATGTGTTCGACAGCTCTGAGCCCGGCAGCTATGAATCTGACCAGAATGGCCCGGCTCCGCTTTACCCGCCCCCGTATCCAGACCAGGGCTATGCCGCGCCACTTGCGCAAGCCGGCGCCGCAGCGCCGGTCGTGTCCGAGCAGCCTCTTACCGTGATCTTCAAGAGCGGTCGCGCTCCAATCGAGGTGCAGAACTACTTGATGACCGCAAAAGTCCTCACCGATCTTGATTCCGAGCACTACGAACAGATTCCCTTGGATCAAATCGACCTGGCCGCAACCCAAAACTTCAACAGAGCTGCGGGCGTTGACTTTTAGGTTCCCCGGCCATCGAGCGATTGAAACCGTAAATCTTGGTTTGCCGGGTGTCCGAGCGGAGAGAGCGTGGGGCTTCAGCCCCACGAAGCCGAGGCCTGCAGCGACCCGGCTTTTAGGCTCGGAGCAACCTGGCGGCAGAGGTCAGGCCTGAGCCCGCGAAAGCGGGCAAAAGTAAATGCTTTCCTGAACTTCCTCTCCACACCACTCGTATACCCATCCATGATTTCCAAACAATCGCATGACCCGATTCTGTGGAGTACTGTTGCCATCGTCCTTCTGGTCGCACTCACGGCCGTTGCCGGAATCTGGTGGCCGGAAACTTATGCGCGTGAAACAGTCTATACGCGCGCCGGCGGCGTCGCCAGCGACATTGTCGATCTGTTTCTCGTCGTGCCCATCCTGCTTATCAGCGGAATCAAAGCGTGGCGGGGATCGGTTCTTGCGCGTTTGGTCTGGCTGGGCGCGCAGGGCTACCTTTTCTACAATTTTGTGATCTACGCCTTCGGAGTGCACTTCAACGCTCTGGTCTTTGTCTATTGCGCTACGCTGGGTCTGTGTTTCTACGCTGCGCTGTTCAGCGTTCCGTTCATCTCTCTCGAACAGGTTGCCCAGGCCTATGCTCCTCGCGCGCCGCGAAAGACCGTCGCCATCGTGTTTCTCGTGCTCTCCTTACTGACAGCCATGTTCGATTTGCGCGAGGACGTAGACTCACTTCTGTCAGGGACCATCCCTCAAAGCGTGATCGCCACTAACGAGCCCGTAAACTTCGTTCATATTCTGGATCTCGCATTCCTCCTGCCCGCCCTATGCATCACCGCAATTCTTCTGTTCCGCAGGAAGCCGGCCGGCTATGCGCTTGCGCCGGCACTTTTGGCTTTGTTGGCGATCATGAGCGCGGAACTTGCCAGCATCATGACGGTGATGGGCCGCGCGGGCTTTGGCATGAGCGTTCCGATGATTGGCTCCTTCGTGGTGCTCGCTATGGGCTTCACGATCCTGCTCGGTTTCTATGTCTCCCGGGCAACGCGAACAGCCTGATAAAGCCCCTTCGCTCCTTTGCTTCCTCGGTCTCTGCCCTCCTATTCCCTGCTCATTACTACATGATCGCTGCCTGTCCCCTCCGTTGTAGAATCGCTCCTCAGGAGGTTCCCCATGCCCGTCCTATCCCCTCAGGTCGCCCAATCCCGCCTCGCCCAACTGCCCGGCTGGCAAATTGAATCCGGCGAGCTCGTCCGGACATTTCAGTTCAAGGATTTTCTTGCTGCGCTCCAGTTCGTCAATCGCGTCGGCGAACTTGCCGAACAGGCCGGCCACCATCCTGACATCGACATCCGCTACAACCGTGTCCGCCTCGCCCTCGTCACCCATGATGCCGGCGGCCTCACGGAGAAAGACTTCGACTTGGCCGCCCAGGCTCAGAATCTGGCTCCGTAGCGAGCGAACAACCGCGAAGGCCCTGGCGAAGTTGTGGAGGCGGTCCCAGTCAGAATCATTGGATACCCGGAGCGGGATAGGATTTGCACGTCGCATATTGAGCGCCAGAATCTCAGCATCCGCATGGGGATCCGGCGCATGACAAGACTGACCAATGCGTTCAGCAAGAAATGGGAGAATCTGGAAGCTGCATATGCGTTGCGGTTCGCCTATTACAACTTCTGCCGTAGGCATCAGACCTTGAAGGTAAGTCCTGCGATGGAAAGCGGATTAGCTGACCACGTTTGGGATGTAGCAGAACTACTTTACGCGTGAAATGAATCTCGGCAATTGCAATTGTTCCGGTTCTGGTCTGACACTCTTGACGCGCTTTTTGAGAGTAACGTCCGCTTCGCGCGTCGGCGGTCTGTCTACGCCTACGCCATTCAATAGCTGTTCAATTGTAAGAATCTGTAGCCTGGGATGGGTCCCCCAATTCGATTTATAGAAATTGCAGGATGCAGCCTCTTTGCGCATATCTGACGTGGGTCGATGCAACGTAATAAGAACACCGATTTGGCACTTTTCACGATCTATCACACCGCGCAGATCACGCACGAAGGACGGGGATAGATTCGCGCCAGACTTCACCGAAAATACGATCTGTTTAGAAGTTCCAGTTGCATCATCGTGGAAATATGCTCGGCCATCAATTCCTTTGTCTGAACCCTTTTTCGGATCGGAGGCTCTCGCTCCGACCAAGCCTAGCGCCCAGCACTGAAACTGGAACGCATCATCGCGTGCTAATTGCGCCGCGTCTTGAACAGAGACGGGCTCTCCAATCACATCATAGGTATCGCGTATTGAATCGCCAAATGCGCCTTGTAGGCGGTGTTTTATAAGCCCCACGGATAAATGGGTAATGTCTATTCCTATCCAGTTGCGATCCATCTTTTGAGCGGCCTCGATAGCGGTTCCACATCCGCAAAACGGATCGAGAACAACGTCTCCCGGATTGGTGCTCGCCTCAATTACCCGCTCAAGCAAAATCTGCGGCTTTTGAGTGGGGTAATTGAGTTTTTCCTTTGCCGCTGGCTGTAGACACGGAATGCGCCAGACATTATCGACGGTACGATCATCCTTTTCCCGGTAGACGCAATGCCCATCCTCACCCTTGACGTTCACCATTCGACCGTCTACTTTCTTCCGCGCCAGTTGTCTTATAGGCTTATCCCGTTTCTCTTTGAGCTGATGGAATGTGAAGTTCTTGGATACATCCTTCGCATAAAACAGCAGCGTATCGGTTGCGCGAGGAAAGAGCATTTTCCTTCGGTCGTGCATCTTGTTGTAGTACTACCAAATAATGTCGTTGCGGAAGTTCTTCGGCCTAAAGACGGCATCCATCAACACGCGGAGATAAGCTCCGGCGGTCGTGTCGCAATGCAGATATATACTCCCCGTCTCTCTGAGTACCCTTCTCAGTTCGATGAGGCGCGGTGCCATCATAGACAAATAGGCGAGCATGTCGCTTTCGCCAAGGATCGTCCGAAATCCAACCATCGCTTTTGAGATCTCTGACGATGCTCCCTCCACTACAGACTCGTATGCCGCAGAAGCTGCTTGATCCCATGCCCAGGTATCCTCAAACGCCAGAACCTGTGCAGCAGATCGGCTTCCATCTTGCTCCATAAACAGGACGTTGTAATCCTGATTGCTCTTGAATGGGGGATCGAGATACACCAAGTCGATTGACTCATCGTCCACATGGCGACGTAGAACATCGAGGTTATCGCCGTAATAGAGCGTGTTCTTCACAGTTTGAATGCTCTTCCCTAATCTTGTTTGGAATCAATCACCAACAGGGGTCACGCCCAACACTCGCCACGTGATTTACGGAGAACCTGCACAAGATATGGTGCAATTTGCATCGGCGCGCACAACCTGTGGAAATCTTGTGGAAAGACCGCACAAACGCCGCAACGCACTCTTAGGACACCGCCTACCATCCCAATCATGCTTGTACCTCTGCTCGCTCTCGCAATGCTTGCCCCGCCCGATGTTGGCTCAACCCTGTATGTCGACTGCAAATCCTTTGTCGCCGTGCTGGACGATACGGCCAACCAGAGCCATGCCAACGCATTGGGCGCAGGCCGATGTGCAGGCTACATAGAGGGCATGTTGGATGGAGCCAATGGTTTGAGGGGATTCTGCGTTGGGAGCGCGACGACGGGAACAATAGCCAGGGTCTATATCGCGTACATGGACAAAAACCCAAAGATGCTCGATGAGCGAGAGGGTACGGGGTTTATATCAGCCTTGCAGGAGACTTACCCTTGTCCTGCCAAGTGACAGATTCCGTCAACGCAGATTTAAGACACTACCCCGAGGCAGCCCGCCTTAATCCGCTCCGGAATTCTGGATTCTCGAGCATTTTTCCCATATAATGGTACTCAATTGCACTCGCTGAAGTGCACTAAGAACGCAGGCGCCTGAGATTTCAGACCAGGGCAGGGAAGACGAACCCCTTCAGCATTCGCTGTCCCCCTGGGAGAGCTGGATCTCGCGAAATCATAAACATCTTAATTTAAATAACTTCCGTTCGCTCAGAATGCGCGGCGCGCGGCTGGAATCCAGCTTCTGGCCTCTCAAATCCTCTAGCGATCAGCCTTTTCTTGGCCCGAATTTAGATGCACATTCGAGAAGAAGGTTTACCGGATGAGCCTGAAATAAATTTTGATTTTTGTATTTGCAATTCTCCCGATCTATGCTATCGTGTATTTATTCCGGTTGTGGAGGTGACATACACACTCCTCCAAAGCCGGAAGTAGTTTGCGTCACTGGCCTCCCGGCACGAACAGCTAGACCGTTCGTGCCGTCTTTTTTTCTACGCACAGATCCTCTCCCTTGCTCCCCAGGGTCCCTGTCTTCCTGTCCCTACGTTGTCAAGCCCCGGATCGCCAAAACGAGCTCGCCATTTTCGCCTTAAGTCTTTCCCTTTCTGATCTCTGACCCCTGATCTCTGATCTCTGCGAAGTTTGCCGATAATTTACCCCCTTTGGCGCATACTGAATCCAAATCAAGAATCCCTGCGCGGAAAGGGAAGAAGCCAGCTCTCCCCGGACGAAATCCGGATCAGGGCAAATGTTGACTAAGAGCAGAATTCGAGCCAAAATGCCAGCTAAACCACTGAATGGAGAGACTTTAGATTTCAACCCTTTTGGAATCAACGGGTTGCGGTGAGTGATCGAGGGTACAAGTCACTGAAACCAAATCACTTAACCCCAAAAAGGAGTGGGGGGCAGGGTAGGGGTGACTCAAACATAAACTGGTGCGTGGGCTTATGCCAGCTTGCGCCCCCGGCGCCAATACTGGAGATTTCCGGTTTGCCGTAAGATAGGAGCTGAGGCACCCCAATGAAGCACTTTTTCAAAAGCCGCTGGATTTGGACCCTGGCAGTCTTCGCGCTCACTGCGGCCAGCTACGCGCAGTGGTCCAATCCCGCCGACGATGTTCCGGCATACCATCCTTCAGCCCCGCTCAATATCCATGCCTTGCCGGCGATTCTCCACGGTGCCCAATTGACGGGACCGAACTTCCGCTATCACTGGCAAGTGCGCGCTTACCAGTTGGCAGCCCAGGTCCCCGGTGTCATCTACCAGCTCCCGTGCAATTGCCGCTGCGATCGCGCCCTCGGCCACACCAGCCTGCACAGTTGCTACGAAACCACGCACAGCACCGAGTGCTCCACCTGCGCTCAGGAAGGCTTCTACGCCTACTACAAGACCAAGGCCGGTTGGACGCCCGCGCAGATTCGCGCCGGCATCGCCCGCCACGACTACGAATCCATCGATCTCGACAAGGAATAGCCGCCAGGCATCGTCAGATCCAGATTCGGCGTAAAATAAGAGATGCAGCACGAACCGGTTGCTTCCGGTTCGCTTCCGGTTTATGGGGGCGTCACGGTTTCGACGGGATCGATTGCGGCATGGGAGGCATGTCGGGGTGTGGGCACCCGTAATCGCCTGCAAAACTAAAGTTGCCAACCAAGAACTGGCACTTGCTGCTTAATTAAATAAGCAGCCGTCCTCCGCGGCTTTGCCTGTGGGCCGCGAGCGGACGTCATTCAATAGGCTGGCGTGAACGGCTCGGTCCGTGTCGTTCGCGCGAGATCATCGGACTAGCTTCCGGCGCATCTTGTCCGTTCTTAAGCGCCGCGGAGCGAAATCAATCGAATCGGACACAGCATGGACTCTCCCGGCTGACAACGATTTCGGACGCGGGTTCGACTCCCGCCGCCTCCACCATAACTAAGTCGCTTTATTCCAGCAGCTTACAAATTCGGACGGAAGAATGAGGGCCAAGCTGCACAGTCGCTGTGCAGTCGCGCTCCAGGGCTTGCCCCAATTTGGCGATTCGAGCAGAATTTCGCTGAAGCCTGGGTGCTCATCGTTCACATCTGCGGGGATGCTGCATTCGGCGGCATCACGACGCCACGGCCGGCGTCTCTGGGAGCGCGGGCGAATACGAGATTCCCAATCTGCGCACCGGAACATACACGATTTCGGCGGCACGCGCCGGATTCACGACCGCCGGCGCCGACAATGTGCTGGTTTCGATGGGCGTGCGCCAGCACATCGATCTGACCCTCAAAGTGGGTCAGGCGGCCACCACGGTCGAAGTCACCGACGTGGCTCTTCAGATCGACACCGAGAACAGCGAGCGCGGCCAGACGGTTTCGGGATATCAAACCGCGGCTCTGCCTTTGGTCAGCCGCATACACCTGGCTCGATCAATGGATTGACAACGCGAAACACGATGGGGGCCCAGAACACTTCATACTTGGCGCCCAGCATCATGTTGGTGAAAAAGGTTTGCGTGGAGATGGTGCTTCGCCAGCACAGCAGGCGAATGAACAGAACTCCCC
>JBEKAJ010000016.1:0-22618 GCA_050018295.1 Occallatibacter sp. | reverse complement strand
GCGACGGGCCGCATTGAAGTGCGCTGGATTCCCGGCATTGGCAGCGAAAACGCCGCCGCTCCGCAGGCGCAATTGATGGCCACGGTCATCAACGGAATCCTGACCCGCAAGCTGCCCTGGGGCCTGGTCATGCTGGGCGTCTTCCTGGTCATCGCCGTCGAGCTGCTCGGCGTCCGTTCGCTTTCGCTGGCGGTGGGCGCGTATCTCTCGATCGGGACCACCCTGGCGATCTTTGCCGGCGGCGTGGTGCGCGCGCTGGTGGATGCGGCGGCCAAGCGGTCGGGTGTGGCCGACTCCGATTCCGACGTCTCGCCGGGCTCGCTCTATGCATCCGGGTTGATCGCTGCCGGCGGCATCGTGGGTCTGATTGGAGTGGGTCTCCAGGGTTACGAAACCACTTTCAACAAATCAAATCCCATCGGCTGGCCGCACACCTTCCTCTACAACCCGTGGGTGTCGGTCGTGGCCTTCGCGCTGCTGGCGTACTCGCTGTATTACTTCGCGCGCAAGCCGCTGAAGAAGTAGCGGACAGGCCTACGCCACCGCCCTCAACTGCACGCCCTCCTGCCTCTGCAGGCAGGCGATGATATGGAACAGGCTTGCCGCCGTCGGAATGCCCCTCGGACCGAACATTTGATGCAGCGTCTTCACATGGATGCAGGCTTTTCGGGCCAGCGCGGGAGCAATCTCGGCGCGGTTGACGCAGGCTCTCATCTTGATGTATGATGATTGATGTTTGATGCATATTGGAGATCGCATGCGCACCACGCTCGCTATCGATGACGACGTCCTGGCCGCGGCTAAAGAGATGGCCGAGACAGAAGGGAAAAGTGTAGGCGAAGTCATCAGCACGCTGGCGCGCAACGCGATGCGTCCCACGCAAACCCGCCGCGCCACGCGCAACGGCGTGCCCCTGCTTCCGGTTCGTCCGGGCGCGCCGCGCGTCACTTCGGAACTGGTGCGACAGCTCGAGGAAGAGTTGCAGTGACGCGCTTTCTGCTCGACGTGAATGTCCTGATCGCTCTCATCGATCCCACGCACGTTCAGCACGACCGCGCGCACGATTGGTTCGCCCAGAAGGGACGCCGCGCCTGGGCCACCTGCCCGCTGACGGAGAATGGCGCGCTCCGCATCGTCGGCAATGCGCGCTATCCGAATTCGCCTGGCACACCCGCCGCGGTTGCCGAGGTGATTTCAGTTCTGCGCGGCCTGGGCGGCCACGAGTTCTGGCCCGACGACGTTTCGCTCCTCGATCCAAAACGCGTAGACACAACTCGCCTGCTCGACTCCGCCCAGATTGCCGACAGCTATCTTCTGGCTTTAGCCCGTGCACATGGAGGACAATTGGCCACCTTCGATCGCCGGCTTGTCACCGATGCAGTGATCGATGGGCCCAAGGCGCTGCATTGCATCATTTGAAGTTCGGTCACCGTAAAACGCGCAACGCCGCGGCCCGGCGTCACCCTCCGCTACAATAGTGGGAACCGCCCGCCAGTGAAGAGTCCTTGTTCGTCGGGCGCCTCATACCATTATGCTGACCGAAAATCTCTCCGAAGCCCTCACTTTCGACGATGTCCTGCTGGTGCCAGCCTTCAGCGAGGTTGTGCCGATGCAGGTGAGCACGCAGACGCAACTCACGAAGGCGATCACGCTGAACACGCCGCTGCTTTCCTCGGCCATGGACACGGTGACGGAGTCACGCATGGCCATCGCCATGGCGCAGCAGGGCGGCATCGGCATTGTGCACCGCAATCTCTCCATCGCCGACCAAGCCGGCGAGATCGACAAGGTGAAGCGGTCAGAGAGCGGCATGATCGTCGACCCGGTGACCATCGGCCCCGAAAAAATGATCGGCGACGCGCTCGAAGTGATGCGCCGCTACCGGATCAGCGGCGTGCCGGTGACACAGGGCAAGCGGCTGGTGGGCATCCTGACCAATCGCGATCTGCGCTTTGAAACGCGCACGGATATTCCGGTTGGCGACGTGATGACCAAAGAAGACCTGATTACCGTGCCTGTGGGCACCACGCTTGAAGAGGCGGAGCTCATTCTGCACAAGCACCGCGTGGAAAAGCTTCTGGTGGTGAACGACCGGTACGAGCTGATGGGGCTGATCACGGTCAAGGACATCCAGAAAAAGCTGAAGTATCCCAACGCTAGCAAGGACGATCAGGGCCGGCTGCGCGTGGGCGGAGCAATCGGTGCGACCGGCGATTTTCTCGAGCGCGCGGTAGAGCTGGTGCGCAACCGCGCCGATGCTCTGGCCATTGACTCGGCGCATGGGCACTCGTCTCGCGTGCTCGAGGCGGTGTGCGAGGTGAAGAAGCGCTTCCCCGGCGTGGCATTGCTGGCCGGCAACGTGGCCACGTATGAGGGCGCGATGGCGCTGATCGACGCCGGCGCCGACGCGATCAAGGTGGGCATCGGGCCCGGCTCCATCTGTACCACGCGCATGGTCACCGGCGCCGGCATGCCGCAGATCACGGCCATCGCAGAGGCTTACCGCGCCGCGCAGAAGCATGGGATTCCGGTCATTGCCGACGGCGGCATCAAGTACTCCGGCGAGATCACTAAGGCCATTGCCGCGGGAGCCAGCTCAGTGATGATCGGCTCGCTCTTTGCCGGCGTGGACGAGAGCCCGGGCGAGACCATCCTCTACCAGGGGCGCAGCTTCAAGAGCTATCGCGGCATGGGCTCACTGACGGCCATGAGCCAGGGCTCGGGCGAACGCTACTTTCAGGGGTCGGCCGATCTGGCCGTTGCGGAGAGCGGGCCCGCGGATGTGGTGCAACGCGAGCGCGCCAATGAAAACCGGCTGGCCAAGTTTGTTCCCGAGGGGATCGAGGGGCGCGTGCCCTATCGTGGACCTCTGGAGGCGATGGTCTTTCAACTCGTGGGTGGTTTGCGCTCCGGCATGGGCTATCTGGGATGCGCCAGTATCGCAGAGCTGCAGGAGAAGGCGAAGTTCGTGCGCATTTCCGGCGCCGGCCTGCGCGAGAGTCACGTGCACGACGTGATCATCACGCGCGAGGCGCCCAACTATCATGTCGAATAGCCGGCGCGGCCTTTGGTTCTGGATCGGTGTATGGTGGCCTGTGGCCGCGGGAATCGCGATCATTGCGGTGGAGTCGACAAAGTATTTTGGCGCCGATCAGACGTCGCATCCGCTGCGCGTTTTGTTCGAGGCACTCTTCGGACCGGTCGGGGATCCCCGCTGGGCGACGATCCACCACTACATTCGCAAGTCAGGGCACTTTATTGGATATGGCGCTCTGGGATTGGCCTGGCTGCGCGCCTGGTGGTTGACTTTGCCTCGATACCGGTTTCTCTTCGATGCCGAATTGGCGCTCGCGGGCACGGCGCTTGTGGCCAGCTGGGATGAGTGGCACCAGACCTTTCTGCCCAACCGCACCGGATCCCCATGGGATGTCCTGCTGGATTGCTGTGGCGCATTGTCTATGCAATGGGTCGCATTCATGTATTTGCGGCTTCGTCGGCCCCGTCTGTTGCATGATCGGGACTGACAAGTCTCGCCGCCTCGAGAAGGTGCCTTTAGTCACCAGCGAAGAGGGCGAAATCGATCGTACTTGGCAATGTAGTCAATCACTTAGATATGTATTCATTTGTCATACGTTTTCCTTGCTTCCCCCCGAAGACGCGTGTTAAGGTAGTCTCGCTCACGAATCCGCGCTTGGCACAGATGGGCCGCATCGGGCTGCGAGGCATACATCCATCGAGTCGTTGGCCTGACCGTGTGGTGTTTTCTTATTGAAGCGAAAATGAGCGGTTCATCGAGCGGCTTGGGACCGAGAGGGGCGAAGCCTGAATCGGAGCCTGTTGTGCTCGCAACCGAATTCTTCCCGGAAGAAATCCGAGCGTCCAAAGTATGAGTTCAACCCCGCAAATTATTTGACCTCTGCACCACCCCTGGAAGCGGCCCCGCTGCGCTGAAATCCTGATTCCCTGCCCGAGTTCAATATGAGAGTCCTGAGACCAAGGTCACGGATCGTCAGCATCCGAATGTCTGAAGAGGAGTTCTCCACTCTGCGGCAGATTTGTGTCGCCACCGGTGCGCGCAGCGTGTCGGACCTGGCGCGCGAAGCCATGCGCGGTCTTTTGAACGGCGGAAATCAGGGAAGTTCCGGCGATGGTTCGCGCAACGAATACTCAGCTCAAATGCGCAACCTGGAACAAAAGGTGGACAAACTCGTTGCCGAAATCGCCCTGTTCAAGGCGGATCGCAGCCTTTAGAACGATCGTTCCGCAGAGCGCGAACAATCCCGAGCGAAAGCGGGCATGCAGTAAGAACGCTATTCCAATGAGAAATAAAATCCTGCTCACCCTTCTCTTTCCCGGCGCCCTATGCGGCGGGCAGACAACCCCCACTGCGCCCGGGGCGCAGACGATTGTCTGTCCAACCGGACCGGGACCTGTTTCCGAAGGCACGGCGGCTCTGTGTCCTCCGGCAACGAGTACGGTTCCTTCACCGGAAACGACGGCGTATCCTCCGGGAACCACGCCCGGTGTGCGTACACTTCCATCCGGCCTCGCTCCCACTCCGGCAACGAACGTCCCGCCACCCTACAAGCCGATTGGCCCCATTACCACGCAAACGGAATTCCAGATCTTCGCTGAGGACGAGGCCGGTCATCCTCTGAAAGTATTCGGCAGAGAGCTGTTCGACGAGTCTCCCTCAACCTTTGCACCGCTTGACCGAATTCCGGTTCCAGCAAATTATGTGATTGGGCCGGGCGACGAGCTGCTTATTCATGTGTGGGGAAAGATCGATCTGGACACGCGCGTGACCGTGGATCGGAACGGGCAAATCTTTGTTCCCACAGTAGGGACCTTGACTGTCGCCGGTCTGCGCTTCGACCAACTTCAGAGCTTTCTGCACACGGCGATTGCAACGCTCTACAAGGATTTTGACCTGAATGTGACCCTGGGCCAGCTTCGCTCCATCCAGGTCTTTGTTCTGGGCAGTGCACGCCAGCCGGGTGTGTACACCATCAGCTCGCTCAGCACACTGGTGAACGCGCTCTTTGTATCGGGAGGACCGTCTGCGACCGGCTCGATGCGCCACGTTCAGTTGCGGCGCGGCGATACGGTGGTCACGGACTTTGACCTCTACGATTTGTTGCGCAGGGGCGACAAATCTCACGATGCTCAATTGCTGCCAGGAGATGTGATTTATATTCCGCCGGCGGGGTCGCAAGTGGCGATCATCGGCAGCGTCAACGAGCCGGGGATCTACGAGATCAAGGGCGACGAGACGGTCGCTTCGGCCCTGGACGATGCGGGCGGCGCGACGAATCTGGCTGACGAGGATCGCGTTCTGCTCGAGCGGATTGAGAATCATGAAGGCCGCCAGGCGGATTCGTTCGCGCTCGATGAGCTCGGAATGAAACGCACGCTTCGCGACGGCGACCTGCTACGTGTTTATCCGCTTTCGCCGCGCTTTGATAATGCAGTGACGCTCCGCGGCAATGTGGCCCAGCCGGGGCGCTATGTGTGGCACGATGGGATGCGCGTCTCTGACCTGATTCCGACACGCCAGTTTCTGCTCACCCGCGATTACTGGAATCAGCAGAACTTTCTTGTGCCCCAAAGAAACGCCCATCCCTTTGGCCTTTCGCCGAACCAATTCAATCCCCAGACGGGTACGAACGTGCAGACCACAATACCCGGGCAAACCGAATACAACACCCAGAACGGATTCAATCCGCAGACCGGCGCGAATCCGCAGACCGGAACCGGCGCACAGCCTCCTCAGGCCGGACAGACCACAGCAAACACGCAACAAGGGTTTAATTCGCAGACTGGAATCAATCCGCAGACGGGGCTGAACGCGCAGCCCGGAGCCAATCAACAAGGTGGGGCCACCCCGCAGACGGGGATCAACGCCCAAAACGAAATTAGCCAGCGCGGCGAAACCAGCTTTGAGGCGGCTCGGAACAGCGAAGAGATTAATTGGGACTACGCCGCCGTTGAGCGCCTCGATCAACACGATTTGAGCACCCGGCTGATTGCGTTCAACCTGGCCAACGCCATCGACAACCCGACCTCGACCGATAACGTTGCTCTGCAGCCCAGAGACGTTGTCACCATCTTTTCTGAAAAGGACATTCCACTTCCCGTCGATAAGCACGCGGCTTTCGTTCGTGTTGACGGCGAAGTGAATGCGCCGGGCATTTACCGGATCGGCCCAGGGGAAACGTTACGCGATCTCGTGACGCGCGCCGGAGGGCTCACCCCGCACTCCTATCTCTATGCTTCGCAGCTCAATCGCATCTCCACCCGCAAGGCCGAGGAGCTGGAGATCAGGCAGTCGACTGCGCAAATGCAGAGGGATCTCCTGGCCCGAAATGCAGCCGCTTCCACAGTCGGCGCACCCAACGCCCAAGAGCAACAGGCGCAGTTGAGCGCCCAGCAGGCCTTGATTTCGCAGCTTGCCGCTGTTCAGCCCACGGGGCGCGTGGTCCTGGCCATGAAGCCCGACGCGAGCAGCGTCGATGACATTCCGGCGTTTCCGCTGGAAGATGGAGACACGTTCTACGTTCCGCCGGAGCTGAATACCGTTCAGGTTTCCGGCGCGGTTTACAACGAAAACGCCTTCCGCTATGAGCGGCGGAAGCGGCTCTACGCGTACCTGAACGATGCGGGAGGACCCACGCGCCAGGCGGATACGAGGCGCATTTTTCTCATTCGCGCGGACGGCACGGTCATCAGCCGCCAGACTCACGGCGAGCTTTGGCGCTCGGATTTTGACAAGACAACATTGCTGCCTGGGGACGCGATCATCGTTCCGCCCAAGTTGAAGGGCCCGAGCACATTCATCCAGCAGCTCCCTTACTTCACGCAAATCCTTTCGCAAACAGCCTTGACGGGCGCCGTCCTCGGAACGACCTACTAGTAAATCAGCAAGCCACGATGGAACAGAGTCCAGTGATCACTCAGGAAGCAGCCTCTCCGCACGGAGAGCTCTCATCCGATGAACGCGGAACAGCGCCCGCGTTGTCCGCCTTTGGTGCTCTCATGCAGTTAGCGCGCGGAAAGCGCCTGGTGGCGCTGGTCACGGGAATTGCAATGCTCGTTGGGATCGTAGTGAGCCTGGTTCTGCCGGTTAGTTATACGGCAACAACCAGGATCATGACGCCGCAGCAAACCCAGTCGTCTGCGGCCTTCCTGATGAGCCAATTGGCGCTGAATCCAACTGCCGCAAACCCACTGGCGGGTGCAACCGGCGGATCGTTGAATCTGAGAAATCCGAACGAGCTTTATCTGGGACTGCTGGCCTCGCGGCCCATTGCGGACGGGATCATCAGAAAATTCGGCCTCGCCGGCGTTTATCACGCGAAAGATATGACGGCCGCTCGAAAGGCGTTGGCTGATCGTACGGCTATCACGTCAGAAAAAAGCACGCTGATCGCAATCTCCGTGACCGATACAGACAAGAAGCGAGCCGCCGACATCGCCAACGCCTACCCGGAGCAACTTCGCGCGCTTACAAAAAATCTGGCCGTGACCGAAGCGTCGCAAAGACGGCTCTTTTACGAACAGCGATTGAAGGACGCTAAAGAGGATCTGGTTTCAGCCGAGCTTGCGCTTCAGCAAATCCAAAAGCAAAAGGGCCTGGTTCAACTGGACGCGCAGACCAAAGCATTGATCACGTCATTGGCTGATCTGCATGCCCAGGTCGCGGCCAAGGAAGTACAGCTTCAGGCGTTGCGCTCCTATTCGACAGAACAGAATCCCGAGGTGCAGCTGCTTGAGAGCCAACTCTCCTCGCTGCAGGATCAATCAGCCAGACTGGAAGAGCGCAGCGGCTCTCCGGAATCCGGAGGATTGGATCTCGCGGACGTTGCCGGCGCGGGTGCGGAGTATCTGCGCGCGGAGCATGAGCTCGAATACCGCCAGGCGCTCTTCGACCTGCTCCTGAAGCAGTATGACGCAGCGAGGTGGGATGAGGCTAGGAATGCCGCGGTGATTCAGGTGGTCGAAGAAGCCATTCCACCGGAACGAAAATCCGCGCCCAGGCGGACACTCATCGTTCTCATCTTTATGGCGCTCGGAATGCTTGGCTCGTGGTTCTATATTTTGGGGCGCAGCTTCGCCGCCGGCAACCGTCGCATTGCGCAACTGCTGGCCGAATTCAAATCGGTTCCTGTCAACGAGTGACTCGCTACCGAATCGTGGAGAACCAAGACGCCCCAGCATCGCAAACATCTGATTTGGTCCTATATCTCAACTTCGGGAGCCAATGTCCTCCGCGTGGGACTTGGCGCCGTCTCGGGCCTCTTGGTCTCTCGTTTATTGATGCCGCGAGGGCGTGGCGAATTGGCGGTTCTCCTGTACTTTCCCACGCTGATGGGAGCTTTCTTCAGTTTGGGGACACCCCAGGCGATCACCGCCCTGATCTCCAAAAGCGCAGAGCGCACTGAAGAATTTCTAACGACCGGCTTCCGCCTCGCCGTTGTTCAGGTTCTCCTGGCGGTTCCGCTCTTCGTGCTGTGCGCGCCACTCACACTCACCGGCGACAATCGTCAATTAGCGGTTCCGGTTGAGATCTCCTGCGCATGCGGCGCCTTCATGATCCTTGTGCCTTACTTCAATGCCATGGCCTACGGCTTGAGGCGCTTCACTTGGGTCAATGCTGTAATGCTCGCCGGCCAGGCAGGCTACGTGATTGCTCTTCTCATCCTTTGGCTCGCTGGCACTCTCACGCCGCTCGCCGCCGCGCTCGCCGCGCTAGGCAGCCAATTGCTACAGTGCCTTCTGCACCTTATTCACATCAAACCCCAGTGGCTAAATAAGAAGCTCCCGCGCGGCGCTTACTCTCAGTGTCTCGGTTTGGGGATTCGCTTCGCAGCGCCGAGCCTCGCGGCTGTCGTTCTGCTCAATGCCGATCGAGCCATCCTCATTCGCACAACGACACTAGAGCAGATCGGTTACTTTGCGATTGCATTCGCGCTAACCATGCCCATCACGATTACCACTGAAGCGTTCACGCAGATTGGATTTGTCGAAGTTTCAAGCGCCAAAAGCGCTGACGCCTCGTTTGCACTGATGCTGCGCCGATTCCAGATGGCGCAGGTCGTTGCCGGAGTGAGCTTTCTCTTCGCCTGCGCTCTTGTCGATCCGGTGATCCGTTTCGCCTTTGGCAGAGCATACGTCAATGCAATTCCCGCCGCATATCCTCTTGCGCTCGCCATGTCGCTCAGAGCCATGACAAGAACACTGGAGAATAACCTTCGCGGCCTCCGCTTCATCATTCCGGGGACCGTTGGGGCTGCTATCAATCTAGCGGTCCTAATCGTTCTCAGTGTGTTTCTCGTACCGCGATGGGGAGCTTTCGGATTCTGTTGCGCGAGTCTGATTTCAGAGGCGATTTACCTCATTTGTTTGGCGCTTTATCTCACCACGCAGCAGGATGTCCGCCTGCAATCGCTGTGGGGTATCAGGCCCAGCATCGTTCGCGCGATGGCATCGGCGCTGGCGGAGTTTTTCAGAGATAAGTTTCTAGCGGAAAACACAGAAGAGGTCGCCGAGACCCCGTGCTGAAGGAAGAACAAAAGACGCGGGCTATTCCATGGCGCCGGCTGTTCGCAGCGATCGTCGTCCTCGTCGCTATCATCTTGCTCGTGCGGCGCGAGAGGGTTGACGCACCGGGCGCCGGGGTGCTCGCCGCAATCCTTGTTGTAATTTCCGCCGCAATTCTGTTTCGTGCGGCGGCGAAGACCGGCAGTTTCATGAACAGCTACACGCTGGTGCTCGGCACGTTTTTGCTCACCTACCCGCTGTCGGCGTTCGTCCATCTTACCGGAGCGGATTATGTGTCGCTCGGCTTTTATGAGATCGCCGCGCTTGACACCCACACCCAGCTCCATCACGTGTACTTATCGCTTGCGCTCGTTTTCCTTGCGCAGTTGGCTCTTTGGTGGGGACTAGCGCCTGGGCGGCCGGCGCCGCCCAGGAATGGACCACAGATGGTCCGCGTCCGCTCCACGCTTCTCGTTCTCGGCGGGGTCCTCTTCGCGCTGGTCGGCATCGCCGGCACAACCTTGCTTTTCTCCGGCTCCGGCAGTGCGCTTCAGGAGGCCGCAACCATTGACCCTGGAAGGCAACTCGCGGCAGGAACGGCCCGCTTCGCTTTCATGTCCACGTGGCTTTCATGGGGAATCATCTTCCTGTTGACGGCGTTCCTCGCTTCGCGCGCCAGCAAAAGCCATCCCAGGACCACTCTTGCTGTCCTTGTTGGCGGATCGGCCTGCATCTTCCTGAATCTGTTTTGGACGGGCAGCCGCGCTGAAAATCTGCTGGCGGTCCTGCCCCTGATTTTTGTCGTCAAGAAGATTGCTCCCCGGCATCTCCGCTCCTTCGCTTCCGCCATCGCTGTCGGCGTCATGGGGATCATCGTGTTCGAGACGATCGCCCGAACCACGACGTTATTGAACAGTGGCATCGACGCTTTCGCTCAAGGAGAAATAAGTACGAGCCAATTCTTCACCAATCAATTGGCCGCCGTCTTCGACTGGCAGATGGGACGATACCCGACGATTAGTCTTGTCTTTGATATGGTGGGTCGATATGGCTACGCCTTTGGCTCAACTTTGCTTCAAGGCCTTGCAATGACTATCAATTCGCCGGCGACTTTGCTGCACATTCCTCTCAAGGTTTCGGAACCGCCTGCGATGACGGCGCTTGTAGGACAGTATATTTATGAAGATCCGGCGATCAACGGCGTTGTGCCCGGGACTCTCGCCGAACTCTACTTCAACTTTGGCGCGCTTGGTGTGATTGGCGGTTTCTTTCTCATTGGCAGGATTGCGAAGTATTGCATTTCGGCGACTCATTCGGCGGTTGATATGGGAACCTTACTGCTTAGCTTTTACATCCTCACCCTGTTATGCGTATGGACAATACCCATGACAGCCACGATTGGTGTGTACCTACTGGCTACGAGGGGCCTTCCCATTCTCCTCTTCTGCGCCGTTGAGCAAACTCTTAGCCAATCTGTGAGTCTCGCGCCGCAAACCGCTATGCGTGCCGCCCTTCTTTAGCGGAGCGGTGTGCGATCCTTTCGCGCATAGAAGCAACGCCAGGGGCCGCATAACACTGAGGGGTCCCCGCCAAGCCAGTTACCTGCAACCAAATATCCGGAAATGACGAAGCGGTTTTCTATCTGCATCCCCGCGTTCAACCGCCCTCGAGAACTGTCCGACCTCCTCGAAAGTATTGCCTCCGAGGCGCCCGGCGATTGGGAGATCCTGGTCAGCGAGGATTGCTCGCCGAAGCATGCTGAGATTGCGGAAGTAGTTCAGCGGTTCTCTCAGGAGCATGAACTCCTGAGTGTCCGCTTCCTGACGACCCCGGCGAATCTTGGGTACGATGGCAACCTGCGCTTTCTCATCGATCATGCGGAGGGACAATACTCCGTGTTCATGGGCGATGACGACCATTGGTGCGCCGGCGCTTTGAACGAGCTAACAAAAGCAACCGATGCTGTTTACAACGCAGGCGTCGTTTTGCGCGCGTGGCAAACAACCTCAAAGGAAACCGGAGAAGTGCTGGACGCGCATCGCTATTTTCCTGGCGACCGCGCATTCAAGCCGGGACAAGCAACAGTTGCGGCATTCTTTCGTAGATCGATCTTTATCTCCGGCCTCGCCATCCATACCAGTGCAGCGCGCGCCATAAGAACCGACAAATTCGACGGAACTTTGCTTTATCAACTCTACTTAGTCGGCAACTTACTCATGACGATGCCGGGGTATTATGTTTCGCGAATCACGACGATCCGACGGGTCGGCGGCGATCATTATTTCGGGTCAAGCGCCAGCGAGCACGAGCGGTTCGCCCCGCGGCAGTTAACCCCCGAACATTCGCTGAACTTTGTTCGCGGTCTTCTCGAGATCGCCCAGAGCCTCGAATCCGCGCACGGCCCTGAGGTGGGGCGCTTGATTCGTTCCGATATTGCTCGTTATTCGTACCCGCTGCTTGCCATTCAGGCACGCACCTGCTCCAGATCCTCTTTCCAGCTTTACGCGTTGGCGTTGTCTCAACTAGGTCTCGGCAAATACTTGTCGTTTCGCATTTACCGCGTTGCGCTTTCCGTGGCTGGGTTCCGGATCTGCGATTCTCTTATTGACGCCCTGAAGCGCCTGTCCGGTTCGACCCCCGTGATGGGTGGAGCGCGCGGCGTTCGCCCTTCCTGAGTTGGATTTTCCTCGAAGAACTTATGGCGGAGTCTGGCCGGAGAAAAGTCGAGTCCGTCCTGATCGTCCGATCGGCCTTCGGGGAAATTCATGAGCTTGCATGGCTGCGGGCGCTCCGTGATCTTGGGATAAAAGCTGAGCTTTTCGACACTCATTCCTACATTCCGCGGAATCTGGCTGGCCGTCTCGAACAGCGCTACTTGCTCGGCCCCGATATCGCCAAAGTCAATCGGATGGTGGTGCAATGTGTAAAAGAGATGCGCCCGGACGTGGCGCATTTCTATCAGGGGCATCACTACTCAGCTGAGACCATCGCGCAGATTGCGAAGATCACTTTCGCATCGGGTTTGCATTGCGATGATCCGTTTGGACGACCGGATCGCAGAGAATACCGGCTTCTATCGAAAGCGCTTCCTAATTACGACGGATACCACGTATTCCGCCCATGTAATGTCGCTGAGGCCGTCGCACACGGAATGGAACGCGTGCGGGTTCTCATGATGTATTACATCCCCTGGATGCACTACCCAACCCAACTCGGGGGTCTCGAACAAGAAACCTGGGGATCCGACGTTGTTTACGCCGGCCACATGGAGCCCGATCTCCGCGTTGAATGCCTGTCGCGAGTTGTGAGAGCGGGGTTGAAGTGCAGGATATTCGGAGGGGTAACGGAATGGCGATCGGTTCTCCCGCGCGATGTGTTTCAGAATGTGCAGCCGATTTTCTACGCCAGGGGTGAGGACTACCGGCGGGCGCTTTGTGCAACTAAGATTGGAGCATGTTTCTTCAGCAAATGGAACCGCGATCAATATACGACGCGATCGTGGGAGATCCCGGCCTGTGGCGTGTTTCTTCTCTCCGAGCGGACTGCGGCAATGCAGGAGTTTTACTCCGAAGGGAAGGAAGCAGAGTTTTTCGAAAGCCCTGAAGAGTTTATCGACAAAGTGCAGTTCTATCTCCGTAACGAGGCTGCCAGAAAACGGATTGCGGCGGCGGGATATGCGCGCGTGGTTGCCTCAGGGAACGACATCTATAGCAGGATGCGTCAATGGCTCGCGGATGTTACGGAGTGGCGCGATGAAAAGCAGCTTGAAAGTAAGTTGCCAGTAACCTTATAGGCGCACAGATCATGCTTTGATTCATGTCCTCGCAGATACCATCGCCGCTCGACTCGCCTGCTATGACAACTTACAGATCCGGTTCCGCATTTATCGCTGACAAATCGCGGATCGGAACAAAGCCATTGCTGAAAGTCGGATTCCTGACCTACGATCTGCAGCGCGGCACCGAGGACGCGCTCTTCGAGGTTGCTCAATCGGCGACACTCGCTGTAAAAGCATTTCCGCTGTACGAACATCCGGATCAGGAGCTCTCGCGAGTTGCTTTTCGTCCGGCAAGAGCGCGCGGCAAGCATTTCGGTGTCAGCGCCAAGGGCGGCACACCGGAAGGACTCGTCTCCAACCCTGAATGGCGTGTGGGCCTGGCATGTGCGCGCGAATCCGATGTCGTCATTCTGAAGGGGCTGTTAGGATTGGGGGCAATCTGGTGCGCGTTTTGCGCACGCCTCTTGGGGCGCGTCGTGATCTCAACCAATCAAACGCTCCCCGTGAATTGGGAAAGGAAGCGGCGCTGGTGGATCATGCTGTCGAAACGCCTACTGCTCCGTATGTGTCGCTACCATATCTATCAGAGTCCCGCGGCATTTCAGGTCCTCACCGAAATTTATGGCTGTGCGCCCGAACGCTTGATCTCCGCCCCCTACGAGGGAGGCGCCTCGTTTTTCAGAAGGATCCTCGGCGAACTCGAAATGGATCGGGATACTCGGAGCGATCTCGGTTTCCATTCCGCCGTAGTCTTTCTCTACGCGGGAAATCTGCATTCCTTCAAGGGAGTGGCAGACATCGTTAACGCGGCCGCGCTCCTTCCTAGAGACGCATCTTTTCTGTGTGTTTTCGCCGGACCTGAGGAGCCGGCAAGCAAAGAGGGCGCGACGATCGAGCATTTCTTGAGACTAGCCCGGTCAAGCGGAGTTGAGCATCGCGTGCGCTTTCTTGGACCTGTTGCGCCAGAGAAACTCGCGGAAATCTACTGCGCGGCCGATGCCGTGCTGCTTCCAACGCACAAAGATTGCTTCCCGAAGGTTCTGGTAGAAGGCGGGCTTACTGGGAAGCCGCTAGTAACGACGAGCGCTTGTGGGTCGGCGGGGTTGATCGTGCAAGATGGCTTGAATGGGTTTGTCATCGAGCCCGGCGACATTGGGCAGTTGGCCCAGGCAATGACGAACCTCCTCAATCCCGAGCTGCGCGCAAGAATGGGCGCACGCTCGATTGAGATCGTTAATCAATATTGCAGGATGGATCTCGAAGTTCAAGGCTATCTCGAAGCAATTGCGCGCGGCGCGGAGTACCTGGGAATACGCGAAAGAGCCTGAGTTTACGAGTGTTCCGCCTTGATTGAGTAGCCGGGTCTCTTCTCTTTCCTTTGAGCGACATGTCCAGTTCGCAATTTCGACTAGCCGTCCTGACCAATTCAATCTCGAGGATGAACGGCGGTATCTTCGATGCAATGCGCAATCTCACCATTGCCATTTCTGCAGAGAAACGATATCTCCCCGTGGTTTTCAGCGCGCGTGATGCTTATACAAGAATCGATGAGCCGCTTTGGGGTGACGTCTCCACCAGGACATTTTCCGTTCGCGGTCCGCGCATCTTCGGTTACGCACCGGGGCTCGTGGCTGCATTAGAAACATGGAATGCGGACATTCTCCACGTCCATGGCATCTGGATGTATCCGTCGGTCGTGGCCCCTCGTTGGTCGCGGGGGACGAGACCCTATCTAGTCAGCCCGCACGGTCTCCTCAAGCCATGGGCGCTGCGTAATTCCCGCTGGAAGAAGCGAATTGCGGCTCTGCTCTACGAGAATGAACACCTGCGCCGCGCCGCCTGTCTGCACGCTTTGAATTCAGCCGAGGCAGAGGCATTGCGGGAGTATGGGTTGAAGAATCCAATCTGCATCATTCCCAATGGCACGACAATGCGGAATGATACTGCTCTTCAGGTCTCGCGGAAGGGCCGGTCAATTCTTTACCTTGGCAGATTTCATCCTTCGAAAGGGTTGCGCAGCCTGATTGAGGCCTGGAGCGCTGTCCGCGAGGAAGCGACGGCGGGAGGTTGGCGCCTTACGCTCGCCGGATGGGACCAGAACCGCCATCGTGCTGAACTGGAACGGCTCGCGGACCAGCTTCAGGTTCGATCGAGTGTCGATTTCCTCGGACCGCAGTTCGGCGCCAATAAGGATCGATGTTTTGCCGGAGTATCCGCGTTTATCCTGCCCAGCAAGAGCGAAGGCCAGCCGGTAAGCATTCTCGAGGCGTGGTCGTGGAAACTGCCGGTTCTGATGACTCGCGAGTGCAACCTTCCCGAGGGGGCTGCGGCTGGGGCCGCAATCATGATGGAGCCGGAGGTAAACAGCATTGCGGCGGCATTACGTCAATTATTCTCCTTGACGGATTCAGATCGCGAGGCCATGGGCGGCAATGGCAGAAGCCTGGTTGAAACGCGCTACCAATGGCAGCGAATTGGTAAAGCCATGACTGATGTGTACGACTGGATTCTCGGCAATGGTCCTAGGCCGGACTGCATATTGGTTTGACAACATCGGCGTGAAAGACGATTTCTCGTGCAAGGAACACTAAGTAGATCCGAGACCGCATGTTCTTCAATGGGATTGACCTCTCGCGCAAGAATCATTGTCATCAGTCAGTTTTTTGGCCCGGACCAATCGGCGGTTGGGCAGTTTCTGGCCGACTTCGCGAATGGCGCCGCAGAGGTGGGCCACGATGTTCGCGTGGTCTGCGGCGCCGATGATTATGCCTCAGAAGAGGTTGCGGCGCGCGGCAGCACTCAACGCGAGAATCCCGAATCAAATGCAGAACAGCCCTCAGGCCGAGGGTCAATTCATGTGGCGAGGGTCAGAACTGCGACATTTTCGCAGAGCAAACTGAAGAAACTGCTCTCCTACGCCACCTTTTATGCGGGGGCAGTTTGGAGAGCGCTGCGGATCCCAAAGCCCGACGTTGTTCTGACTCTCACAGCGCCGCCGGGGTTGGCATGGATTGGCTGGCTGCTGCAACAGATACGCGGATGCCGTCACGTGGCGTGGGAGATGGACCTGTATCCGGATATTGCCATTGCGCTGGACATACCCGTTGCCCGATGGACCTCGATGATGTTGGATTTTCCCCGGCGAAGGGCAGACGCGGTGATCGCCCCCGGCGATTGCATGAAGATTCGCCTGTTGCAGCACCGGATTCCGGAAGATCGAATTGTTGTGGCGGAGAATTGGGCCGATGGGCGGACGATTTTTCCATTGCCGTTTCCTGCGCCACCACCGCTGCGCATTCTCTATTCCGGAAATCTTGGGTCGGCCCACGATGTTGCAACCATTCGCGCAGTGATGGTGCACCTGGCGAATCATCCTGATTTCCAATTTGTCTTTACCGGCGGAGGTCTCGAGCGCAGAGAATTGATTGAGTTCTGCCAGAAGCGCGGGATCGAAAATGTTTCCTTTCCGAGCTATGTTCGCCTGCAGGATCTGGGAGCCAGCCTGGCCGAGTGCCATCTAGGCCTGGTGACGCAGAAGCCTGTGACTCTCGGCGCTGTTGTACCAAGCAAAATCTACGGATTGATGGCGGCAGGAAGACCGGTCCTCTATATTGGCCCGGCGGAAGCTACCCCTGCACTTCTCATCCGGCGATTCGAATGCGGCTGGCACTTTGATTGCGGCGATGAAGCCGGAGTATCGGCTTTTCTCTTGCGGCTTGTTGAAAATCCGGAGGAGCTGCGCCGAAAAGGACAGAACGGCCGCGAGGCGTTCATTGCGGGTTACGACAAGCCTGCCGGGGTAGCTCGAGTGATGCGTGCCTTGGGTTTGGAAGCGCAGAGCGATTGCTGAGCTAGATTCTGCACTTTTCACCGTTTGACCCGCTGCATTGAACAAGATGTTTCTTGATGAGCTTGCATGAACGAGCGAGTATTGGTCACAGGCGCGGACGGATTTGTGGGGAAATATGTTTGTCGAAAGCTCATTGCATCGGGATTTATTCCGCGCGGCGGAGTGCGGACTCTTCGACTGTGGCCGGAGTTGCAACGGGTGGTTCCAGGAATAACTGAGTATTCTCTGCTGGGAGATCTGAGCGCAAATCCGGAACTACGAGGTCCGCTCGCTGGCGTATCTGTTGTTGTGCACTTGGCGGCTCGCGTCCACGTTATGAGGGAATCCGTCAGCGATCCATTGCAAGAGTACAGGCGGGTGAATGTGGACGGCACGAAATCCATCGCTCTCGCCGCTGTTGCAGCCGGTGCTCGGCGGTTCATCTTTGTGAGCACGGCAAAGGTGCACGGTGAGTCAACTTTCGAGATGCCGTTCCGCGAAGATATGACCCCAAATCCTAAGGACGCGTACGCGGTTTCGAAATGGGAAGCCGAAGAGGCGCTTCGCGCCCTCGCATCAGAGACCGGACTCGAAGTGGTGATTGTCCGGCCCCCATTGGTTTACGGTCCGGGAGTGCGAGGGAATTTCCTGCGGCTCATCAAGCTTGTCGATCGCGCTCTTCCGCTGCCCTGGCCCAAAAGAGAAAAGTGCCGTAGCCTGCTCGGAGCCGACAACCTTGCCGATTTCCTAGTGCGATGCGTTGACCATCCCAAGGCTGCCGGCCAAAGTTTCCTTGTGAAAGACTCCGAAGACATATCGACGCGCGAGCTGATCACGCGATTGGCGCGACTCCTGGCTCGGCCCGTGCGGCTTGTTCCCGTTCCTGAGGCTTTGATCCGGTTGGCAGCGAGACTGACTTTCAAAGAGGAGGCGGCCAACAGAGTTTTGGATTCGCTCATAATTGATTCCCGTCGCGCTCAACAGGACTTGCAGTGGGCTCCGCCCGTGCCGCTTGACGATGGGTTGGCGGCAACATGCCGGTGGTATCGGGATTTCACTCTTGCAGAACGAGCGAAGGCCTCCTAATGCGACTTTTCGTTTTGGTCTTCGTCGCTTCGGCTCTCATCACTGCCTGCCTTCGAATGATTCTGGTCCGGCATGGCGTGATGGATCTCCCCAATTCCCGCAGTTCCCATGCGGTGCCTGTTCCTCGGGGTGGCGGCGTGGCGATCGTAGTGGTCTTCTTGTCAGCGGTCGTCTGGATTCTTTTGAGGCATGGCATTCCTGCCCGGCTGGCTTGGTCGCTTGTCGGAGGCGGACTCGCGATCTCCATTGTCGGCTTTCTCGACGATCGCTTCAGGTTGCCTCCCTGGCCGCGGCTCGCCGTTCACTCACTCGCGGCCGCATGGGTTCTCTGGAGCCTCGGCGAAACACAGCCTTCGCAGTTTGGCAACAGCGATTCCCTTTGGAGTTGGGCGAGCCGGGCCGCCGAATTTGCCGGATTGGTCTGGCTTACAAACCTTTTCAATTTCATGGACGGAATCGACGGGCTGGCCGGAATGGAAGCAGTCTGCGTGAGCATCTTCGGCGGAATCCTTTTGTTTCGCAGTGGCCTGCCGTCCTATTCGCAGCTTTCCTGGTTGCTGGCCGCCGCGAGTCTTGGCTTTCTGCTTTGGAACTGGCCGCCCGCCAAAATCTTCATGGGCGACGTGGGAAGCGGGTTCCTCGGATTCACCCTGGGCACGCTGGCGCTCTTCTCCTCGAATTCAAGTCCAGGGCTTATCTGGCCCTGGCTGATCTTGCTGGCCGCTTTCTTTGTGGATGCCACCGTGACTCTTCTGCGCCGCATGTTTTCGCGCGCACGTTGGTACGAGGCTCATCGCAGCCACGCCTATCAACACGCTGCTCAAGCCTGGGCCAGTCATACGAAGGTTACGCTGGCGGTTGCCGCAATCAATATCGGATGGTTGGTTCCGCTGGCATGGACCGCGTCCCGGTTTCCGCAAGCCGCTCCCGCACTTGCCGCCGTTGCTGTCGTGCCACTCGTGTACATAGCACTCCAATTTGAAGCAGGCCGGGAGCAGTCTTCTTCACATGTTATCCTTCAGGATTGATTCCATAGCCAAGCCATATATTGCTCCACATGAACTCCTTTTCCCGTCTGTGTCATTCTGGAAGGTGAGTCTCCGATCATGAGCAAGCAACCAGGTTTTCTTATTCGCAACATCACTGTGCGCCGGATTCTTATCTGGGCGACGCAGACCGGAATCTTCGCTGCCTCGGCCGTAGCGGCATTTCTGCTTCGCTTCGATTTCAGCGTACCGGCATACTATCTCCGTTATCTTCCTTATGCTCTTGCGATCTGGCTACCCGTAAAGTTCGTTGTGTTCTACGCGGCAAAGCTCGATCGAGGCTTTTGGCGTTACGTCTCCGCGATCGACTTGATCCGGATTTCGATTGCGAATGTCATCGCTTCAATCATTGGCTATTTCCTCATCCTTTGGCTGGCGCCGACGGGATTCCCGCGATCGCTCTATGTGCTCGATCTGATGGTCTGCTTCTTCGGCACGTGCGGCCTTCGACTCCTGGCTCGCGCATCGTCGAGGCTCAGCTCACAATCGCGCAACAGTAAAACGCCCATGAAGAGGGCTCTGATTTACGGGGCAGGCGACGCAGGAGTTTCTCTGCAAAGGGAGATTCGCAACAATCCGAGACTTGCTTATCGAGTTTGCGGATTCATTGACGACGACCCCGCCAAACTGGGTCTGCGCATTGCCGGCGTGCCGGTGCTCGGGGGAGGCGAAGCAATCGCCGCGCTTGTTGCTCGCCACAGAGTAGCAGTGGTTCTCATCGCCATTCCGTCCGCGACGGGCGGAGAGATGACACGAATTCTGGAGTTGTGCCAGGCCGCGGAAGTCGAGTTCAAAACTGTGCCTGGATTAGGCGAGGTGATCGAGGAGCGCGGGTTAGCCGGCCAGATCAGGGAAGTGGCAGTCGAGGATCTTTTGGGGCGCATTCCGGTGCACCTCGAAGAAGACTCAATCAGAAGCACGCTGGAAGGGAAAGTCGTTCTCGTTACCGGCGCGGCCGGATCGATCGGCTTCGAACTTTGCCGGCAAATCGCACGCTTCCGCCCTGCGGGGATTGTCGGATTCGAGATTGCGGAATCCTCCCTCTTCGAAATCGATCAAGAAATGTGTCAGGCCTTTCCCCTCGTTCCGTTCTATCCGGAAATTGGAAGCATTCAGAACCGCGATCGCCTGAACGAAATCTTTCGAAATTACAAGCCGTCAGTGGTTTATCATGCCGCGGCCTATAAGCACGTTCCTTTAATGGAAACGCACGTGTTTGAGGCCATCGAAAACAACGTCTTCGGAACTTACAACGTCGCCGTCGCGGCCGCGGAGCACGGCGTGGAAGATTTTCTGCTGATTTCGTCGGACAAGGCCGTCCGGCCGACAAACGTGATGGGCGCGACGAAGCGCATTGCCGAGCTGATCCTGTTGGCGTTGCAGAACGGCCGCACGAAATACGTGGCCGTCCGTTTCGGCAACGTGCTCGGCTCGAACGGCAGCGTTATTCCGATTTTCAAAAAGCAAATCGCGGCCGGAGGGCCCGTCACTGTCACGCATCCAGAGATGCGCCGCTTCTTCATGACTATTCCCGAGGCCTGCCAGCTTGTGCTGCAAGCTCTCGCCATCGGTAAGGGCGGCCAGATTTGTGTTCTCGACATGGGCCAACCCGTGAAGATTGTCGATCTCGCCAGGCACCTGATTCTCTTGTCAGGGCTGAGGCCCGAAGAAGACATCAAAATCGAATTCACGGGGATGCGCCCTGGCGAGAAACTTTCGGAGGAACTCAGCACCATGCTTGAGGACACGGTGCCGTCGAAGCACGACAAGATTCGAATCTTTGTCGGCGATGGGTTCCCGGAAGAAGACATGCGGATTTGGCTCGAAGCGCTGCGCGAAATCTGTGCGGCGCGAGACATCGGCCGTTTGGTCGTCGCGCTTAAGGAGCTCGTGCCGGATTATAGTCCAAGCGTCCACCTGCTCAAGCGCATAATGGCGCGACAAGAGCTCAGCCGCGCCGCATTGAAAGCAACTTGACTCCCGTGAGCGTTCGAAGTTGCGCCCGGTTGCGAGGCGTTGCTGATTCGATGGTTCGGCAGATCAGTCAGATAAATTAGACGTTTCCCGCTTCCGTTCTTGCGCCATTCAGCGCTTGCGCCCTGCAAGCTGCGGCGCCTCATCCCTCTCATTCAAGAAAGCTCAACTCGCCGCATATTCTACGGCGTCGAGAGTGTTGACTTGTGCCTTGCCGCGCATTCAATGACATTGCGGGTTATCGGGTTCACACGATGATTGATTTCCAAGTGTAAATCTTGACACAGGAGACAAGCGATTTACAGAGGGTCCTGGGATATACTTGCACTGTCGCCCAGATAACGTTGATCAGGGCGTTGCTGAGATTCAGCGACTCCCGTGGCTCGCATTGCGACCGGAATGTTTGAGGCTTTTCTTGATTTGGACAGTTCTCATCGGAGCGTGCGATGTTCGATAGCCCCTGGCGCGTTCTGCATGTTGTCGCAAATCATGAAAAGCGGGTTGCACGGCATTTAACGGCGCGCTCCCTCGAGCACTACCTTCCCCTTTATGCGGTCCGCTCAAAATGGACTGACCGAGTCGTCGACCTGGAGCGCCCGCTCTTTGCCGGATACGTCTTCGTGCGCTTTCCCCGCGAGGAGCGCCTTTCTGCCGTCAGCGCGCCAGGTGTGCTTCGCCTGCTCGGAAGCGGTGTGGGCGAAACAGTGAGCGCCGCCGAGATCGAGAGAATTCGCGAGGGCCTGGCCAGCGGATGCATCTTGCGCCCACATCCCACGGTCTCTGTCGGAGAGTTGGTGCGCGTGCATCGAGGCGTCTTCGCAGGGGTGGAGGGAATTGTCACCGAGCTTCGACATCAGTGCAAAGTTATCATCGCCCTCGCGGCGACCAGGCAATGCTTCTCCCTTGAAATGGATTTGGATGACATCGAGGTTCTGCGCAAGCCGGTTGTCAAGGAATTGGTTGCCGCGAGCCAGAAGTCAGCAGCGACTCGCTCATAGCGGAACGAACGCAAAACTTTTCGATTCCTCGGCGCCATCGTCGACTGAAAGTTCACGTCTGGAAGGTTCAGAAATGAAAAGCGGGCATATCTCGAATGAGATATGCCCGCGCGTTCCTTTGATTCAAGAGCCACTCGGTCAACCCGCGCTTACGCTGCCTGCTCGCCGCCCTCAGGTTCTTCTGCATCCTTCTTCTGCTCTTCGAGCTGCTTCTCGAGTTCGGCGCGCTTTTTGGCCTTGAGGTCGGCGCGCTTCTGGCGTTTGACTTCGAGCTGCTTTTCCGCGCCCAACAGTTCGATGAACGCCTTGGCGGCGCCGTCGCCTTGCTGGAAGCCGGTGCGAACGATTCTCAAATAGCCGCCGTTGC
>JBEKAJ010000015.1:0-26550 GCA_050018295.1 Occallatibacter sp. | reverse complement strand
GGAATTCTCCGGTTCCATTCGAACTGAATCCGGGCACGGCCTCGATTCATTCTCATGACGCAAAGGAATAGATACTCCTCCCCTTCCTCTTGGCCGCGTACATCGCGGAATCGGCGGTTTTCAGCAGAAATTCTGGGTCCGCACCATCGAGGGGGTATCGAGAAATACCTATGCTGGCGCTCGTCCTCACAGCACGGCCTTCGATCCAACACGGCTCCTTCAGAATCGACATGATCTTTTGAGCAACCAGCTCAATTTCGCTGTCGTTACCTGCAAATGGAAGCCCGATGACGAACTCATCGCCACCTAAACGCGCCACAATGTCGCTTTCGCGTGTGCAGGCTCTGAGCCTTGTTGCCACCGTTTCCAGGAGACAATCACCTACGTGGTGGCCGAGAGAATCATTCACATCCTTGAAATGATCCAGATCGAGCATCAAGACCGCGACCCATTTCTGATCGCGGCGCGCAAGTGCTATGGCTTGGACCAGACGCTCCTCTAACTGAGTGCGATTTGGCAATCCGGTCAGGGCATCATGCAGAGCCATGTGGCGGATACGGAGTTCGGCTTGCTTGCGCTCTGTAATGTCCTGCGATATTCCCATCGTGCCAATGATCCGGCCACGTTCGTCTTTGAGCGGCACTTTCGTGGTTAGCACCCAGGATTCGCGCCCATCCGGCCATGTTTCCTTCTCCTCTTTGCTGGGCATGGGCTGGCCAGTCCGAAGAATTTCCCGTTCGTCCGCGAGCGCCTGTATGGCGTGCTCGGAGGTGAAAATCTCGGAATCGGTTTTGTTGAAGACTTGCGCCGGGTCACCCAGTCCGAAGTAGTCAGCCATCGCTCGTCCGACCCGTAGGAACCGGCTTTCGCGGTTTTTGAAATATACATTGACCGGGATATGTTCGAGGAACGCCTCCAGTAGATCGCGATCGATCTTATAGCGCCGCATTTCGAGCGATCTGCGGATCTGGGTGGCGATGACAACCAACCCGCAGACCGCGATTCCAACGCTTGTCCAGGAAATGCCGAATGCGCTCAAGTTGTTCGCCCGAGCAGGCCATAAAGGTCCAAACTTCAGATCGATCTGAATACCCAGCAAAAGGGCAGAGAGAATGGTCACCAAACCAGAAACGTGAGGATTGCGCCATCGCCGCTTCATCAGCATCAGTTTCTCACATACTGATACGAATATCGGCAATATAATCCGTGGCATGAGTCCGGCAAACTGAAAACGATAGAACTCTTGTCCACGTCCCGCACCTCTATCCGTGTTCTAATCGGGCGATAAACTTAATATGTTCGGCTGGTCCTCTTACATCTCGGTTATTGTCCAGCCGGTTCCAGCCAAGCTCAGTGCCTACTGCTGGAACTCTTCATTTCCCTAAAAAGCGCTTGCTGAAGAGCAAGAATGTGCGGGTCAACAGTTCAAGTGCGCGAGCATTGTATGCTTGAGAATGTTTTCAAACCGCTCCCGCACCCTTCATTCGTCTTTATCGGTTGATCGCTATTCAGTTCGACAACCTTGAGATTGTCCACAGAGCGAAATCTTCCGACGCATCCCTCTGGCAACCGGCCGGGCACCGCAGAGAGTTCGACATTTGGCCGGTCGACGCTAGCTACCAGAATTGTGATGCCACTATAGTGGCGGCGCCTGTATTTTCTCCGACCACCTCGACCTTGAGCACTGCCTCAAAATTCTGATTGAGTGAGTTGTGAGGTGCGGTGCGGGCAAGTGCGTCCAGAGCGTCGGGTGAGACTATGAACTCGCCCGCTGCCTGAGTACCATTCGAGCCTATTCCTGCAATCACTACTACAGGCCCATCGGTCGTGGCATCGTTGAAACGCGCCACGATCGCGAAGTCCTCCGTCTGATGCGAGCGCAAGCAGTCCGCTGCTGCAACTGATGAGACGAACAACAGGTACTGAACCCCCGTCAGTCGCCCCTTCGCTAATTGACCAATAACAAATGACCCTAAGCAGCGGCCTGGTGTGCCGTGCGGGTGCCATATCATCAAGAAGTTCTTGACATACCATGACGGATGGCCACCAGATACCCGCAGTCTGCTCGTCTTCGGCACTTCACCATAGCTCAATCAGTCCGAATCTCTCGATCTCCGCGTCCCGAACTGCCAGGCCAAAATTCTCCGCACCCTGGTGCTCGATTGCCTCAGTAACGGATGACTGGAGCATCGCCATTCCCTCATCTCCAAACTGCGCGAGCCTGACCGCAGCAGCCCGGGCCACTAAACGGTATTCGTGCTGCGCGAGAGCCTGCAGAAGCTTGACATCGTGCGCTCCTGCCGACCCGATTAGCGCATTCGCCACGATTCGAACATAGAGAGCGCGATTCTCGATATTCTTCAGGGGAAGCTTGCTGCGCCTCGCTTTGAGGGTAGTCGCGCGGGGATCTCGCCAAAACTCGCTCTTTTCGTAGATCCGAAGGAGTTCTGGAGGTACCGAGGACCGCAATGACCTCATCCGTCTTCCAACTGCAAGCCCTACCTCGATCTGGAACCAGTAGGGAATCCGATCCTTGGTGCCTCCAATTCTCTCGATCAAACGGATCACGTCTCCCGCGTCACCGTGACGGACGAGAGAGATGGCCAGATATTGAGCTGACGAAGTGAGAGCAATTTGGCTGAAGGCCTCTTTCAGGGCGCGAAGATTCTGCTCGGTCGATACCCTGAGGATCGTTTTCGCGAATGCCACAGCCTTCTCCTCGTAGACCAGTGCAACACGCGTGTCGCTCGACTCGGTAAGGCCGGCTTCCTTCTGGTTCCACAAGCCGTAACCGTCGAGGAGCGACTGCATCTCGGGTTCTGTGACCGGTGGCGCTATAGAATAGAGCAGCGACGCGGTCTTTTCCGCAGCGAGATGTCCAAGCCTCTTCACCGTTGCGGCGATTCCCGCAATCCGATTGCTGGCAATTCCAGAGGCGAAAAGCTGCATACGCGCGCTCGGCCTTCTCGCCTTGAGTTCCCGCATCAGCGCCCGTGCCGTCTTTGGGTTTGCTGCCCTCGCAATGCGCTGCAGAAGGGCGAACTCCCGGATTGGGCGTGCTGCGGCCGATTCGTCGGGACATAGTGGCAGCCCCTGGTCGATCGCTAACCGTTCATACGCCGAGCGGTACGATTTGCTTGAGCTCCTTCCGAGCACTTCGATCCAGCTTGTCTCGCCTGCGGCGACCTTCTTGGCGATGGCCCGGAACGCGGCTTCGGCGACGACGAGGCGCCTGTTGCGCGCCGCCCAAAGCAAGACTCGATCTGGGCACGCGAGGGGAGAAGCGGAAATCATCTCTGCAACCTCCATGCCGAGCTGATAGCTGTGAAACTCTCCCCAGTCCCGTTCTTCGAGAGGAACGCCAGTCACTTTCGATCGAAGTAGGATGAGCATCGCTTTTCCTTCTTTTTCCGATCGACCTTTGGGTTCCTGCGAACGAATCAGCTCCAGAAGCCGCGTGGACGGAACGGTCAAAAGCAGCGACAGGCCTGGACCTTTGCCTTCGGCCCACGATGCCATCGTCAGGCCGACCTCTTCATCGGAAAGAAGGATTCGCTGCTTGTGTTTGAACATGAGCAGCAACTCCTCGACGCTCAGCAGCGAATACGTGGTTCCGTAGCTCGCGGCCTTCGATGTGAGCAACTCCCGGACCCGCTTGAACTCTCTTTCCTCGGCGTCCACCAGTTTCGCAGCGACTTCCCGCGCCAGAAAATCATGCGCGATTTCATAAAGCCCATCCAAATGCCGCACCAGCCTGAGGTCGATCAGCTTTTCCAGGGCCACTTCGCAGTTGTTGCTGGATAAGCCGGTATCGGCCGCAATTTCCGCAAGCGTCTTTTGAGCTTTGACGCCATAGCTGCGTACCAGGGACACAAGGACGGCTTTGAGATGACCCTCGTTGTCTTGCGCGTATTCGAGCTGGCGGGACAGATACCCCGCCGTCACGCCCTCCATGGCGCCGGCAGCCAGGTAGCGATCAAATCGGTAGCTGCCGGGCTGATTCCCAAGTGACCTCCACACGTGGTCGATGAACATTTGGAGATAGGGCGGGTACACCGCTCTCTCCGGCTCCTGACGCGAGCTGAAGGCCTGCAGGTCCTTCCTGATCTGATCGCTCTCTGATTCGGACAGATCCAGAGCGGTGCCGAGATCAGCGCATGTGCTCCGGACACTTTTCCACGCTTCTTCCGCGCTGATACCGGATACATATACCCTTGGCAGACCGGCAGGCGATCCGCTGATCGACTGCCAGAACGCGCCCAGTCGCGCTTCGAGATCTGCTCGATAAGCCAGCAAAACCCGGACGCGTGGATCGTCAATAAAACGAACGACCCGGAGGTCATCAATCAGCTGTTCAGCCTCACGATTCTCCCTGGCCGACAAGATGTCCTCGAATTGATCGATGAGGAGGAGCACCCTTTTCGGCGCGATCGCTTCGGCGGCGTCATCCAGAGCGCCGAGCAGAGCACCACGATAAGAATGCGGCCCTTCGAAAACCGTGGAGACCAGTCCTGCAACGACGTCGCTGCGTGGAAGCCCCAACGGGCGGGTATACACTGGGAACCAATTTGCATTAATCACTTCTGGTATCAAACCAGCGTGGATGAGCGAAGTCTTGCCCATGCCCGAGTTCCCTAAAAGTAGCGTGATCCTGTTGCTCTCGATGGCATCGAGGAGCTCTTTCAGTTTGGTCCCGCGACCGTAGAAATGTTCCCTGTCGGCGCTGGTGAGGAATTCCATTCCGATCGGACGTTGGAGCTTTCGAGCATTGGGCAGGACTAGCTGCCTGGTCCGCAGGGATGGAGGAACCAGACGATGCCGAAGCTTCGCCAGAACATCGCGAATCGCGAAGTAGGGCAGGTCGCGGGGATCACGAAAAGGGGTATAGGTATGCTGGCGCGAGTGTTCCCCCAACGCCTTCAGGCGCGTGATTGCAGCTGCATCAGTCTCGCACAGGTGAGGCGGCCAGCTGGCATTCTCATCGAGCCAATAGAGCAGGATGTCGCTGAGGGTCCCTGCACTTAGTGATCGCTCAGCCTCGTCGAGCTCGAGTTCTGTGATCGATTTCCCGGTCGCTGGATCAACGGCGCCGTAGCGGCGAGCATAGATTCCAACAAAAAGGTCGCACTCCCTTACGTGCCGAATCGCCGAAATAACAGGCGGGGCGGCATCGCTCCCGAAGGTTTCCATAATCAGCAGGTGGGCACCAAAAACGTCACGAAGCCTCCCTGCGATTTCATCTCGGAGTTCCTGGAGGTCAACGAACGTTGAACTCAGGAAGATGCGTACATCAGTGCTAAGTTCTGCCATCGCACTTCCAGCCAGCCCTTTGTGCTTCTTTTATAGGGCTCATTTTAGTCTTGTGCGGGGCGGCCCGCGATGCCGACGTGGGTTTGAGAAGCTGCGAGGAGCGACGATGCGGCAAGGGACGCGCTTGCTAGCGAAAGGAAGGACAAGTAATTAGTCATAGATGAAAGAGTGGCTACAGTCGCATAGTGTCAATCTATGCTGTTTGTATGCGTTCTGTCCCTGTCGGATCCCTAAGCCCAGCGCAGGCTCATCCGAGCGACTATCCGCTTTACGGCGGAGTCTCGGGAACGCGTTTGCCATGTCCGATCTATGAACTTTCTGAAGGAGTCGTTCTCCGGAGCACGTACGCGCACGTTTTTGCGCCTTATATGCTTTCCCTCAACAGGCGGACTCCAGATACTCCATTTGGAGAACCCTGGAAGCCGGCGAGTGGTGGGCTGGGTTTCGACATCGAGTTCGAGATCGAGATTCCAAAGGGCGACCGGCCCACAAACTTCACGCGGATCAATACGATTTGGTGGATTGCGTCCCTAATCCGCTTGCATCAGGCGATAGGTCTGCGTGTCCCTGTGGTTTCAAGCCTGTCGTTTTCTGCGATCGCGGGCGCTGAAGAGGAACCGACCCTCTGGCCGGTTGAGATGAGCCCCCTGCAATGGATCTTCGTTCGAACACCGAATGCAGTCATCGAAGCATCGACTCTCGATTGGTTGAAGGTTCACTGGCAGTCAGCGGCTACCCTGATGGATACCCCGACCTTCAATGTCGCTTTCCAGGCATTTGACCAGGCGATTTGGTCGCACCCGATCGGGAGCGCTTTAATGATGATCTGGGCATCCGTCGAGGCGCTCATCCGGCCCGGAGACCAAGACATCACCCGTACGCTCGCGAGTTGCATCGCGGCGTATCTTGAACCGCCGGGTGCGCAGCGCGACCGCCTGTTTACGACCATACGAGGCCTCTACCAGCTGCGTGGTTACACCGCTCATGCAGCCGAGCCACCCACGGACGAGACCATTCGAAAGACCTTTGCGGTGGCTAGGCTTTGCTTCATCCGTGCTTTCGAACAATGCGCCCTTCCCGATGCGCAGTTGCTCATGGCCAAGTGGAAACAGAAGCTCTAACGCCGCGACGATAGACTCATCCTGCAAGCCAGATTCAGTGTCACCCGAGTTGAAACAGTATGATGGAGGGCGGTCGCGATGGGATGGTTGAGCAGATGGTTGGGGCGTAAACCGGATTCGTCTCCGCAGCCATCGCGGCCCTCCGCCGAATCCATTCCTGCCGATTGGGCGAGCAGTCCGCCGCATTTAGCTTTGTTGCAACGTTTTCTGTCTCTGCGCGACGCGAGGACCGGCGTTCCCGATCATTGGGAGCCGATGTTCGGAACGCATCCTCGAAATATCGTCGAGAGCCTGCGCGCACTTCATTTGCTTGAGCCAGCTTCGCTCGCGGAGACGATCGAGTTCTGCCACACCGGGGCGGAGCTCAAAAAGCTCTTGGCGGCCCGTGGTCTTAAGGTCAGCGGCAGGAAGGCCGAGCAAGCCCAGCGGCTGCTCGATGCCGATCCGGAAGCGATGCGCCGCATCTCTGTGGAACACGAGATCGTGCGCTGCACACCGGCAGCGAGCCAGGCCGTCCAAGCCTGGCTGGATTACCAGGCCCGGGCTCTCGAAGCGGCGACCGACGAGACCATCGCCGCCTTGCGGCGCGGCCAGTGGAAGACCGCCATCCAGATTGCGGATGCCTATCGCGACAAGAGATTTGAACCACCCGTTCACCCCGCGCAGGAAGCGCTGACCATCAGGCCCGAGCCGCCAACAATCAATGATCGAATCTCCGACCTTGCCAGGATGTTCGCTATGCGTCCCAAGATCCTAAAGGGTCTTGATCTCGAGCAATGGGAGGGCCTCCACCTCAACTACGCGATTTGGCAACTGCTCGGCCACTCGGCCACCGAGAAATGCATGCCCGGATTCGCTGGGCTGGGCGCGATGGACGCAGCCACGGTGATGCGCATGATGGGTTTCTACGAGCGACATCGATGTGACCTCGAACAGTGGAGAAAACTCGGGGTTAAGAAAGCAAGCATCTCATGCACGAAGTCGGGAAGCTGCGATGCCTGCATCGCTCTCGACGAAAAGACGTACCGCTTGGACAAACTGCCGGAGCTTCCATACGAAGGCTGCACCTGCGCCCTCGGTTGCCGCTGCTTCTATTCTCCCGACATGGACCTCTAGCCACTCGCCACTGCACGCGCATCCCGCCGGTCCCAGCATAGAAACGACGCACGCCAAGCCCCTGAAAACACACGTAATCCCGCGCGTCCACAGGTGAACTGCGGGGCACGCGCCACCGGCGAGACGTGAGGCACAACACCGGGCAGAACTCGGGACATCGAGCCGCTTGTCACTCCGCGATTTCTCGAGATGCGACGTATACTGATACGCAAGAGCGGGAACACTAGCCTGCTCGGAGGTGAGCCGTGAAAAGAATAGCGGCATACCTTGGGGAGTTGGCCCTCAAAACACCCTGTTGAACAGCGGGGATCACCACAGGCCAAGGGCATCGGCGAATACAATCCCCAACCCCGATGACTGACCCGTCGGGGAAGCTGGCGGCAAAAACGCCAGGGGCTATTCTGAGCTGTGGTAGCGCGGTATGGCATGGCAATGCAAGGCGCTGGAATCGTAAGAGGATTCTGCGGAAGGAGCCGAGAGGTCAGGTCTCGGCTCTTTTGCTTTGATCCGGCATCCGATTACGCGACATTAATTCCTGTCGATGTGAACGACCCGGTCAAGTGTCAATTGGGTTTCCTTTTCTTTGAGCAGATCTGCCAACTGGTCCGTAGTCGTCAAGGAGAGAATCTCGGCACGTGTGAGCAGCAGAATCTTGATCTTGTCTCGGATCAATGCCCCCAACACCTCGCTGTGCGCTGACTTGTCGCCATCTCCTGTGATTCCGTTGAGGGCAATTAAGATTCCGTGACTTGCGCCTCGGTCTTGCAGTTTGCGCACGAACCATCCGACCTCATCGCTGCCAACGGCAGTTGCAGATGCCTTGCATTCCACGATCAAGATGGCGTCCAGGAAATGAAGGAGAGAAATTCTCTGATCGTTCCAAAAGGCGAGATCGAGTTCGTGAGCTCTGAGAGCATCAAGGATATTCCGCCTCCGAAACTCCACGCCCGAGACTGTACCTAATAGGTATTTCCCCAACTCTTCAAGCGCATCACCCTTGGCGTCATTGGTTGGAGCGCCGTCCACCGACGCCAGGAGGGTACGGATGCGGGCCTTGGAGTAGCGCGCCATCAGAATTGCATCCCGTGGACCATAAGATTGCGGCGCTCAACAAGGATTTCTGCGAAATTTCGATGGAGCAATTCCACTGTGAATTCCCCGACGTCGAACCACAGGACCAGCGGATTCCATCCTTGGGGTCTTTCGAAAGCCTGACCGGGTCTCTTCAGATAGAGCAGGACCCCAGCTGCGGATTTCGATTCACTGACTAGTTTTGTGAGGCGTTCATACGCAAATTGGAATTGTGGCTTCTCCAGATAGCCTTTCACCTCGATAAGGACGGGGTTCCCGAATGAGCCGCGCAGCGAATCGCTCCACACGACGAAATCCACTCCGCTGTCCCGACTGCTTGTGTTGTCTTTCACGGAAGTTAGCCCTGTGGATGTCAGGACGTTGTGCACCAACGCATGCAATTGCTGTTCATGCGGTCGCGCCCTGAGCCTTTCGATCTCTTCAGAGAGCGTGGGCAGTTTGTTCGATTGTTCTGCGGCAACTCTCTGCTTTGACCGCCCCGGCGACTTCGCAGATTTGTGGGGTCGCACGGTGCCCAAAAAACCTTCAACCCCCAGCTTCAAAATCTCGGTGACCGAACCCGTATACGTGAGGTGAGGAGAAAAAGCGGCAAATGGCGGGACCGAATCACCTGGTCTTATCAGCACAAGGGTTGGCTTGCGCAGAGCAAATGCAATACCGAGTTCGAACGAAACGTTGCTCGAATCAGAATCGAGAACCACGATCACCGCATCGGCCGAGTGAATCTCACTCCGGATTGACTCCGATAGATTGGTTCCCGGAGTCTGTTCAAATGAGCCACGAATCGTAGCTTCCTCGTCTTTGAGAAGGCTGATCAGAGCAGAAACCGGCGTGTTAGCAGAATGACTGAGAAAGATCTTCATGTGTTCAGATCCTATAAGACACTTATTGCTCCGATTGCGAAGACGACTCGGCCGTCGCACTACTCTGCGCGGATTTGTCCGATTCCTTCGCTCCGGGATGCGGCACCGGGAAGGCAATACTTAGGGTGACCGCCGGGATTTCGACGGTCTCTCTTCCATTTTGAACGGGATAGGAGACCGGATTGTCCCGCAGAAGAGTGTCTCCTCCGATCACGGTCGAAGGAATCAGGGCGATGATGTCCTCTTCGTGCACGATGTGCTTGCGTTTCGTCCACGCCGCCTCGATCTGGGGCGTTGGATCATCCATGTCGAGAATCCAAAGTTGACGCGCAGCACGGCCGAACAGGACTGCGGTATTGAGCACGAGCCCGCGGCACGTCTTCGGCCCGCCGCCCAATCGAAGCTGAAATTCCACCAGGTCGCCGCGTTTGTAGCTGAGAGCATTCTCGTCGATCATGGTTCTAATCTCCTCCGACACTGAAGCCGTCTTCCACATTGTCCAGAAGGTTGAGCCCCATCTCCTTCACATTTTCAAGAAAGCGTTTCGCCTCATTGCTGCGGATCTCGATGCGCTCGTCGAGACGCACATGCGTATCGCCGCTCAACTCGAGGTAATCTCGATCGACAACGCCTCCGTTGTGGATGAGGATGTGGCGCCGCTGTACCATCTTGCGCAGGAATGGGATTTCGCTCTGCGCGACGACTCTCCTGGGGTTGGTGTCTGATCCAAGCCATTCGAAAAGTCCCATCCCGTACCATTCCTGGAGCGAAGCGTCCGCCACAAGAGGCTGCTGAAAACTCAGTTTCTCTAACTGCTTGCGGCGGACAACAGTCAGCGGGTATCCCAGAAGTCTCCGTCGCAAGTGTTTGCCCAGCGCCTCCAATCGGGAAACCGCGTCCACCGTCATTTTTTCCCATACCGCGCCTCGTTCTCGTCGATCGGCTACAGTGCTCCTTACTTCTTCAAGACGCCCGAGTTCCTGGTCGAAGAGGCCGGAAAACAGCTTGCGAGCGTTGGTCCGACCGCATCGGGGGCAATAGCCATATTCCCCGAGGATGTCGGTTTGCGCACCGCACTTGTCGGCTTGACAGGTGAAATGACGCTGTTGCTTTTCCTCCGAGTAGTGCCAGTTTGAGGTTGCATCGGTGATCTCTGCCATCTCCAGGCTTGTGTTTGTCTGCTGAAGATGGGCCCGGGCAAAGGCATCGTAGAATGCCGTGAGGTACTTCTTCTGCTCCTCGGTGATGAACGCAAGATCAGGCGCAGGCTGGGAGCAATACGGGCAATAGGTGGTGTCCATGATGTGGTTCGTGCGAAAGTACTTCCCGCAGGACGGACAGCACCGCCCCCACATCGCTTGTTGGTCTGACTGTACGAACGCGAGCAGAGAAGGCTTCGGATAGATCATCACCTGTCCGAGGCCGCCGGGAGGAACACTGGCGAGCAGGTGACGACCGTCCAGGCTCAAGGCGACCTGATAGAACGCCATGAAGCCTGTGCCGGAGATCTGATTGGAAATCGCACCCGAGGCAGCGTCATAAAGGAATTCCACCTTCGCTCCTGCCGCGGGGATCTTGTCCTTGAATTCCGTCATGGTTCCGGGCTCTTGCTAACATTCTCGCAGAGACTCGGGAGTAGTGCGTCAGGGAGCCTGTCGACTGCCAACCTATTCCAAGGCTCCGATACTGACCGATTCCAGTCGAACGCCGAGTTGTTCGAATTGCGGTGCCTTCAGAACCACCATTGCGTCGGACGCTTCAGCGCGCTTCTCCCTCAACTTGGCGAGGGAATAGGTGATGCAGAGAGGTGCGGGGAGATGGGGACGTGTCTCTCCGCCGCAGACGCCGTAGCCATCGCGCTCTATCCTGAATGTATAGATCAGGTGGCAATGAGCAATTCTTCCCATCGCCGGCTGGACGATCAATTTCTGGCCGAACTCGACCGGATCGCGGCTTGGCTTGTCCAGCAAGGCATTCGCCAGGCGAACCGTTTCCGTCTGTACCGGCAGAATATCGAGTGGCTCAGAGCGCATGATCTGGAGCAAGACCGCGCGCGTGTATATGCCGAGCTGGAGGGACAAGGGCGGTTAACGGAGGTCCTGTCCACGTTTGTTGAGAGCATTGAAATCGTGGAGACCATCCCGGCCTTGATCGACGCGGGTGTCGTGGTTCCGGTCGACCTGTTGAGAAAGGCATTTTCCGGTCCCGCGGATCTCTTTCGTGAAGATGCCCGCTCCAACCAGGCAAGGAATAAGATGTTGGAGTTGACCATGGGGGCGATGGCGGCTCGCCGGGGGCTTGCTCCAGTTCTCAGCACAAGCAATCCCGATGTCGCCTTCCAGTTCGAGAATCGCCGGGTATGCTTGGAATGCAAGAGGGTCATCTCAGAAAGCAAGGTTCTTGAGCGAATCGGAGAAGGGATCGAGCAGCTGACGAAATCAGCTCGGAGCGGAACCGATGACGTCGGAATTGTCGCCATATCGCTTGCGAAGCTCTTCAATCCAGGAGATCGCGTGGCGGTCGTCCCGGAGGGCACGCATCCGCATGATGTGCTCAGCCAGGAGCTCCATCAACTACTCCGGCGCGCTGAGCCGGTGCTGGCACGACTGGCGAGGCCCTCGGTTGCGGCGATTCTTTTTTATCTTTCCAGCCCCTGCTATGTGCCCGGAGCAGGTTACACCCGCGCAACCTGCGGAACAGTCTTTCCGATGAATCTTGACGAACAGACGTTCTTGCGCCGATTGGCCTCGAATCTTATTGCATAGAGTTCAAAGGTTGCGAAAACCGCCGTGTCGGAATTGTCTCGAGTCAACCCGTGCAGACCCTGGAAATAGCTGTCTGGTGACGCGGCCGCTTGGTCGGCGGAACCGGGGGGAAGGTGTGGAGAGCGGTGCGGGGAGAAGGGGATCTCCCCCCGCTCGTTCCGGATTGGGCTCGAAGAGTTCCGTCTAATCGGCCACAGGGCACTATCATCAACCTATATGGAAAACAAATTCCAGAACCAACTTGCTGCAGTGCGTAACCGTGTTGAGGAACTCAAGGACGCGAAGAGGGCCGAGAGTCCGAGCGCAGGCGAAATGGGAATGAACGCATTTATTTACGATCAGCTGTTGGCCATCAATGAGGATCTGATCAACTTGTACCAGAGCCTCAACCAAACCATCGATTTTGCGGCGAAGATCCCGGAGAGAATCGCGGACGCCGAGCAGCGCCGTCCCTCCGGGCGCTAGACAGCCCAACTTATCAGTTTCAAACATTCAAACGCCGCTTCCAACACAGCGTGGGGCCTGACAGCGATGGCGAATTGCAGAGGTTGAGCACACCGCGTCTTATCGTGCTCGGAACCGGGCCGGACGACCCAGCCCATCTGATGCCGCGAAACGTTATCAAATGCGCCAGAATGCACAATTCGGCCATCTGTACGCGAATAAGGACGCGTTTGCGCGAGCTCGTCGCTTCGAGAAAATCGTTGCCGAAGTCTTGGGAGCGTCCGGCTTCGATGTGGACCTCGATTCCCCCGCTGCGACTCCGCGCCAGTCAGATCTTCTTGTCGAGGGCAATGGCGAGATCTATCTCTGGGAACTCAAATGGCATTCTCGGCCGGCTACGATCGATCACGTACACGGATTGCGTGATCGGCTCCGCACCATGCGTCCGGGTGTAGTGGGGGTCTTGTGCAGCATCTCTGGATTTACAAAGACAGCCCTAGACGATGTGACGACCAACAGGTCGGCTGAGGTACTCCTCATCGATGGCTATGAGATCTGCCAGGTGATTGACCGGGGACTCGATATTGCAGATCTCCTTGAGAAGAAGCGCTACCAGATAACACGCCGCGCCAGGGTATGGTTCCTCGACGGTCGCAAATCGAGTCTCATCACAAAGCCAGTTCCGTTACCGCTCACCCGCGAATGTATCGATCGGGCGACAGACGTGCCATACGCGAGCATGACGACGCGCGGGAACGACGATCTTCTATTCACTAGACATCCGCTGATGTTCGGGGAATATGGACCTGGCGTTTACGTGTTGCGGCTGCGCCTCGATGCGATTGAGGAACTGAGAGAACTGGAGCACTTGATCGGCCTGCTCTACAAGGAGTTCCATTTTGCCGATGACCCAGAATTCTCAATTCGGCAAACCAATGCAATGTGGGCGGGCGTAGGAGCTCGGGAGTTCCTCACCTGTGCAGCAAATATTGAAGCGCGCTACGCCAAGATCAAGACCAGGCTGCACCATTCAGAAGAACTGTGGACGTTCGCCGAAATTCGAGACGGGATCATGCTCTTGTCGATCAGGCAACGCTCATCAAAACCCTATCTGCTGGATTCCGGTGAGTTGATCATTCGCGCAACATCTCTTCCCATTGACCTCAGCTCATACCGGAAGGTTGCCACTGCCCTGGGAGAGAAGAGACCGAGCTTCGCGATTGAGAGCCCCTTGGAAACGAGCCATTTTTACTTCTCGAGACCGGTCAAGATCTCTCCGCTTCGGATAATTACAATCACCGAGCAAGGAGAACAGATCATCGTTGGTATGTTTGTGCGGAATCCTTTCCACCGGAGGCCGGAGGCGCTGAAGACGATTGTCAGAGAAAATCAGGGTGAACAGAACCTCCGGGCATTCGAAAAACTGGTGGAGACGGACGTTTTGGGATGCGCCGTAAAGGATTGGATCCCCGCGGAAGAAGCGGTTACCGGTTGGCATTTGCTTGAAATTGGCGTCGCATTCTTCGGCGGGGTGTGGTTGCTTCACTGTACCTGCACCTGGAAGGACAAGAAGCATTGGGAACGACATTCCCCTGACGATCCCGCACTCGACTCGATCCCGGATTTTGAGGCGGAGCGGCTAAATCGGGAAAAAATGGAACGAGAGCTTCTGGCATGGAGGGAGCGACGTTTCCCCCGGTGAGAGACTTCGATTTCGATGAATACGGTGACAGCGACGAATAGAGTGACGGCTGACAGGTTCGTGATTACAGCGTATCCGGAACGGATCGGCCCTTAGGAAGGATGCCCCGAGGCGACCTGCTGTGTTGCATTCCCATTGGACGACCCGGAACCGGGGGAAGTGGGGTCAAGGGGCGCACGGGGAGGGGGGATGGTCTCCCCGTAAGCGGCACGATTTCGCTGAGAGAGCCGGTGTGATCTCTGGCGGGAAAGACCGTCGCGACTGCGTTTCTCCAGGTACTTCCGCGATACCGCTTGATGGCCGCGTCCAAATGCGGCTACGATTGGCTACCTAGGCCGATCCTAAATGCAGAAGGAAACGAAAAACGAGAACGATATTGTTTGGCAGCGCGATGGAATGAAGCCGGGCGAGCGCATGCTGGTGCTCTTCAAGTTCGGTCAAGAGAAGCATCTTGCTTCCTTCCGCGAACAGGGCCAGATGCATATGCGCACGATGCGCTATTTTGCAGAAGAGGAAGCAGAGAACGCCGCCCGGTGCGATCGGTTTGAGGGAGCATCGACCCTGTTTCAACCCGGCGGTCTGCGAATGACCATTAGTCATCCGGCCATTGGTACTCATGAAGTCGATCCCAATGACCTCGCCGGACCGGTCATTTTCTCCTACAACAGCGAGGCCGAGCAGAATATCTTCTGCATGTTTTCGTTGACAGCGCCAACTCGAGAGTCTCTTTTGCGCGACGAGTATTTACGCTTCGGTAGCCATTTTGTATTGATTTTGAATACACTGGAGTTCCTGAAGCGTGTTCACGAGGCACTGCTGACGCTGAAGCTGCGGGGTACGGCTGGATTGGTCGAGTATTACGACGAGAGCAGCTACTCCGGAAAGATCGGTCCTTTCCGCAAGCCGAAGCATTTTGCTTATCAGAAGGAATACCGTATCGTTGCGCAGCCGGGAATGGTGCCATTCCGTAATCTCATGATCGGCAATATTTCGGATATCACCTCACCCGTCCTGGCATTGAGTGAGATTGACACGATCGTCGATTTTTCTGAGAAGACCGCCCTCGCGGGTGGATGGGTGAAGGCCGAATCCCCTCGCGAAAAGAATCATACCAGGTAGCGAATTGGAGTGACCGCCGGCTCAAGCGGCAGAGACCCCTTCATCACGCATCGCCTTTTCAAGGCGCATCACCTCGGCGCGGAGCAACAGCTCGTCGTCCTGCGTGATGAGGCGGGCGTGCGCTACATCGAGCCGAATGGGATGAAGGCGTTGGAAGGTTTCGCGCACGCTCTCTTCTCTCCGAAAGAAGGCCTGGAAGACCTCGCGCCAGTTATCTTTCTTGCAGATGATCAGTGCGTAATGGGTAAAGTCGGCGTACTCGATCAGAGGCCGCCCCTCGGCGCCGGCCTCCTCGGCCTTGCGTTTTTTCTCCCGCCATTCTTCGTAGAGGCCGTTCGGGAGCCGATGCTTCGGCCAATCCGGACCAGAGATCCGGGTCAGGTGCTTCGCGATAAACCGGCGCAGCAGCCTTTCCGCCCGTTGCAGTTGGTCATGGGCGGCGTTGGAGCGAGCGAGCCCGACCTCCTCGATATCGTCTTCCTCAATTTCGCCGGGCTCCGCTTCCCAGGGGACTCCATCCAATCCGGCGATCGCGAGGCCCTGTTCGAAGGCGGGCAGGGGGAAACTGGTCAGAGCCGAATCAAAACCCAAACTGACGTAGAAATCTCCCCGTGCGGCCAAGTTGGTGAAGATCTCCGGCCGCCAGGTGATCGGGTCGCGCCAGTCGCCGAGACTCTCCCGCAGGGTGGCTGCCAGGGAGTCGTCGAAGGCTGGCAGGGTTCGTACGGCTTCGCCGATGCGCTGGATTTGGGCGAAACCCGCAACGGAGCGCACCGTCCGCTCGTGATCGAGCCAGGGCGTGCTCATCTTCTCCATCGCCTGTTGCAGCGCCTGCGCCGCAAGCCCGTGGGTTTGAACCGCCAAGTTCTCTTGAACGGCACGCGCATGAAACTGTTCGGCCAGAAACGCAGATTCCAGCTGATCCGGTAACCGGAACCGCGACTCAAAGCTCGCGATGGCCTCGCGCGCCAGTTCTGCGCTCCGTTGCCACGATGCATCTTCATGGAACAGCCGCGCCTGTCCCAGCTCCCACAGCGGACCCATAGCCGTTCGCGCCAATTCTTCATGGCGCTTGAAGCCCTCAAGAACGCGGGTGAGTGCCGAATTCTCCTCGAGCCAACGTGCGGCTTCGCGCGCATGGTGAAGGACGGGATTCCGCTCCATCTCTAGGAATTGAGATCGAATCGCTTGGACGGCGGAGTTTTCCTCAACCAATCGAGAAGCGGTCTCTCTTGCGAGCGCCAGAGCCGAGTTTTCTTCGATCCACGCCAGCTGCTCCTGAAGCCTCCCCGCACCCGAGTGCCTCTCCATCTCCCGGAGCAGTTCCTCCCGTTTTTGTGCAGCGAGGCGCGCCTCCTCGATGGCCGTCGCAGCCGGAAAGCGATCCAGTTCGATCTCAAGAAGTTTCTTGAGAGATCTCTCGTGCGGCGCGTCTTCGTTGGGGCGGCTCATACAAGTCCTTCTTTGTTACGGTGGCTGATTTTCCACCTCAGCAGGCGGTTGAATTGGGTCCCTTTGCCTACCTATTCGTTATGGCAATTCTACGCCGCTGCAGTCTTCCTGCGATGAGTTGGGCCCGATGAACTTTGGACTAGGAAAGATGATCAATTTGGTGAGGGGATAATATGAAGACATACCAGAAAGAGAAAACATGGAATGGGCACCCTGCGTCAATTTCACACCGGTCTCCACACTTCGGACTGGCACCGATACCCACTGCCGCCCTACCGGGGACGGGGCTGGACAGTCGATTTCGTTGAGCAGAAATCTGAGTTTTCCCAGGGCGGTGAGTTCTCGGGGGATCGACTTTATCCTTTTAAGGAAGTCATCGTCTCGGCTCGGGATCAGACGGCCGCACAGCGTGCTTTCGACACCATTTCCAACAGCCGCAACCTCCTCGAAGCCTCCAACCTAATTGGAATGCTGTCCACCGGTCCGCAAGTCGTCTCGCCGGTCGAAGATCGGACGACTTCCGGGGCCGACGATGACGTGAGTGAGCGACCTGCGTTTCACTCAAGCCCCGATATTCCGCTTGCTTGTCTGATTGCAGCCAAAGTCTCTCAGAGACTCAGATTTGTCTATGCACTCGCGCGCCTCGAAATCAGCATGGAGACCCTGTCCGTACCTACCATTGAGCTTGATCCGATGCACAGCCTGAACATCCCGAAGTCGGTTTTTCCCGAAGATCAAATCCGCATGGCAACGGCCATCGTATCGGCGTACGCCGCGATGGAAGAACTGGGCCTCACGATCCGTGCCAGCAAGGAGAATCCGAGCAGAATCAATGGTGCCTGGAATCCGAAGGTTCGCAATGAGTTGGAGAAACGGCTAATCGATGCGGGCGTCGACCTCTCCGCGCCGTTCTATTGGAACCTTCGTGGCAAGCGGACGCGGATTGAGATCAAACGATCGCCGGAAATTACCCAGCTTGCCCGCTGGGCGATCAAAGATGTCGTCCGCGACGGCCAAATGCACATCAGCGACGCGATCGCCTACGCGAGCTTCCTGCGCAGCACCATCGCGGCCCACAGTAACGATGACAAGAGCTATCTCCGAGTACTCTCCGTTTACGACGTTTCGAACGTTCAACTTTTCGCGCGACGGCTTCTTCTCGAATCGGTCGGTTATTGGCGGTATTTGGGAACTCATGAGAATCTGGTGCGTCTCAAGGGGTCAAGGCGTCGTTCGCGCACGAAACTGGGAGTGATTCTGAACCAAAGGTGAACGCCGAGCGGTCAGTCAGGCTGAACAGATCCGGGAGATTACTGCAATCCGCAGTTCTCGTTGTCATGTAGCGAGAACAACCCGATGCAGTTATTGAATAGGGGTTGTACCTCGTTCAGAGGATCGGTCCTGAAAACGCCGCAGGCTCCGGAGATGTGTAATCCAACCTCAGCGACCCGGGGACTGGCGCAATGCCGACATAGCCGCTACTGATCCGGCATCAGACAACTCCGGCCATCCGACTGCGAGTTTCGCGATGTCGTGCGCCTGTCTGTGTGCAAGAAGTGTGCCGAAAGAATGAAGAGCAACTCAGACGGAACCGGTCGGGAAGTTCGCGCCTTCCGTCCTGCCATTGCTCGACAGAATTCCAAAGACAAGGGCTGCAGCCTAAACATTGGCTGCGAAACCAGCGTTGTCCGGTCCCGGCAGGACAATACCTCCCGAGACAAAAGCGCTGCTGTTGTTGCTGCTGTAGATAATTAGGCGGTTGACGATGTCGTCGGCGATTTGTTGGCAACGGCGACGACGACGATGGCGGTAGTCACAGCCACGACGGCGGTCGCACCACCACCCCCAAAAATCGCTGGATGGGAATGGCGAGGCGTCAGGCCTGCACGTAGAGCCTGGGGAAGAACGTCTCCAGTGATTCAGTCGGGAAGCGGAGCGAGACCGGCCCTTTTTCCGTTGTTGAGGCAAGAAGTCCCTCGGCCACAACATCGTTCAGGACTCGCCGGGCCGAGCGTTCTGGCATTCCTGTAATGCGTGCTGCTTCGCCGCGGTCGAACTCCCCTCGAATCAGCGCCTCTTCGAGAAGCCGCGAGGATTCGGGCTTGAGAGTATCGCTCTGCGCTACATACTTCTTGAATCGCTGCGCCAAGGCATCGATCTCGAACAAGCCGAACATGAAGGTGACCTGGTCAAGCGACACTTTGAGGAACCATAGGGTGAAATCCTTTAACGCGTGTAAAGAGAGATTCCCCCGCCCGTCCAGATCATTCTGGCGCGGCGTGTCGGCATAATCCATCATTTCCTTGTATTCACCGCGATTCTTAAGTCCGCGCGCCAACCCGCGGGAAACGGACCAGAGGCCATGTGCGCCAATCCCTGCCGTGTGCGCCATCGCATGGCTCATGAGCCGACTCACCCGGCCATTGCCATCCGAGAATGGATGGATGTAGTTCAGCCGGTGATGCGCTGCCGGAAGAGCCAGAATGCGGGAGCCCATGCCACGTCCCTGCTGATGATATCGTCGCTCGAAGTACCTCATGAAATCCGGAATCCGGTTGCTCGATGGCGGATTATGCTGGCCCACGGCAACATCGTGTTCAGGCCGTGACCTCCATTCCCCTGCCTCCATCACGAACTCGCGCCCAGCTCCTTTGATCCGCAACATGGATTCCGGCGCATCGCGATAAAACTCCCGATGGAGATAGAGGATGAAATCCGAGGACGTTGGGTCAAGCAGGCGGCCGTCCGCAAAGAGTTTGTCCACCTCGGCTTGAACCCGTACATGAGCTTTGGCCTCGAGCTGAAGATCGCGGCGCTTCTGATCCTGATCGAGCTCTCCTGTAAGCGCTCGTTCAATATCGCGCGGGCGTGTATGGTGGCCTTCGATCAGGTTGCTGTAATACGTGTTCATGATGCGCACCAGGTCGGCGAGATTGGACGCGGTCCGGGGATGCAGTGCGGTGCCAAGGGTGGCTGCTTTGGCGGAGAGTTCCGCGACGATATCCGTGATTTCCGTCGAGGCCTCTTCGAGCAATGCGGGCTCGATACGATCGCCGGTTTCAAGAGGTGCTTTGCGCTTATCCATGCTTTTGGCCGAAGCTTTTCGATTTCATATTACTCATTCTAAAATAGATTTATCAAATTCCTCGACAATTTTGGCCGATCTTTTGGCCGATCTTGGATCCTGCACGCCGGTTGGATTCCGGGGATGCGTCCCGGCCCATGATAATTCCAATTTTGGCCGATTATTTTAGAACATAAGTATACTTTATGCAATAAGTTACTAACTTACACCTAAACGATTGGCCGATCTCTTGGCCGATCTTTCGGCCAATCGCCGACCCTTGGCCAAACTTGGATCGAGCGGAGCCAATCGATCGCAGGCCGCGCGGCGGATAAATCCTTGTCCCAGCTTCTCCGGGCCCGGGGGCGGCGAGCGACCGATTGACAACCGGCGCGCGCGACGGCGTCTGAAGCCCGGGAAGGCAATTTTCCCAGGCGTTATCAAAAAGCTGCTACTGAACCCCCGTCAGTCTTCCGTTCTTGATTCACCCACGAAACCAAACAGCCAGCAGCGGCCACGTGTGCCACACGTGTGCCGCTGTTCTCATTTTTTCGAGGCACTCTAGCTCGCGAGACTGGTCAGATTATTCGCCGCCGATCCAGCACATGGCTGGTTCGCATCTACGTCGGCCGCGATTCGGAAACTCGAAGACGAAAGTACTTATGCAAATTCATTCATGGCGGGCTGCGGTCATGACGAGACGGCGCAGCGCGTCGCGCTGCCATGTCGAGCGATCTGTTGACCAAGTGAGAATCTCTTGGAGGAGGTTCCTTCTACACGGCTTTCCTCAAGCCCGCTAGCACGACGCGGAAGCTGGCGAGGCCAGATTCGAGATTCTCGATGATCTCCTCGGCAAGAGTGTCTGGCTCGGGAAGGTTGTCGAGGTCGGTCAGGCCCTTGTCCTTGAGCCAGAAGATATCAAGGCTCGTCTTGTCCCGCGCCGTCAGCTCGCCATAGGTGTATTTACGCCAACGGCCTTCGGGGTTCTTGTCTGCGTCCCACGTTGCTTTGCGCTTATGCCGGTTCTTTGGGTTGTAACACTCGGTGAACTCGGCCAGATGCTCGAAGCGCAGCGGCTTCTGTTTCAGGGTGTGATGGCTGTTAGTGCGATAGTCGAAATACCAGACATCCTTCGTCCACGGGGTCTTGCTGGCCTCGTGGTTGTCGAAGAAGATCACGTTGGCCTTCACGCCTGGGCGGTAGAAAATGCCGGTCGGCAGACGCAGAATAGTGTGAAGCTCAGTGGTTTTGAGCAGGTTTTTCCGCACCGTCTCGCCTGCGCCGCCCTCGAACAGCACGTTGTCCGGCACGACGACGGCCGCCCGGCCCGTGGTTTTGAGCATCGTGCGGATATGCTGGACAAAGTTGAGCTGCTTGTTGGAGGTTGTTGCCCAGAAGTCCTGACGGTTATAAGTGAGGTCGTCCGTCTCTTCTTCCCCTTCTTCATTGGTGAAGCTCATGGAGCTTTTCTTGCCGAAGGGCGGATTAGCGAGCACGTAGTCATAGGACTGGCTGGACGGCGCAACGAGGGCATCGTTGGGTGAAATGAGCACGTCCCCGTCGATCTCGCCGATGTTATGCAGGAACATATTCATCAGGCACAAACGGCGGGTGTTGGCGACAATCTCATTACCGAAGAAGGTTTTGTATTTGAGCGTGGCCTTCTGCGCCTTGTCGAGCTGGTAGTTGGCGGGGTTCGTCAGGAAGTCGTAGCAGGCGAGAAAAAAGCCGCCAGTGCCGCAAGCTGGGTCGGCAATGGTCTTGCCCGGCTCGGGGCGCACGCATTCGACCATGGCACGAATGAGAGCGCGAGGCGTGAAGTATTGTCCTGCGCCGGATTTGGTGTCCTCGGCGTTCTTCTCTAGCAGGCTCTCGTAGATGTCGCCCTTCACGTCCGCGCCCATCATGACCCATTGCACTTCGTCGATCATGTCGATGAGGCGGTAGAGCTTGGCCGGGTCCTGAATCTTGTTCTGCGACTTGGTGAAAATCTGGCCCAGAACATCCTTGCGCTTGCCGAGTTCCCGCAGGAGTTCGATATAGGTGTGCAAACAGTGTGCCGCAGAGTTTAGTTAAACTCTGGCGGAACGCGGTCGGGAAGGTCGCCGCCCGTCCTGCCTCTGCCCGACAGAGTTCGCTCACTAGGCGTTCGGATCGAGCGCAGGTCTCGCACACGAAACGCAGTCCAAAGGCGAACCTGCGCAGCGTTCCGGAAGCAATGGCGTAAATCAGTTACCACCGATTCGGTTGGGCGCCAACACCCGGGAACATGATTTTTTCGGGTACAGGCAAACGGTAGGAGGTGCCAGTCATCTGAAGAAGGCGCTCCATTGTCATAATTTCATTCCAGGACCCTACGGCGTTTGAAATAAGTCGCTGGCGCGACGGACGCTGAGGCATGGGTTGTCCCCGGGCATTGGTGACGGTGTAAGGCTTGGGTCACAAGGAGGTTTACTGTGACCCATCTTCGGCAGTTGATGCTGGATGAACTCCAGCGTCGCAACTATTCCCCAAGCACTGTCCGTTGCTACATCCACGCGGTGGAGGAGTTTTCGAAGCACTTCCACCGCTCGCCAGAGCGTCTTGGTCCCAGCCATATTCGCGAGTACCAAGTGCACCTGTTTCGGGATCGGAAGTTATCGCCTGGAACTATCCCACCTGTTTCGGGATCGGAAGTTATCGCCTGGAACTATCCAGAGCCGTTGTGCTGCTCTGCGGTTTCTCTTCGTCAAGACCCTTCGACGCCCCTACCTGCTCGATGAGATTCCTCTTCCCAAGCGCCCCAGGAAGCTGCCGGCTGTACTCAATCCGGAAGAGGTCGCGCGGCTGATTGATTCGGCTCGGAACCTGATGCATCGCACCATGCTGATGACACTGTATGCAACCGGGTTGCGCCGGGCCGAGTTGTGTCACCTGAAGGTCACCGACATCGACAGCAAACGCATGGTCATTCATGTCCATCAAGGCAAGGGCATCCATCAGCATCTTGACACTACCTTGACTCTCATGATCGCAGGGCATCGCGTCGGACACTACAGCGCAGAAGGAAAACTCTTGACGCTGCTGACCAAGAAACAAATCAACGCCGTGAAAAAGAGGTTAAGAGGAAAAGTCACAGAGCAGACTTTTCCTCTTAACGTGCAAATCCCGCAAACAACGCGGGATTCGCACGTTACCACCGCCTCTACGGCTACTAACTTATGAAACCGGACTTTTCACTTGTTCTGAAAAGCGGACATTTTCACTTGCTAACGACATTGACGGGTTGCCGACGACTCGCCCGGAACTCGAAATTCTTATGGAAGCTCCCGCGCATCCAAGGTCCTCCTGCAGTAGACGAGTCAGGCACGGCACGGAATCGCTCGGTTTATCGACGCAGTAGCAGCGTTGGTCCTGCAATACCCCTTAAGAGCGGTACAGTTCGAGCGAATCGGACCGGAAAAAGGAGATTCCGGACACAGGGCACCGGGCACTCCAGACCCGACCCACGCCCAGGTGAGTCATCGTGTTCTGTGCTTTTCAGGGCTATGTGGGTTGTTGCAGGAGGTTTGTTACCAGTTTTCACCAAAAGCACATTACTAAAGCTGGGTGCATCTGGCACGAATCAGGTATTCGCATCCATACAGCAATGCAGGATGCTGGTGTTTAGAACAAGGCGAAAAGATCATGAATTTCGGTGTCATCGGTTATGGCTACTGGGGGCCGAACATCGTGAGGAATCTTATGAGTCTGGAAGATTCCCGGGTGCTCGCAATCGCCGAGGTCAACCCAGCTGCACAGGAACGAGCACACAAAGCTTATCCGGAAATCAATATAACTCCCAACGCCTCGGACCTGATCTCATCAATTGAGATCGACGTCATCGCTGTCGTCACCCCGATCTGGACGCATTACGAGCTGACAAAGGCCGCACTGCAGAATGGTAAGCACGTGTTCGTTGAGAAGCCGTTCACCAGCAATGCCGCGCAAGGAGAGGAGTTGATCAACCTTGCCCAGCAAAAGAATCTCAAGATCATGGTAGACCATACATTCCTGTTTACCGGTGCAGTAAGAAAAATCTCCCAACTACTCGACGAAGAGGCTATAGGGAAGCTCTATTACTACGATTCAACCCGTGTCAGCCTAGGCCTTTTTAAGCACGATATCAATGTTGTTTGGGACCTTGCGCCGATTGATCTTTCCATTGTGGATTACCTCATAAAAGCAAATCCCGAGGCAGTCGTCGCGACCGGGCAGAGCCATCTGAACGACCACGAAGATGTGGCCTTCATGACGCTCTATTTCCCCGACGCCGTCATAGCACATATCAACGTCAACTGGCTGTCCCCGGTAAAGGTCAGGACTACGCTTATCGGGGGAGAGAAGAAAATGCTGGTCTGGAACGACCTCGACGCCACCGAAAAGGTAAAAGTGTACGACAGGGGAGTGGAGATTTCCAACCGAGAAGGCGTCTACGAATTATTGGTGAATTATCGTTCCGGCGATATGTGGGCGCCGCGATTGGAGCAGGGCGAGGCACTGCGCCAGGAGCTTTCCCACTTCGTGAATTGCATCTCAAATGGTCAAGAGCCGTTTAATAATGGAAGTGCTGGGCTGCGGGTAGTCAAGATGCTGGAAGGAGCAAGCGAATCACTGCGCAAGAGAGGATCCCTGGTTTATCTGTGAGCTGCTTCAGCTGCATCTCAAACAAAGTCAAACTGGGGAAGAACGTCACTTCTCGAAGTTTTTATATCTCCGCGCATCCCCTTGCCCGTGCTGGCAGCCCGCCACAACCCTCATACGGTCAGAAGTGCAATGAATGTACTCCCACTAGACTTGTTCCACTAGGACCGTCCCACTAAACAGGCGAGACGGGTGTACTGTGGTGCCGTTCTTGAGGCCAAAAAAGGAAATCCCGGCTGAGGTTGACACGATTTTCCCGGACATTTATAGTTCTGGTCGCAAAACAACACTGGAGGATGAACATGCGTCGAATCGCTTTGACAGCACTTGGTTTCGCTCTTCTGTTATCAGGCGTCCAACTGTACTCGCAGACGAATGCAGCGGTAGAGAAGGCTTTGCAAAGCAAGGAACAAGCCGGCTGGCAGGCATGGAAGGACCACGACGTAAAGCCATTCGAAGGGATGACCCCGGACAACGCTATCAACATCGCGGACGGAACGGTGGCCAAAGGGAAGCAGCAGATCCTGAAGAGTATGGTGGACCCGGGATGCATGGTCAACAGCTTTTCGCTGTCCGATTTTTCTTATCTCTGGCTCGATAAAGATACGGTCATCATGACCTATACCGCGACCCAGGACGCAACTTGCAGTGGCAAGAAGCAGGCTGGGAAGGTTATCGCCGCTTCGGTCTGGCAGAAGCAGAACGGCAGATGGGTGTCGCCGTTCCACCAGGAAACTACCGCTGAAGGTATGTAGAGAAGTTTTTCCGGCTCGAAGCTTCCTTTGCCCAGGTTAAGGTCCAATAAGAAAAGCGCAGTCGCTGGGGTATGACCTGCAATGCGGAAGTAACCCCGAAAATGGCGTTCTGTCCGGATCGGCGACAACTCATGCGCCTTGACCCCACCCGAAAATAGAAAGACGAGTGAACGCACGGACGGGCGGCCAGTGCGATGACTAGGACAGCGAGGCGCTGACGTTCGAGAACACCGAGGTGACTGCCGAGGCCACATGTTTGACGCCGCTGATCGCGGCCAGGGCGATCAAGCAGACGAGTAGGGCGTACTCGACCAGGTCCTGACCTTCTACGCCGTTGATCAGATGTTGGCCCGTGGCTTGCAGCTTCAAAAGCAAATTCTTCACTTGTTCCTCCGCCATTGGCCTAGGGATCTGGGGGGATCGTGCCGGAAATCTGGGAGCAGCCGCCTCCCGGTCGATCATGGCCCGCCCCCAAAATTTAACACCGATACGTTTGTCGCCCTCAATACAACTTCTGCGCTATTAGTACGTACCGCACCTCTCGGCCCCGGTGTGGGCCGTGCGGTTGGCCCACCGCTAAGGGTGCGGGGCAAGGGTGCGGGGCTCCCGCGTAAGCGGGGCGCAACGGGCCGGACTGCACGTGCGTAATGACGCCGAAGTATCAGCCAACGGAGCGGACGGGCCATTGAGCCAGCAAAGGTAACAGTTTTCAATGTGACACTAGGGCATTGCCGAAGGGACCAATGGCCGGTTTCTGGTTCCGGTCCGTTTCTTGCACATCTCTGAACCAATCGGAGAAGACCAAATGGAAGCGCAGAAGCGATAGATTGAGATTCGCGAGGCTCGATATGCAGACCACTGCAGCAGCAAGCGCAGAAGCAACGTACTTGGAAATGAGTGTCACGTCTTGAATATGAATACGGTTCTTGATTCATTGCAAGATTCCTCGGTTCTCGAACAGTACGGACAGAAATTATCTCCCGACGCTCCGCTTTTCACGCGTTATTCCGGCAATCCGATCCTCAGCCGTGAAGATTGGCCCTATCCAATTAACAGTGTCTTCAACGCTGGGGCCGTACTGCTAG
>JBEKAJ010000014.1:0-22876 GCA_050018295.1 Occallatibacter sp. | reverse complement strand
TCAGGACCGCGCCTCTGACGTTCTTCGCGTCAGCACGCGGGTCTACCCCAAGCGGGTTTATCTGGAGTTGCGCCCTGGGCGCACCGGCGCGGAATTGGAGTTGTGGTCGCTGCGCAAGGAAGCCGGCTACTTCCGCGAGGTCTTCGGTCGCGAGCTCTTCGTCACGCTGGCATAGATCGCCCGCGCCGTGCGCGGATCCAGCAGCCACTGCAGCCGCGGCGGATGCCGCTCCATGTCCACCCGCGCAATGGAGCCCTTGCGCATGCGGATAGCGGCCCCTCCGTTCCCCGTAATCAGCCGTCCAAGAAACTGGAACATGTTGGGATTGTGCCCGACGACGAGAACCCCGTCGCGGTCGGCATACTTCGCCAGCATCTTCTGGAAATCGGCGAAACTCGCGTTCGCTCCCAGAGCGGGGCTTATCTCGACCTGTGAGTCATATCCCAGCTCCGTTGCCACCAGCTGAGCCGTCTGCCTGGCCCGCTTCAACGGGCTCGATACCACCACATCGATCTGCGCCTTCAGCGCCCCCATCACCCGCGCCATCAACATGCACTGCTCTTTGCCTTCCTTCACGAGGCCCCGCTTCAAGTCGAGAACGGGGTTCTCGCGAATCGTGCCGGCATTCGCATGGCGCATTAGATAGAGGATCATGGGGATCGATTCGGTGGAGGTGTTCGAAGCCTTGCCGATTTCCTTGCGCCCTCATTTTAACAGATTTGAAATATTCGGTTTTGCGCCGGGAAGTCGCAACTTCCGTTCCGCTATAGGCTGCTGGCCTCTGCGCGTAGCGACAAAAGACCCATTTGGCTTCCTACTCCAGATCGAGCGTGTAGCCTTCTGCTTGCATCGGCAACCCAGTCTTATTCAACCCGCGTTCAGTTTCGGTTTAATGGACAACGTGAAAAGTGCGTTTCCACCGCGTGTCTGGGAAGAAATGCACCAGAACGTGACCGATCCATGCGAGCTGGTGACCGAATCCTGCTTGTTCAAGTTGGCTCTCTGTGGCCTTGAACGACCAGTAGTTGAACAGCGGACGGCCGATTATGTTGGCGCGCGGCACGAAGCCCCAGAAGCGCGAGTCCAGGCTGTTATGCCTGTTGTCGCCCATCATGAAGTACATGCCGGGTGGAACCACTAGGTCGCCGTCCTGGATATAACCCAAGAAGTTCACGGCCCACGACTCTGTTGAACCGGGCACCCCGCCTGGGGGTACTGCGGGGAAATCATCGAGGAACTCGTTGAAGTTATCCGTCGTCGTCGACTGCGCAAATCCCACGGGCTGCGCGACACCATTAACAATCACAATGCCGTTGCGTAGATGAATATGATCGCCCGGTACGCCAATCAATCTCTTCACTAGGGGAATGTACTGCGGTGTCCCATCGGCGTCTGTCGGATCAATACCAGGCTGATAAACGGGCTTGATGAACACCACTATATCGCCGCGCCTCGGCTCGCGATACCTTATTAGCGGCATCCACGAAGCGGGCGGCATTAGCGTGATCCGGTCGACGACTAGGTGATCGCCTACAAGCAACGTGTTCTCCATCGAACCTGACGGAATGACGTAGTTCTGAGCTAAGAAGGTCAGAATGAACAGGCCCACCACCAGCACACTTGAGATGCTGGCCAGTGCCTCGAAAGGAGTCTCTTCTCGATTGATGTTGCCGGAAGCGGCGCGCTTCGTTGACTCAGGAGAATTCTTCCTCATTCGACTCATCCAAAGGCTCCTAAGCCTACAGCATTTTCTGCAATTGCTGCGGACTGAAAGCACACACAAGTGGCTTTTTCCTCACCCGGGCTCCCGGCGGCAGGTGGCTCGAAGAGCCGGTGCCGCTGGGGTACAAGCAAAAGTCACCCTTCAACGCACTCAAGAAGTCTACGTGTATTCCGGAATAGCTCCAAATCCCTACTGCACACGCACCGTCGTGCTCGCCTCAATGTCGCTCGACGAATTCCCGACCATCACACGAACCGGCTCCGCTTCCACGCGGAACCCCGGCAGCTTCTCGTCCCACCACGCCAGCGACGATGCCTTCAGCGGAATCTCGACGGTCTTCGTTTCATTCGGCTCGATCGTAACGCGTTTGAACCCCTCCAGCTCCTCCCGCGGCCGCTCCACTTTCGATCCGAGGTGCTTCACATACATCTGAACCACTGCGTCGCCCGCGCGGCTGCCGGTATTGGTCACGTCTACGCTGACGGTGACCGTGCCGTCCTTCGCCAGTTCCGGGGAGTTCGTCCGCAGACTGGAGTATTTGAAAGTCGTGTAGCTCAGGCCGTAACCAAACGGAAACAGCGGCTCGCCCTTGAAGTACATGTACGTGTAGCCGTCGCGAATGTTGTAGTCCATGCTTGGCGGAAGCTGATCCGCCGACTTCGGCCAGGTCGTCACCAGGTGTCCGCCCGGGTTGTACTCGCCAAAGAGCACGTTCGCCAGCGCGGTTCCTTCATCTTGCGAAGAATGCGCCATGGTCAGGATGGCGGGCACGTTAGCTTCGGTCCAGTTGATACCGAAGGGAAAACTGGAGATCAGCAGCACAACGGTCTTCGGATTCTTGATGAAGACCTGCTTCACGATCTGCTCCTGCGCCAAATCGATGCTCTCGCGGTCGCGGCCTTCACGGCCGTCGCTTTGAACGGTGCAGGGAAGTGTAATGCCGCCGCCTTCTGTCGGCGTGTCGTACCACTCGTGTCCCTCGTCCGGCCCGCAGGTCGGATCGTTACCGATCACCACCACAGCCACATCCGACTCGCTCGCCGCCTTCATTGCATCGGCCTCTCCAGCCTGCGTGTCATAGGCGGCGTAGTTCACTTTGACGTCAGGCCCAACCAAATCTTTGATCCCCTGCAACGGTGTGATCGCATAAGGCGGTGTGCCTCCGTACCAATCCCAATGCACCGAATCGGAAAGCGGGCCGATGACCGCAATCGACTTGATCTTGCTTTTGTCCAGCGGCAGAATGTTGTTCTCGTTTTTCAGCAGCACCACGGATTCGAGCGCCAGCCGCCGGCTTACATCGCGGTCCTTGTCCGTATTCCACGGCTCCGGCGAGTCTTTGATCTTGGAGTAGGGCACCATCTCCGGCGGGTCAAGCAGCCCGAGCCGGATCGTCACGCGGAACTTCGGTCGCAGCAGCCCGTCGATCTCACTCTCGCTTATTTCGCCGTCCTTCAGCGCCGCCTTGGTTTCATTCTTGTAGGTGTCGAGAAACTGGTTGATCCCGGCTTTCAGGCACGCGACCACGGCCGCCTTCTGGTCGGGAAACAGGTGGCGCGGATTCACCAGCAACTTCACCGCTCCTCCATCGCTCGAAATCACGTCCACGCCCCACTGCTCGCGGACGATGCTTTTGAGAATCGGATTCACGGCCATCGCCGTGCCGTTCCACGCGTTGTAAGACGCCATCACCGCTTTCGCGCCGCCATCCAAAAAGGCCATGCGGAACGGCACCGAGTAATATTCCCAGAACAACCGCTCGTCGAAATCCGAGGAAGTGTGATTCCGGCCGTTCTCGTTTTCGTTCGCCAGAAAATGCTTCAGCAGCGCCGCCGCTTGCCAGTATTTTGGATCGTCGCCCTGCAGTCCTTTGGTGAACGCGACTGCCATCGTCCCGTTCAAGAATGGATCCTCGCCGTACACCTCTTCGCTGCGGCCCCATCGCGGATCGCGTCCCAGGTCCGACTGCGGACCCCACAGCATCAGGATCTGACGATCGTACTTCGCCGTCTGCGTAATGAACCGCGCCTCGTAACCTTCAACTCCCGCCGCCTCGCGCACCAGCTCCGGATCCCACGACGCGCCCATCCCCGGCGGCTGCGGAAACTGCGTCGTGGTGATCGGCTGGCGAGTACCCCTTGCCTGGCGCTGCACCACACCGTGTATGCCTTCGGAGTTGCCGTAGCTCATCACGCCCAGCCGCGGCACGCCCGTATTTGTGCCCAGGCAATTGATCTTCTCATCGATCGTCATCAGCGAAAGTAGGTTGTCGATCCGCTTTTCCATCGCCAGCGACGGATCGTTAAACGGATACGCCGGCTGCTGGGCCATCGCCGCGCCCGATGAACATGCAAGCAGGCAAAGCAGGATTGCGATTTGGCTCTTCTTCATGAGTGGAATCCTAATGGCTGAATCGTCGAGAGATTCGAAATCGGAATCAGCGCAATTCTACGCCTCGCGGCCATCATGTCTCACTGGTCAGCAGTCCGCACAGACAGCCGCGGCATTGACCGTCGTGTTCATCGCAGAAAAAGCGGGAGCGGTGTCAGCAAGACTAGGTCGGCGGCGGCGCGGAGAGCAAGCGGCGTCATGCGCGTTCGTATGTGGTCGCGGGGGCGCAAGAGAAAATAGAAGTGTTGGCAGCAGTGCGCTAAACTGGACGCGCCTGCGGCCGAGTCTCCCCGCCTTCTCCCCAACACTGCCGCATCAATGAAAGGAGGGCAATGAACATGGCGAAGAAACCGCCGGTTCAGGTGGGGCCGCTACGCGCGAGCGAACTTGAAGAAGCAGGCCGCGTGGTGCGCTTGGCATTCGGCACGTTTCTCGGGCTGCCAAACCCGCTCGAGTTTATGGGCGACCGGGATTTCATCACGCCGCGCTGGCGCTCGCGCAACACTACGGTCCTGGCGGCGCGCGAAAAGGGAAAGCTCATCGGCCTGAACGTGGCCACGCGCTGGGGATCGTTTGGGTTCTTCGGGCCGCTTACTGTCCTGCCCGAATACTGGAATCGCGGCGTGGCCCAACAACTCCTCACGGCCACAATGAAGGTCTTCGAACGCTGGGGCGTGCAGCATACCGGTTTGTTCACCTTTGCGCACAGCCCTAAACATGTGGGCCTTTACCAGAAATTCGGCTACTGGCCGGGCTATCTCACGGCCATCATGAAAAGCACACCGGCAACGCCTTCGCAAAAACCGGCGAAGGGAGCCAAACCGCCGGTCCTGCTTTCAGCTCTCGCCCGAAGCGAGCGGGAGCAGGCCATCGTAGCGTGCGCGCGACTCGCAAACAAATTCAAGCGAGGACTGGACCTGAGCGACGAGATTCGCGCGGTCGTGTCGCTGCACATCGGCGAGGTAATCCTGATCGAAGGCCGCAGCAGTCTGGACGCCTTCGCCGTCTGCATGCATGGTGCCGGTTCTGAGGGTGGAGAGAAGACCTGTTACGTGAAGTTCGGTGCGGCGATAAGCGGCGAGCGCTTCGACCGTCTGCTGGAGGGGATCGAAGCGTTTGCCCTGGCGCAAGGCGCGGAGGTTGAAGCCGGTGTGAGTACAGCGTGCGGGGACGCTTTTCAGCGGATCCGCTCGCGGGGATATCAACCGGTCACCCTCGGCGTCGCGATGCAGCGCCCGCGCGGGCAAGGGTTCAACCGGCACGGCGCTTTTGTTCTTGGCGATTGGCGTTGAGATCCTGATCCGTGCCTGACGGCATTGCCTTTAGCTTGCTTCGGCTTCTGGATCGTCCCTTCCAGCGGTCCGCTTCGCTCCTAATTGGGGGAAAGAAACGGCAAAAAGGCCGCACGGCTCCTCAACTCCGGACCCTTACCAAAGTGTCTGGTAACCCGGCTTGAATCTGCGCCTTCAGGGCTAAGATGTTTCTTGAGGTCGGGTCGTATGATCGAAACCATGAATGCAGCGGCAGTCCGTCCGGAGTGGGTCGGGAGCTTCGCCGGTGGTAGGTTTCCCCTCCTTCGATGGCTTGGCGGCTCACCGGATGCTGGTGTTTTTCTTACCGAGCTCGGCGAGCCGGGGCAGAAGGCCATCATCAAACTGATTCCGGCAGATGCTGAAGACGCTGAGGCCCGCGAAGCTGCCTGGGCGGCGGCTGAAGCTCTTTCCCATCCCAACCTCATGAGGGTGTACACGCACGGCCGTTGCCAGATCGACGGTGTCCCGTGCCTCTACGTGGTCTCCGAGTTTGCCGACGAAGTTCTCGCCGAGATTCTTTCCGAGCGGCCGCTTACAACGCAAGAGACTCGCGATCTGCTCACTCCGGCCTTGGACGCGCTCTCCTATCTGCATGGCAAAGGCCTTGTCCACAGCCGGCTCAGGCCCTCGAACATCATGGCCGCCGGCGATCGCCTGAAACTCTCCACGGATGGTCTCTCTTTCGCGGGCGCGCCGGCCAGTCCCCCGGCGCCGCGAACGGTCTACGATGCGCCGGAAACAGAGCTCGGAACCATTGGGTCGCCCGCGGATATCTGGTCTCTTGGAGCGACGCTGGTAGAGGTTCTTACCAAGTATCCTCCGATTTGGAATCGCGAAAGAGCCGCGGAGCCAACGGTGCCCGAATCGATGCCGGAGCCCTTCGCATCCATAGCGCGGAAGTGTTTGCGCTCGGATCCCGCGCGTCGCAGCACGATTGAGGCAATCGCGGCCCGTCTTGAGCCGGCAAAATCTCCTTCGCGTTCGCAGGAGAAGCCGGAAGCGGCTTCACCGGCCAAGCGCCGCGTCGCGGTGTTGTTTGCCGTCGTGGCTCTGGTCCTGGCTGGAACCGGAATCTGGTACGCTCTTTCGCATCGCATGCAGCCGCCTTCGGCCACGCAGGAGGCGCAGAATTCGCCGGCTGCAACACCGGCTCCAGCCCCATCCGCAACTCCAGCTGAGGCACCCAGCCCTCATGCGAGTTCAGCACAACCTCCGGCTCCGCCAACTTCGCCTGTCGCAACCTCGCCGGTCCCTCCGGCAGCCGCTCCAGCGCCCATTGCGCCTTCAGCGCCGGTCACAGCACCCGCGCCACCGCCCCAGTCCGAGTCTCAAGTTGATCAGTCTCCCGCGCCCAGCGCAACGGTCAACCACGCAGTAGTGAACCAGATTTTGCCCGACATTATTCCCAGCGCATTGAAGACCATCAACGGAACCCTCAGAGTCACGGTGCAACTCGAGGTCGACGCCAACGGCGCCGTCACCAGTGTCGCGCTCCTATGGCCGGGGCCGAGCAAGTATTTCGCCGGCAAATCGCTCGAAGCTGCTCGCCACTGGAAGTTCAAGCCTGCGCAAGTTGACGGCCAGGCCGGCCCAAGCACTTGGACTCTGGAATTTCAATACAAGCAGAGCGGAATCCACGTCGTTCCGAAGCAATACGTGCCGTAAACCCCGAACCTCAATCCGCCGCTGTCTCTGCCTTCTCCGCGATCCTGGCCCGCTGCTTCGCCCCTGGCGCGGGAATCGCCTCCAAATCCGTCTTCCCCTCCGCCAGCTGCATCAAAAATTCCTGCGACGAAAACGGCGCTACATCCTTCAACAGCTTGCTCGCGCGCACGTATGCCCCGTCGGGCTGTTGCAGCCGCGCCTTCACCGTGTCGGCCATGTATGCCGGCAGTATCTCGCCGTGAACGCGCGCCAGGGCCACAGGATCGCGGACCGGAAACACGACTTCGCACCGCTCGAAAAGATTGCGCGGCATCCAATCGGCCGAGCCAATGTAAATCTCGTCACTGCCGCCATTGGCGAAGTGGAAGATGCGCGAGTGCTCCAGGAATCGGCCGACGATGGACCGCACGCGAATCCGTTCCGATAGTCCTTTGACGCCCGGCCGCAGAATGCACAGTCCGCGAATGATGAGGTCGATCTCCACGCCGGCTTGCGAAGCCTGATACAGCGCCTGAATGATCGAAGGTTCGAGCAGCGCGTTCATCTTGGCCACGATGTGCGCCTGCCTGCCTGCCTGCGCGTGTTCCTGCTCGCGGCGGATGAGGCGCAGGAAACTCTCCGCCATGGTCAGCGGCGCCACCAGCAGCGGGCTGTAGTCGTCGACCTCCGCGTGTGCGGTCAGGTAGTTGAACACCATGTGCACGCGCTCGGCAATCTGCGGATCGCTGGTCAGCAGGCTCAGGTCGGTGTAGAAGCGTGCGGTGTCGGGGTTGTAGTTGCCGGTGCCGAGGTGGCAATAGCGGCGGGTCACGCCATCTTCGTCGTGGCGCACCAGCATGGCCAGCTTGCAGTGCGTCTTCAGGCCCACCACGCCGTGAAAGACCTGGACGCCCGCGTCTTCCATGCTCCGCGCCCAGCGGATGTTCGAGGCCTCGTCGAAGCGCGCCATCAGCTCCACCACCACCGTCGCTTCCTTGCTTGCGCCGGCCTCAGTCAGCGCCTGAAACATGGGCGAATCGTGGCTGGTGCGGTAGAGCGTCTGTTTCATGGTCATCACAGCCGGGTCCTGCGCACCCTGCTGGATGAAGTCGACCACGGGGTCGTACGAATCGTAGGGGTGGTGGAGCAGGATATCGCGATGGCGCAGTTCGTCGAAGATCCCGGTTGACTTGCGGCTCAGCAGCAGCGGCTTGGGCGTGAATGGCTGAAACTTCAGATCGGGGCGCTGCACGTCGCCGTAAAAGAACATCAGGCGGGAGAGATTGACGGGGCCTTCGCAGCGAAAAACCTGGTCCTCTTCCAACTCGAAGTTCACCCGCAGGCGCTCCGCGATCTCGGGATCGGCATCGCTTTCGATCTCCAACCGCACCGCGTCGCCCTTGCGGCGGTTGTGCAGTTCCACGCGAATGGTTTCTAGCAGCGACCGCGCCTCTTCCTCTTCGAAGTAGAGGTTTGAATTGCGCGTCACGCGGAACGATGCGGATGCGAGCACTTCGTAGCCCCGGTACATGCCGCCGAGATGCTGCTCGATTAAGTCCTGCAGCAGCAGGTAATCGTAGTGGCCGTGGTCGCCGGGCAGCCGCACAAAGCGCGGCAGTGCGCGCGGCACTGTTACCACTCCCAGAACTTGCGGGCCGGAGCTGCGCCGCTTCGCCCGCAGCAGCAATGCTAGGCAGAGAGCCTTGTTCAGCACGCGCGGAAAGGGATGCGCAGGGTCGATGGATATCGGCGTCAGCAGCGGATCGACCTCGCGCTGAAAGTAGCCGCGGGCGAACTCACGGGCGTGCTCGCCGAGCTCGTCCCACCCCAGCAGCCGGATCCCCTGCTTGCGCAACTCCGGCAGCAGTTGCTTGTTCCAGCAGTGGTATTGAGCCGCGACGAAGCTGTGAATTTCGGCGGTGAGGACCGTCAGCGACTCGTCGGGCCGCAGGCCGTCATAACCGGGTTCGCGATAGCCATCTTCGATGCGCTGCATGAGTCCGGCTTGGCGGACCTCGACGTATTCGTCGAGATTCGACCCCGTGATGGCCAGGAATTTTACGCGCTCCACGAGCGGATTGACCGGGTCTTCGGCCTCCTCGAGGACACGCCGATTGAACTGCATCCACGAGTAGTCCCGCCCGTTGAAAAGCTTGATTTTTCGCGTACTTCTGGCCATTTTCCTGTCCAATTCGCCGTGTTGGCAGTCTAACGCGTTTCACCACGCCGCGACAGCCCACCCGGGGCCCCCGAGCCTACAACGTTTCTGGAATGGGTTCGACCTCGATTACCGCGGGGACGGGGATCCCAAGGGTCACACGAACCCAACAATGCCATGCATACAGCAAGCCTCCACTCAGGGACGTTAAACCCAGAAGAAAAGCGCCGGCAGCCGGCGGCGGGCCTGCACAAAAACCCTTCGCCTGTACCCTTAGGAACACGGCATGAGTACAATGGTCTGACCACATAGGCCGCTCCAGCTTGCCTCGTGGAAACCAACTCATGAATCCCGTCAATCGCCGCACGGTTTTGCGTTCTTCCGCAGCTTTCGCAGCCTCCTTCGCTCTCAGGCGGTCCTTGTTTGCTCTCGCTGCAGATGCGCCCGCTCCTTCCTCGACTCCCGTCGCCAAAACGCGCTACGGCTCCATCAGTGGCACACTCGAAGACGGCATCAACGTTTTCCACGCGGTTCCCTATGGCGCTGACACCGCTCCTGTCCGTTTCCAGGCTCCTCTGCCGCCCACTCCTTGGACCGGCGTGAAGGTCTGCAACGCGTTCACAACCCGCGCTCCGCAACTCACCGCCCTACGTGGCCCAAAAGCCATGAACTCTGCGCCCAGCCTGGGATCGGCGGGAATGTCTCCCGCTGGCGCGCCTCCCCGCATTGCTCCCGAGGCCGGCGTCGAGAGCGAAGACTGCCTTCACCTGAACGTCTTCACCCCCGCCCTCCGCGATCACCGCAGGCGTCCGGTGCTGGTCTACTTCCACGGCGGCGCGTACAACAACGGCTCGGTCAACAGCCCGCTCTACGACGGCAAGCGCCTCTGTCATCGCGGCGACGTCGTTGTGGTCACGGTCAACCATCGCCTCAACGCTTTCGGATTTCTCTATCTCGGCGCCATCGATCCCAAACATTATCCCGACTCCGGCAACGTCGGCATGCTCGACCTGGTCCTCGCGCTCAAATGGGTGCGCGAGAATATCGCCGAGTTCGGCGGCGACCCGTCCCGGGTTCTGATTTTTGGACAATCTGGTGGGGGTGCCAAGTGCGCCACGCTCATGGCCATGCCTTCTGCGCACGGCCTCTTCCATCGCGTGATGACCATGAGCGGTCAGCAGGTCAAAGGCGCTTCGATCGAAATCGCCTCCAAACGCACCGAAATTATGCTCGGCAAGCTCGGCATCGCGTCGGCAAATCTCGTCGATTTGAAAACCATGCCCTGGGAGAATATTCAGGCAGCAACAGCCGCCACCAGCTCAGATTGGCTTCCAGTCGTTGACGGCGTTGTTCTTTCGCGCGATCCCTTCACCCCCGACGCGCCCCCGCTCTCCGCCATCGTTCCCATGATCCTCGGCAACACGCACGACGAGACGGCCGTTCCCGTGCGCGGCACGCTCACCTGGGACAATGCGCCGGCGGCGCTCCGCAACGCGGTCGCCATTTATCTCGGGCCCTACTCCGCTGAAGAAGTCATCGCCAAATACCGCGCCATCTATCCCGAAAAATCGCCCATTGACGTCGTGATCGCCGCGGCCACCGCATTCCGCGCGTGGCCCGGCCAGGTGCTTGAAGCCGAGCGCCGCGCCAAAAATCCGGCCAGCCAGCCTCACACTTGGGTCTACCAGATGAACTGGCATCGCGACGCCCCCGGCGCGCTCGCCATGCACACCATCGACATTCCCTTCATGTTCGACAATCTCTCCGCCGCGCCCGGCCAGATCGGCTCCTCGCCTGAAGACCTGGTTGCCGCTCAACCCCTAGCCGACATCATGTCCGGAATGCTCATTCACTACGCCGCCACCGGCAATCCCAATCACCCCGGGCTTCCGCTTTGGCCGGCCTACGACTTAAAGGGGCGCAACACGATGATCTGGGACAGCTCGCAGCACGTTGCGCCACACGTCGAAATGGACCCGCGCGGCGAAGAGCGCCGCTACGCTGCTGGTTCGCCCTACCGCCAGCCTGGAACCTACTGAGGCCTCCCCAAGTTGAACCGGTTCAAAGTAGGTTTGAAAGGGCACGGCTTAAACCGCTATTGGAAACACGTAAGTTACTGATTATGCAATCTCCTAAATGTCCAACATATCCAAGAAGGCCGACCCGTTAGCACAGATTAGTACAAATCTCGCACAGGACGAGGCCCCAACCAGAGAACGAACGGCCTCTTGCGGACAGCTGGCGGAAACTTCCGCAATGGCGACTACTCACCCGCGACCCTGCGGAAGGGCTTCAGGCATTGTGTTTCCCGCGACCACCTCCTAGAATGTCTGCAATTCTCAATTTGAAGGTCAGCCAATGCGCCGGTTTTTCAGGGTGTACTTGTGTGCCATGATCGTTCTGCTCCTCTGGACCCCGGCAGGCCGAGCCTCTGCCCAGAAGACGCGGCAGACAATACAGGAGGGAGTGGGCTGGGACCATTTCATAGTAGGCGCCAACATGAACTCCCTGATCGATGCCCTCGGTTTTCCTGACAAGTCTTCGTACGGCCGTTTGATGCGATGGGATAAGGTGGGCCTCAATTGCCTGTTGAACGATAAGGACGAGGCAATCGAACTTCGCTTCGAGAAACGCTTCAAAGGCGTTACTGGCAGCGGTGTAAAGTTCGGCATGTCGGCGGACAAAGTCCGCAAGATCTACGGCGATGCAGGACCGATGGAATGGCGTGACGGTGGGATGAAGCTTATCTGGCCATCACGGGGTATCCTGATCTGGTTTCACGACAACAGCGTTTATCAGATTGTGATTTTCAGGCCACATACATAGAACACGATCTCAAAAGGCACTCGTTTGTCAGTACCTCAATTCACATCAAAGAGTCATGCTTCCCAGCGCAGATTGATCGAGGCCGCTCGCGCGGTTTGTTCCCCATGGATGCGCCTCGCGTCAGCATTCGGTATTCCGGGTGTGTTACCGGCAATGCGGAAACTTCGGCAGAACAAACCTAGCAGAGGCGGTTCCTCGATCTCCCGTAGCGCAAAATCAGCACAAAGATCGCCGAGCGTTTTGTTCGCCTAAGAATTCGCGGCGGTTTCGGACCACTCATTGTGTCAAGGCACGGCTTCAGCCGTGCCATAAAAAGCCTCCAAATACGGCTGGGGCTTCAGCCCCTGTGGGAAGGTTCCTCAAATCCAACCCACTGCCGTTGAAGCAGCCATTGGATGCCGCATTCGATACACTAGATTTAAGAACCGTGCAGCGCTTTCGAGGCATCCATTTCTAGTACGGCCGTTTTTGGGCGGCCGCGTTCGCCGTTCTTGAGCAAGGTTCAATTTGGCAAAGCGTTTCAGTCACAGCCCAATCCGCTTTTTTGTCGCGGCCCTCGTGTTGGGGCCCTGTCTTTTGGGTCGGGCTGCGGCCGCGCAATCCTCCGTGAGTCCGCCGCCCCCCATGCCCTCCCCGCCATCGGCTGCGGATTTTCAAGGCGGCGTGACCAAAGGCCAGCCCTCTGCGCAGACCATCGATCTCTCGCTCGAAGACGCCATCCAGCGCGGCTTGCAATCGAATTTGGGAATCATTCTCAGCGGTACGCAAACCTCCGGCGCCCGAGCGGCGCGCCTCAGCCAGTTGCAATCGCTTCTGCCTTCCGTCGACTTCACCGCCAGGGAAGCAGAAATGCAGACCGATCTGCCCGCCGAGGGATTGCGCATTCCGGGTTTCCCCAAGATCATCGGGCCGTTCGGCTACACCGACGTTCGCGCCTCGCTCACCTGGTCGCTGGTTGACGTTCAATCGCTGCGCAACTATCTCGCTTCGCGCCACAACTTTGCCGCCGCGCAGTTGTCGGCTCAGGATGCCCGCGACATGGTGGTCCTCACCGTCGGCAACGCCTACCTTCTTGTTCTGGCCGACCAGACGAACGTCAGCAGCGTTCAAGCGCAGGTGGTAACAGCGAAGGTCTCGCTCGATCAGGCTGTCGACAATCATCAGGCCGGCACGGCGCCGCTGCTCGACGAGTTGCGTGCCCGCGTCGATTACCAATCTCTGGAGCAGCAGTTGATCGCGGCCGAGGACTCGCTCGAAAAAGACAAGCTAGCCCTGGCTCGCTGCATCGGCTTGCCCTTGGCGCAAAGTTTCAATCTCACCGACACCGCGCCCTACGCACCCTTCGACCAGCTCGACGCGAACGCACTCATCCAGCAGGCCAAAGCGAATCGCAAGGATCTCGCCGCTCTGGTCGAGGAAACCGCGGCCGCGGCTGATCAGCGCAAAGCGGCAACTGCCGCGCGTTTTCCCACCGTCGAGACTGACGCCGACTACGGCGACATCGGCACCACGCTGGCTCACTCGCACGGCACCGTGGATGCCACGGCCTCGCTCAGCGTGCCGGTCTTCGACGAATTTGCCTTGCGCGGCATGGCCGAGCAGGCGCAGGCGCAACTCGACACCGCGAAGGCGCAGTTAAGCGATAAGAACGCGCAGATCGAATCCGACGTGCGCGACGCGTTGCTCGACATCGCAGCGGCGCAAAAGCAGGTCGAAGTCGCGCGGTCCAGCGTGGATCTGGCTGGCGAAGCTCTCAAAGAGGCGCAGGAGCGCTATGCGAACGGCGTCAGCGACAACCTTGCCGTCAGCCAGGCGCAGCAATCGGTCGCGCAGGCCGACAGCCAATATGTGGCCAGTCTTTATCGCGATAACGTGGCCAAGCTCAGCCTCGCCCGCGCGCTCGGAGACGGGCTGGATTACAAGAAATACTTAGGAGGGAAGTGAACGTGGCGGATCCAACTCCAACACCGGAACCCAACGAATCGGCAGAGACAGAGATTGAGGCGCCGCGGTCCCGCCGCAGGGGCTTGATCATCGTCGCCATCCTGGTGGTGGCGCTCGTCGCCCTCGGCATCTGGTGGCACTCCACCTTCAGCGAGGATACTGACGACGCGCAGGTCAACGGCCACCTCATTCAGGTCAGCGCGCGTGTCTCGGGCCACGTCCTGAAAGTGGATGTGGAAGAGAACCAGACCGTGAAGGCGGGCGACCCCATCGTCGAGCTGGACCCGAGCGACTACCAGGTTGCTGTTGAGAATGCCGAGGCTGCTCTGGCCAGCGCCAAGGCCAATGCCGCGGCGGCACGCGTCAATGTGCCCATCGTCACGGTGAATACGGGAAGCAATCTGAACTCGGCTGGCCACGATGTCAGCGGCACGCAGGCAGCAGTGGCGCAGGCGGAAAAGCAACTCGAGGCGGCGCATGCCCTGGTGGCCCAGGCAGCGGCCAACAACACCAAGGCGCAGGCGGATCTGGAGCGCTATAGACCGCTGGTGGAGAAGGACGTCATCAGCAAGCAGCAGTTTGATGCCGCCGTTGCCGCAGCCGATGCCGCCAAAGCGGCGTTGGCCGACGCGCGTGCCAACGAGCAGGCCGCCAGCGACGCCGTGCGCGTTGCCCACGAACGGGAATTGCAGGCGCAGGCGATGTTGAAGTACGCCGAAACCGGACCGCAGCAGGTGGAGGCGCAGAGCGCCCGCGCCAAACAGGCCGACGCCCAGGTCCAACAGGCTCAGGCGCAGCTCGATGAGGCCAGGCTCAACCTTAACTACACCAAAATCGTCGCTCCCGCTGACGGAATCATCACCCGCAAGAGCGTCGAGATCGATCAGAACGTCGCCGCCGGCCAGAACCTGCTCACCCTGGTCTCGCTTCAGGACCTGTGGATCACAGCCAACTTCAAGGAGACGCAGCTCAAGCACATGAACGCCGGCCAATCCGTCAAAATCCACATCGACTCAACAGGGAAAAACTATAGCGGCCGCGTCACGCAGATCGGCGGAGCCACCGGCTCGGTGCTCTCGCTCTTTCCGCCCGAGAATGCCACCGGCAACTACGTCAAAGTCGTCCAGCGCATTCCGGTGCGCATCGACTTCACTGACCTGGCCAATGAAGACCCGCGCCACGAGCTCCGGCCGGGCCTCTCCGTCGAGCCCACCGTCCGCGTCAAGTGAAGCCGGCTGGGAACTCTCGTAACGCCGGTCTCCAGACGCGTCAAGTAGTCCGGCCTCGAACTCTCGTAACGCCGGTCTCCAGACGCGTCAAGTAGTCCGGTCTCGAACTCTCGTAACGCCGGTCTCCAGACCGGCTGTCGTGCGGGCCTCCAGGCCCGCACCAGTTCGCCGGCATCACGCACTTTCCGCACGTTAGTTCAAGTTGCGACGAGGGATGATCACTACAGCGACTTCAGCGTCATCGCGCGCTCTCCGGCGGTCCCAGATAACTTGGCTTCAGCGGCCCGTGGCTCACCACAACCCGCTCCAGCACCAATCCCGGATCGACCGCCCAGATCTCCAGCGTGTGGGTTCCCGGCTTCGCAATCGTCAGCGGCGCCGTGACGCGCCGCACTCCATCGCTCACCGCCTGCTCCCAGTCCTGCTGGGAGTTGTGCTCCAGCTCGTCCACCACCGTCCTTGGGCCCCCATCCACTGAGACCGCAAATCGCAGCCCTCGCCCCGGAACAAAGTTCAGTGTCGGCGCCAGCGTGGCCTGCAATTGAAAATCGCCCGCGTCGTACAGATAGATTTTGTACGTGAGCCCCGCCTTCGAATCGGTGTTGCTCTCCGCCGTCACCGGAAACACCGTCATCGCCGAGCGCGTCTCGCCGTAGCCCGGCAACTCCTCCCAATGCGTCTCCCCGTCGGCCGTGCGCCCAGAAGTATCCGCCGCTTCTATCGCCACGTATCCATCGCTTTCCACAAACCCCTGCGCGTCCGCACGCGTCACCGGCAACCGCAGCGCGCGCAGCGTGTAGTTCATCGGCCGTCCCTCGCCCGAGCTCACCGTAACCGTCCCCTCCGCGCTATCGGTATCCGCGGGCACTTTACTCCAATCCACATGCAGCACCACCTTCTGCTCCGTCGCCCCAACCGTTCCGCCGGCCTCGCTCGCCACAATCCACGGCGCGCTCGTCTCCACCGTGTACTCCACAGGCGTCTTGCCGCGATCGAAGAGCGTCAGCGTCCGCGTCTGGTCAGCTACCGAATCAATCGTCCCCAGCGAAAACCCAAACCGCCCTCCAGCTCGCGTAAACGTCGCATTCTCCGCGCTGACGCCCAGCGATCCCGCTTCCGGCGCCTCGATCCAGCTCACCGCAGGCATCACATTCGCCGGCGGATCGTTCCACGCCGTGTAGCCGATGTGCGTCTGGTCCATCATGTGGTCCCACTTGCCGTCGAGCAGCTTGTGGTTATACTCGTCGCTCAGCACCGCGTCCTTCTCAAACATCGCCCGCACCTCATCGGCCTCTGCATTCGCCTGCGGATTCCCAACCCGCGCATCCGCCGCATTCCGGGCCGCAGTAATGTACATCTCGGTCAAATTCGCGCACGCATCCACCGGATACTGAATCAGCTCAAAGTAGCTCGCCCGCTCGTCGTCCGGCAGCCCCGCAGCCAGCTTGTCCACGCGTTCGGCCAGCGTGCGCCACTCCGCCTCCACGCGGTCGGCCTCGTGATAATTCGCCAAACTAAAAGTCGTCGCATCGATCAGCTCCGGCTTCCGCCGCCCATTGTACCGCGTATACTCTTCCATCGCTGTCGCAATCTCGTCCGCATGCTCCGGCCCGAACTCCCGCGTCGCCCACAGCTTCGTAAACTCGTCCAGGTGGTCCTTGTCCCAGCGCCCGGGCGTCCGCGCGTAATCCAGAAAGAACTCGATCGGAAACTCCATCGGCTTTCCGTCGCCCACATTCACCACCCACAGCCGGTCCGCTCCGTACGCGAGCGCCAGATGCATCTGCTCCTGGATCTTCGGCAGATAATTCGTGTTCAGCCACTTGTACGATCTCGGGCCGCCTACATAATCGAAGTGGTAGTAGATCCCCGCTCCGCCCGATCTCTTCCGCTCATCCGCCGTCGGCAGCCGCCGCAAATCACCCCAGTTGTCGTCGCTCCACAGCAGAGTCACATCGTCCGGCACGCGCATGCCTTTTTCGTAGTAGCCCTGCACCTCCTTGTAGAGCGCCCACACCTGCGGAACCTTCTCGAGGTCCGGGTTCACCGTCTCCTTCAAAATCTCTCGCTGGTCCGCGACAATCCGCTCCAACAGCTCCGTATTCGCGCTGGCACTCATCGGCGTGTCTCCCTCGCCGCGCATCCCCAGCGTCACAACTTCTTCGTAATTCTTGTCTCTCTCCATCCCCGCGCGCCAGAACTCGTCGATTTCCTTTTGATTCGTCGAGTAGTCCCAAGCGCCATGGTGCCCCGCCGTCCATTCCTTCTCCGCGCGCATCATCGGCTCCTCGTGCGAGGTCCCCATCACAATCCCGTACTCATCCGCCAGCTTCGCGTTCTCCGGGTCGTCCGCCGCAAACGCGTTGTTCCACATCGCCGGCCACAGAAAATTTGCCTTCAGCCGCAGCAGCAGCTCGAACACCTTCGTGTAGAACTCGTGATTCATCCCTCCGAACTTCTCCTTCGTCCATCCCGAAAGCGCTGGCGCCTCATCGTTGAAAAAGATTCCGCGATACTTCACCGCCGGCGTCGCTTGCACAGTCCGTCCCGGCTGAACATACAAAGCATCCGCGTGCGGCACCCGCACATCGGCCCACCAGTACCACGGCGAAACTCCAATCTGTTCTGAAAGGTCGTAGATCGCGTAGATCGTCCCGCGCTTGTCCGCCCCCGCAATCACCAGCGCCCGCCGCACTCCGGGCATCGGGTGCTCCACCACCGTCGTCACCGCCGCTTCCCACTGCCCTTCGATCCCGCTCACGTCCAATTTGTGTTTTCGCACCAGCGAGTCAATCAGCGGGCTCTTCCCAATGGTCCCGATCAACACCACCTCGCCGCCGTCCGCCGTCCGCCTGTCCTTCGCGAGCTCGCCTGCTGCCCCACTCTTGATCACCGGCGCATCGTGTCCCGTCACCCGCCCCACGTCCAGGCTCAAGTCACCCACAGCCCTAACCACCCCGGGCCAGTCCTTGCCGCTCACCTCGAGCGTCGCCGCCTGTCCATTTGCCGCCAGCACAAAATCTCCCGCCGCCGGCGTTGTGCTCACAAACTTCGGCTCTCCCAGCGCGTTCGCCGTCCGCGGTCCAACCAGCAAAACAAAAAGAAAAAGCAGAAGCAGAGGAATTGGCGCAGTCCACGGTCGATGCATCGGTTTTCTCCCCAACCAGATTACTCTCAGGATCCGAGCTGCCTTTCCTGCCCCTCGCCCACCACAAAAATGGGTGCCCCATCCTTCGCCTTCTTTCTGGCGAAGGGTGGGATCGCACAACCCTCCCCCGAGCACGAAAAACTGTTCACTGCACACTGAAGTGTCATCCTGAGCGAAGCGTTTTTCAGCGGAGTCGAAGGACCCGCTTCTGCTCTTCGCGGTCTCCTCACATCACAGGAAATGGGTGCCCCCGGTCCCTCGCCTTCGGGGACCGGGGATAGCACGAACCCACCCCACTCGATCTTGCTTAGGGGCTTTGCTGGTAGGTCGGGGATTCATTCCCGACTGCCGCAACCGCTCCAAAACGAACGCGGGCTTCAGCCCCCGGGCCCAAGTCCGCCCCAGAACATCCGGGGAAATGCCCGTATCGACCCGTCCAAAACGCGAGTAACTCCCGCATTGCCGGTGATTCGGCTGGGGCCACGGCTATCGCTCCCCAACGTCATCTGCTCGGCATAATCCGTACGGACTTCATGACCTCCCGCAAGTGCGCTTCGATAAAACGGAGTTGCGCTGCCGTCAATCCGTGGACGTTATCCAAGATGCTCTCCGAAGCTTCCGCAACATCTGTTTCGAACAGAAAACAGGTATGCTTGGCAAACGTTGTATAGAGACTCCCGTAAATCCACTGGTTCATGCCCGCCTCTCCGGTTTCATACACCGAGTAAGAACGGCCTCCAAAGACCACTGATTGGTGTCCCGGGCGTTCCGCCAGCGAAGCGGCCATTTCTTGGCACTTAGCTGCGCTTTCCGACTTGATAGCCGAGTATTCGATCCCAAAGCCTTCGAGGTTTGTCGACGAATAAGGACCAATAATTCGATCGTTGGAGAAACCTCCATCGTAGGCGAATTCTGCAATTGGCGGCGCGAATGAATCCTTCAGCGCCGGTGGGTGATATGCCCACTCGGTCATTGCTTTCCAGGCCGAGGGATATTGAAACGTGACCCCAAGTGTTGGATCCCTGTAGGTCGCATCAAGCTTCCACAGCTCTGCCTGCGTAACCGGCTTGCTTGTTGAACTAGACCTGGCCTGCCCACTGAAAGCAGGGGCTTGAACAACGAGAAAAAGAAGAGCCAAAGCAAACCAAAGCGGTTTCATAACGTACTCAGCATTTCATCCCAATTCCCTCATAGGCAATCCCTTCCGGTAGTAGCGGAGCGTTGTGGGCGACGCATGAATCGTCGGCGATCCACGAAGCTGCGCCCGCACGGTCGCTATCCGGATCTTAGGATGTTCCTCCGATTGTCCCCGCCAAGTCGGTCGGCAGCGACCCACCGACCCCCGAATCACCCAGATCCCGGACGCCCCCCTCCACCACCGCCCACACCACTCCCTCGCTTCCACCGGCAGCCAAGCTAGAAGCCAGCAGCTAGAAGCCGCCCTCCTGACCACTGACAACTGATCACTGACCACTGACAACTGTCCTTCACGCCGCCTCCTCCAATTCATCATCATCATTCCTCACGGGCTCCTTACGACGACCGACAAGATCACCCCACTCTGCGCAACCCTCCTCCAAAATCCTGCTCTTAGCTACTCGCCTCCACTCATGCCCATCCCACATCTGCCCCACCTTCACCACCGAGCCAACCAGCAGCTCAGAGAGCCGCGGCGTATCTTCCTCTCTCTCTTCTTCTCTCCGCGCCTTCTCCTCCTCCGCCAGCTTCATCAGGATCTTCACGCTTTCCAGCCTCCCCTTGAGCGCGTTGTCCATCAGCGTTTGCGCCAGCGCCTCGCTGCTCTCTGCCATCCTCCTCTCCGTCGCCGTCCGCAACCGATCCACCCCGTACCCCTTCACCTTCCGTGTCCGCGTCTTTCCAACATCTCCTTGCTTCGTCTTTCCTGCGCCCCCTCGCTTCTTGCCTGCCCCGCTGACTCGCCGACCCGCTGACTTGCTCTCTCGCTGTCCTGCCCCTTCTTCCTTCTCGCCGAACTTCCTGACCTCTGCCATTGCACCGCTCCCCTCACGCCACTTTCTTTTCGGCTAACTCCGGTTTCCCCGCCAACACCGCTGCTGTCTTACCAACTCCGCTAGCTCCGCTAACCCCGCTGCCCAACACATCCCTCCACAACCGCTCCTCCGCCAGCTCCTCCAGCGTTTTCCCGTTCGCCGGAACCACCCCGTACACCACCTTGCAACCCATCGACTCCGCCACCCGCCCCAGCGCCCGCAGCGTGATCGACCCTGTCCCTTCCCGCCCTTCCAGTTGGAAAAGTGTCGACTCCACGATTCCCATCTTTCCCGCCATCTCTTTCATCGGTACACGCAGCACCTTCCGCACCGTTCGCAGCAGCTCGTTAGTCGGATTCTCTTCCCTCGCCGCCAGCCGGTAATGCCGCATCTCCTTGTCCAGCTTCTTCAGCAAAACCTTCCGCTCCATCGCCCTCATCGCCCACTCCCTTTCAACCCACGCACCACTGCTCAGGGTTCTAATCACTAACCCCTAACCCCTAACTACTAACCACTGTCCTTTGTCCTCTGTCCCCCGCCCTCTGGTGAAAATCAGCCCGCGTTAGCGGGCAAAAGACGATAGCCCCAGGCGCGAGCCTGGGGGCAGTCGACGCAATCGAAATCGCAAGCCCGCGTCAGCGGGCGAAAGAACCCCAACGATCTATTGCTTCCCTGTTCTCCTCCCTCCGCCCACACCTCTGCGTAGAGCTGACAGCCGCTGCCGCCCACCGTTCCCGGTCCACTGTTTACTGGCTTATTTATCCACCGTACCGCAAACCCGCATAATTATCGGCAAACTTCAGTTCACAATGTGGGCCAAATGCAATTTATTTTGCTGCGATCTTCGCTTCAAGGTATAGCTTTGATCGAACTTTCTACGCCTCGAGGCGCTGAATTCCTGAAATCCCTTCGCTTATAAGTAGAGTTTTCGCGCCAAAAATCTTTTTTCCGCCCAAATCTCCGCTTAAACGCGGAGCCTTTTCACCCCATTCCTTCGCCTCCATGCCGACTCTTGGGATTTAGACTGAACTCCGGCACAGCCATGAAAGACGCAATTCACGTTTCGAAGGAAAACTACCTCAAGGCCATTCTGGAGGCCGAGGCCGAAGGCCGCCAGGTAATTCCGGCGATGCTCGCGCATTGGCTCGAGGTTTCCGCGCCGGCCGTCACCATGGCTGTCAAGCGGCTCAAGCGCGACGGCTGCGTGAAGGTGGGCGACGACGGAATCGTTCGCCTCACCGCGGCAGGCCGCGAAATGGCTTACCGCACGGCGTTGCGCCACCACCTCATCGAGCGCATGTTGAGCGAAGTCTTCGGAATGGAGTGGCATGAGATTCACGAGGAGGCGGAGCGGCTCGAGCACGCGGTTTCGCCGGCCTTCGAGGCCAAGCTCAAGGAGAAACTTGGCGAGGGCGGCGCCTGTCCGCACGGCAACGCGGTCCTGCCGGTCAATCCCGCCGAACGCAAGCGTCGCGGCGAGATGCAACTTTCCCAGGCCGTCGCTGGCAAGCGGTACACCGTCATCAGCCTCCACGAGCGCGATCCCAAGCTGCTCGAGTTCCTCCACGCCGCCGGCATTGGCCCCGGCAAGAGCCTGCGCGTCATGAGCCAGAATTACGATCAAACCGTTTTAATTGATCTACCTACGGGGAATGCAATCCTGGGCCGGCCGGCTGCAGAGGCGGTCTGGTTACGTCCGGAACGATCATCGTAATTAAATCTAAGCAAAAATATTAACCATAATTAAGAATCTGTGGCATATTGGAGTTGAGGGAGTTCGCGGTCTCTCTTCCCATAAATCTATGTCTACAGAAGTCGTAACCCGAACCGTGCTCACCGAACCCTCGTTGCCCGAGGTTCATTCAAGCGTCCGCATCTCCCGCTCGCCAGTGTATTGGCGGCGGCTGCTGGGATTCCTGGGTCCGGGATTCCTGATCTCCGTGGGTTACATGGACCCCGGCAACTGGGCCACCGACATCGCTGGCGGCTCGCGCTTCGGTTACACGCTGCTGTTCGTCATCATGTTGTCGAACCTGATGGCGATCCTGCTCCAGAGCCTTTCGCTCAAGCTTGGCGTGGCCACGGAGCGCGACCTGGCACAGCTTTGCAACGAGAGCTATGGCCGCGTTGCGAGCTTCGTGCTTTGGATCATGGCCGAAGTGGCCATTGCAGCGTGCGACCTCGCCGAAGTCATTGGTTCGGCCATCGCGCTGAACCTGCTGTTTCACATTCCGCTCTTCTATGGCGTCCTCATCACCGGGCTTGATGTCCTGGTGATCCTCATGTTGCAGCGCTGGGGATTCCGCTACATTGAGGCGCTGGTGATCGCGCTCATCGGCACCATCATCGCGCTCTTCGGCGCTCAGATGTTCCTTTCCCGCCCGGATTATTGGCCGATCCTGCGCAATCTTGTTGTGCCCTCGCCGTCGATCGTCACCAACGGCGCCATGCTCTATATCGCCATCGGCATTCTGGGCGCAACCGTGAT
>JBEKAJ010000013.1:0-23130 GCA_050018295.1 Occallatibacter sp. | reverse complement strand
TTGGCCAGCATGCCGTGCTGGTGGATGCCCGACTCGTGCGCGAATGCGTTGGCGCCAACCACCGCTTTGTTCGGCGATGGCCTGAAGGTGATGAGCTGGCCCAGCACTTCGCTGGTCGGGTAAAGCTGGTCTAATTTGATGGCCGTCGACACGCCGAAGCGGTCGCCGCGCACGTAAAGCGCCGCCGCAATCTCCTCAAGCGCCGCGTTGCCGGCCCGCTCGCCGATGCCATTAATGGTGCACTCCACCTGCCGCGCGCCCGCCTGAATGGCCGCCAGCGAATTCGCAACGGCCAGGCCAAGATCGTCATGGCAGTGCGCCGAGAGCACAACGCCCTTCTCGTCGATTGCGGGAACGCGCTCTCGCACCTCGCGAAACATCGCGCCGTACTCTTCGGGCGTAACGTAGCCCACGGTGTCGGGCATGTTGATCGTGGTCGCGCCGGCTTCGACGGCAATGCGCACCATCTCCACCAGAAAGTCGCGATCCGAGCGCGTCGCATCCTCGGGCGAAAACTCCACATCGTCGGCGAGCGACCGCGCCAGGCGCACGCTCTCGCCGCACTGTTCCAGCGCCTCCGCGCGGCTCATCTTCAGCTTGTACTCGAGATGCAGATCGCTCGACGCCAGAAACACATGGATGCGCGCCCGGTCGGCAAACTGCAACGCACGCGCCGCCATCTCGATGTCCTCGGTCTTGGCGCGAGCCAGCGACGCAATGCGGGGCTTGCGAATGGCCTGCGTAATTGTAGCGATGGCGGCAAAGTCGCCCTCCGAGGCCATAGCAAAGCCGGCCTCGATGATGTCCACTCCCAAATCCTCCAGGGCGTGGGCCATGGTGAGCTTTTCCTGCGTGGTCATGCTGCAACCGGGCGACTGCTCGCCGTCGCGCAGGGTGGTGTCAAAGAAAACTACTGGATCGCTGCTCATGTTTGTGCCTGCTGTGTACCTGCCGGGAAGACCGACCTTGTCCAGTTCGTCTATTGTCGCCCATCCGTGCATTATAAGGCAAAGTTATAATTCTTTTAGAATCGATTAGAATTACTTATACTAGAAGCTGCCGGCTTGGGCCTTTGGCTTCGACCGCCTTCCGAAGGAGCAGCGATGGAACTCAGCCAGCTCGAAACCTTTCTCGCCGTTGCCGAGGAGCGCAGCTTCTCCCGCGCGGCCGTGCGCCTGCACCGTACTCAGCCCGCCGTCAGCCAGGTCATCCGCAAACTGGAGGGCGCGGTGGGCGAGACGCTTTTCGACCGCGCCGCACGCGATGGCTCGCTCACAGCCGCCGGCGCGCTGCTGCGCGAGTACGCGGTGCGCCTGCTGGCCCTGCGCCGCGAGGCCGCAAGCGCCCTAGACGAGCTGAAGAGCCTGGAGCGGGGCCACCTGCAACTGGCGGCCAACGAGTACACCTGCATGTACCTGCTGCCAGCCGTCGACGCCTTCCGCCGCGAGTTTCCCCATGTCGGCGTCACCGTGCAACGCATGCTGGCCTCGCACATTCCCGAGGAGCTGAACCTGCGCACCTTCGAACTCGGCATCATTTCATTCCGGCCCGATCCCGCGCAGATTCGCACCATCGCCGTATATGGCGACAGCCTGGCTCTCATTGTCAGCCCGCATCACCCGCTGGCCCGGGCGGAGTGCGTCTCCATCCGCGACCTGGGCAACGAGAATTTCATCGCGCATAACGTGGCCTCACCGCTCAGGCGCAAGGTGATTGAGGCCTTCCAGCGCTACCGTACCCCGCTCAACATGGGCATCGAGTTGCCCACCATTGAGGCCATCAAGCGTTTTGTGGCCATGGGAAATGGAGTGGCGCTGGTTCCCCATCTCGCCGTGGCGCGGGAACTGGAAACTGGCGACCTAGTCCGCGTACGCGTCGACGAGCTGGATGTGCGCCGCGTGCTGCGTCTCGCCCACCGCCGTCAGGCCACGCTCTCCTACGCCGCCAAGGCCTTCCTGCAAACGCTCAAGAACCTGGCCAGGGAGCAGGGACCGCCATTCTTCTACCACGTAGAGCGCGCAGGATGAAAAAACAGGGAATAGGGAGTAGGGAATAGGGAGTAGGAATCCGCCTCAAAGACTGACGAGGGAACCGCGCCGCCGTTTGCTTTGTGCGTTGACAATTCTCAAAGGCCGGCAAATCTCCCGGGTCGCGGCGGACGTTTAGCTATTCTCTATTCCCTACTCCCTACTGGCTACTCCCAATTCTCGGTGCCTTAGTCACTTCCCTCTTGCCTCTTCGCGCGTCTATAGCCTCAGATGTTTCCGCCACCGGCGTTCGGACTCGGATGACAGGCCCCAACCCGCTCCGGCCATTTACAATTCTGAGAGCGGGGCCCGGGACCTTCCGGTGCGCCGGAATCGACAGGGTTTTTGCCAGCCGGACGGTTGTGCAGTCGCGAGGATCAGGATCGAATGAAGAGGATCGCTTTTTTTGTCTGTCTGCTGGTCGTGTGCGTGGCCGCAGGCCGCGCTCAGGAAAGCCGCCAGGACATCAGCCTGAGCGGAACCGCGCTGATTGAGCCATACAAGGCTTCTTCCACCGACGTTCAAGTCCACTCCACCACTGCCTACGGTGGATTGGTCAGCTACCGTTTCATGCTCACGCCGAACAGCGCGCTTGAAGCCAACTACGGCCTCACCTACCAGAACAGAATCACGTACTACGGACCTCAGTTCCAGAACGGCATCGGCATTCTGGCTCGCACCCAGGAGATCTCCGGAGCTTACGTGCGCTCCTTCGTCTTCAAGAATTTCAATCCCTTCGTCGAGGCCGGCCCGGCGGGAATCATCTTCCTGCCCATCTACAACTCCGGCACCAAGACTCTCGACGCGCACCAGCAGACGGAGGTTGGCGCTTTGTACGGCGCCGGCTTTGCTTACGAGGTCAGTCCCAGCTTCGACGTCCGCGTCGAGTATCGCGGCGTGGTGACAAAAGTGCCGACCTTCGGCGTGGGAACGAGCACCTACAACTTCACCACAAACCGCTGGTACAACGTCTCTGTGCCCACCATTGGCGTGGCTTACCACTTCTAAGAGCGCGAGCGCGCCTAAAAAGCAAGGGGACCGGCCTGGGCCGATCCCCTTTTTGCTGTTGAGGCTTCTCAATTCCCATCATGTCCCCGCGTTCTCAGCACCGCGCGCCTCGCGGTAGCGGCCCAGCTCCTTCACCATGCCGCAGTGCGCGCCCAACGCCTCAAGGGCGTGCGTCCCCTCCCCGCTTGAGCCAATCTGGTAATCCACATAGAAGATGTACTCCCACGGCCTGCCCTGCACCGGCCGCGACTCGATCTTGGTCAGATTGGTGCCCATCGCGCTCAATGCGCTCAGCGCCGCCACCAGCGAGCCCGGCCGATGCTCCAGCGTAAAGGCCACGCTCATCTTGTTCGCCGCGGGATCGGTCTCCGCCTCAGCGCTGCGCCGCACCAGGAAGAATCGCGTGTAGTTCTCCGCATCGTCTTCGATACCGCGGGCAAGAATTTCCGCGCCGTAATACGCGGCCGCCTGCTGGCTTGCAATGGCCGCCGCGTGCTTGTCGTTCAAGCTCACCAGTTGCTTCACGCTTCCCGCGGTGTCGTAAAAGGCAACGGCCCTCATCCGCGGATGCTCGGCCAGGAAGCGCCGGCACTGCGCCAGCGCCACGGCATGTGAATACACGTGGTCGATCTCATCTATCGATGCGCCGGCAACGGCGATTAGGTTGTGGCGAATGCGCACGAGCGTTTCCCGTACCACTTTCACGTCGTTATGGAGCAGCAAGTCGAAGTGCTCGAGCACCGATCCCGCCAGACTGTTCTCAATGGGAATTGCCGCGGCGTCGGCTGCCCCTGAGTCGAGCGCAGCAAACACTTCCGCCGAGAGCGCGCAGGGAACAATCTCCGCGTCGGGAACTAGCTTCAGCGCCGCCTCGTGGCTGAACGAGCCCGGCTCTCCTTGAATCGCGATCTTCATGCTGTTGCTTTCTGCTCCCGGCCGCGGGCGATCGGCAGCCAAAGCTCATCCGCGCGTCCCTCTCGCACCATACCACAGGCGATCGGCCGCGGTCCCGATGCGCCGAGCCCTATTGTGCTGAGGTGGCTGCGGCTTCAATCTCAACCTGCGCGACCATGGTCGGAATCAAGTCGCTGTCGCTCGCCGGCACTCGCGCGGACAATTGCGTCAGGTCAGTATCCGCACCGGTGACAATCGCAACTCCGTCGATCGGGCTCGCGTTCATCTGCAGGCGCGAGTCCGTTCCTAGTCCCTGCGTATTGGCAGGAGTTTCGAACTCAACAACATTCTTGGCGCGATAGGTCAGCTTGTCACTTGGGTAGGGATCGAAGGGAAAGTCGCTGGCCGGCTCGATCCCCTCCGCGATTACGCTCTGCGCGAAAGCTTTGTATGCAGGAAACACGCGCGCGATGACCTTGGCGACTTCAAACCTCCCTGACGTGCCGCCATCTAAATCTGACACCTCGACGACCTGCCCCGCGAACCCTTTCCAATCCAGCGAGAAAAGTGCTTTCGAGTCGATGGGGTTGGGGCTGACGAACAAGTTGGCGCCGTTAGAGCCGTAGGTTGAAAAGCAATTCCACCCTCGCGGTGCGAGAACCCCGATGCCGTATTCCGCTTTGTAGTAGGCGAGCCGTTGCGCCATCCCCGCGGGAATTGCGACCGCCAGGCTTTTGCCGCTTGGCGCTTTGAGCGGCCCAACCTGGCCGTCGGATGCGCAGCCAACGAAGGGAACCGTTACCGTGGCGGATTGAGCTGGCGGAGCGGGGGACTTCGCTTGGGCGAATCCCGGAGGATACCCACAAACGGTTGCCCATAGGGCAAAGGCTGCAGAGAAGAGACGAGCTGGCTTCATGGGTGCCATCATAGCAATCGCCGGCCTAGAGTCCTCGCAGGCTCCATATTCTCGGCACAGACAGAGTGGAGTAGGATTGTTGGGAAGACAGTTAAGGAATCTGGAACAGGGATCATTTATGAATATCTGTCTCCGTAGACCTCTGGAGCTTCTTAGCTGTAACCGGATTATCAAGAGGCATCTTCCAGCCGATTTTAGAGCAGTTCCAATCTTGGTCTCGCCCGACGCTAGTCTGGGCTTCTGGAAACCGAGTTTGAATTGTGACCTCTTGGATTTCGCTCGCGAGTTTGTACAGGAGGGCATGGTGGTATGGGACGTGGGCGCGAACGTCGGAATGTTTACGATTGCCGCTGCCCAGCGCGCGGGACACTCTGGAAAGGTCGTCGCTGTTGAGGCAGATATGTGGCTCGCCAATCTGCTGCGCAAATCCGCCGCTTCTCAACCAGCATCTTCGGCTCGTATTCAAGTGCTTCCAGTTGCAGTTTCCGACTCAATGGGTATCGCATCTTTCAATATAGCCAACCGCAGTCGTGCTTCGAATTTTCTCAATGTGTCAACCGGATCAACACAGACTGGCGGTATCCGCGAAACAGTAAGCGTAATTACCGTTACTCTGGACTGGTTGCTGGAACAGGGTGGTACAGCACCACATGTATTGAAGATTGATGTAGAAGGTGCAGAAATTCACGTTTTGCGCGGTGCGGGGCGCGTTCTTGCAGAAGCGCAGCCCGTTGTGCTTTGTGAGGTGTTTGACCGCTCCAGTGACGCTGCTACTGAGATGCTGTTGAACCATGGCTATACGCTATTCGATTTCCAGAGCAAGCCTCGAACTCAAACCAAATATGCTTGCTTTAACACGTTAGCGATCCCACGAGGGTGAGATGGCCCATTTTGCCAACTATATTATTAGGGGGAATCTGTGACGCTCTGATGCAGAATTAGCCATCAGGGGCGGAAGAAAGGGTTGCTCAATGATTACTGCATGGCAAACTGAAACGGGCAGCCTGGAATGCCGCTGGTCCGGATTGCCCGACCGCAAACCCTGCAACTCCGCTTGGTTTCAACAGGCATCGTCGGAGGCTTATGAGAGCGCCTTGCCGCCGGTTCCTGATTTCGGCGCACATAGCCCATTAGGCTCCGGTGAATGGTTCGTTCCCTGGAGCGCGCGCTGGTGCGTGCCAACGCGCTGATCTCTGCTCTCTGATCTCTGTTCTCTATCTCTTCATCCACAAATCCGCCGTCACAAACCCCAGAAACACCATCGCAATCACGCCGTTCATGGTGAAGAACGCGGCATTCAGCCGGCGCAGGTCGCGCGGCGAAACCAGCGAGTGTTCGTAGGCCAGCAGCAACCCAACGGCGGCAACGCCTGACCAGCCAGGGATGCGGAAATCAAAGAGAAAACCGAACCAAATCAGCAGCCCCAGCATTACCAGGTGCATGGCGCGCGCCGTCCAGAACGCCGCCGTGATCCCGTTTGCCTGGGGCAGACTATGCAGCCCTGCCGCACGGTCGTGTTCGTAATCCTGGCAGGCGTAGAGAACATCAAACCCTCCCGCCCACAGAGTGACCGCCGCAGTCAGCACCAGGATGCGCGGGTCCAGGCTGCCGCGCACGGCAATCCACGCCGCCGCGGGCGCCAGGCCCAATGCCAGCCCCAGTCCCAGGTGCGACCACCGCGTCACCCGCTTCAGGTAGCTGTAACCCAGTAGCACCAACAGCGCCACCGGCGCCAGCTCCAACGCCATCCTGTTCAGCTCCGCGGCCGCCGCCAGAAACACCATCACGGCCACGCAGGTAAACCCCAGCACAAACTCCCGGCTCAGCTTCCCTCCCGGAATCGCCCGCGTCCGTGTACGCGGGTTCCCGGCGTCCAGGTCCGCGTCGGCCCAGCGGTTAAAAGCCATCGCCGCCGATCGCGCCGCCACCATGGCCACGACGATCCACTCCACCGTTCTCCAGCCCGGCAACCCGTCCGCAGCCAGCAGCATGGCCGTCAGCGCAAACGGCAGCGCGAAGATCGAGTGTTCCCACTTGATCATCTCCAGCGTGGTGCCGATCTTGTTCAGAATGCCGGCCATTGTCCGTTTTCCAGTTCCCAGTCTAGCGGAGCCCGGCGTCGGCACTTGCTGCCTCGAATCACTGCCCGCCCTGCGCCACAGGTCGCCGGCGGGAACAAATGATCTGCGCTAGGCGCCACTCTGTTAACCAAGCGAACGTGACACAAATCACAAAATCAGAGCCCGAGTTGATGAAATGATGGCTTCGATGTCTCCACCCGGAGCACACCATGAAGAACTTTTCTCCCTTGGGAAGGCTATCTGTGCAACTTGACCCCGCTGCGTTTGTTGCTGATCCCGAGCTGATTCGCGCTCTCGAAGCGCATTCCACTCCCGTCCCGTGCGAGTCCGAGCGACCGCTCTTCCGCCAGGACGAGCCCGTCGTGGGAATCTTTATCCTCCACAATGGCGTGGTCACGCTTAGCATCATGGCGCAGGATGGCCACTCCCTCTTCGCCGCGCAGGCCCAGCCCGGTTCCATTCTCGGCCTCCCCGGCGTAATCAGCAATCAACCCTATACGCTGAGCGCGACCGCCGGAGCCGGGGCACAGGTAAGCTTCGTCAGCCGCGACGATCTCACCGCCCTGATGCAGTCGGACCCGCTTCTTTCCCTCAAAATGCTCGCAGTCCTCGCTGCCGAGGTTCGCAGCGCTCGCAAGGCGCTCTATTAATCTGGAAGCGTGCTTGCCCTAGCCGTCGCACCTTACATTACGGGAATGCCCGGCTCACAGGTGCCCCACCCTCGGCGCGCTTCTGTTTTTGCGCCTGGGGTGGGTTCGCAGTCTTCGCCTCGGGGCCTCCCGCAATGGCTTCACCCCCACCTGCTACACTCTCACGTTGTGCTCCTCGCCGGCCTCGCCATAGCGGTCGTATCGTACCTGCTGGGGTCCATCCCTACGGGATACCTGCTCTATCGCATCTTCCGCCGCCAGGACATCCGTTCCCTGGGCAGCGGCAACATCGGCGCCACCAACGTGCTTCGCGCGGGCGGCGCGGGCCTCGGCGTAGCCACTTTTGTTCTCGACGTGCTCAAGGGCTGCGCGGCCGTCTGGCTCGGCGGCTACCTCGCTTCGCTCTGGATGCCCGCTGTCCCGCTGCGCTCCGCTCAGGCTCTCGCGGCTCTCTGCGCAGTGCTCGGCCACATGTTCCCCATCTGGCTCAGGTTTCGTGGCGGCAAGGGCGTCGCCACCGGCTTTGGAGTGTTCCTCGTCGTTTCGCCCTGGGCCGCTCTGGCCGCCATTGGTGTTTTCGCAGTCGTCCTGGCCATCAGCCGCTACGTTTCGGTCTCCTCAATCGTCGCGGCATTCAGCTTTCCTGTTTTTGCCTGGTTCCTCGTTACCGGTGCGCGCCCGCCCTTTTTCTTTGCTGCCGGCGCCATCGTCTCCCTGCTTATCATCGTCAAGCACCACCAGAACATCCGCCGCCTGATCGCCGGCACTGAAACCCGGATCGGAGCTCGTAAGCCAGCATGAGCCGCATCGCCATCTTAGGTTCCGGCGCCTGGGGAACCGCTCTCGCGCTCTCGCTCGACCGCCGCGGCGGCCACCAGATCACCCTCTGGGCGCACACCCCGGAGCTCGCCCGCCAGATCGTCGACGCTCAGGAAAACACCCAATTCCTCCCCGGTTTCCCGATCCCCTCCGCCGTCACCGTCACCGGCGACTGCGCGGCCATCACCGCCGCCGACATTGTCGTCTCCGTTATCCCATCCGAGTTCCTGCGCACCACACTGCTCCGCGTCCGTTCTCACCTTCGCATCGGCCAGTTTGTCGTCAGCGCAACCAAGGGCCTTGAAGATCGCACTCTCTACCGCATGACCAACGTTCTTTCTGAAACCTTCGAGCCTGCCGGGCTTCTGCTCTCCATCGGCGCGCTGTCGGGCCCGAGCTTCGCCCTTGAAGTTGCGCAAGGCCAACCCACCGCTCTTACCGTAGCCTTCAGCGACCCGGAAGTCGCCGCGCTCATCCAGCAGGAATTTTCGTCGGAGACCCTCCGCCTCTACACCTCTACGGATGTCATTGGCGTCGAACTCGGCGGGGCGCTCAAAAATGTCATCGCCATCGCTGCCGGCATCGCCGTTGGCGTCGGTCTCGGCCACAACTCCACCGCCGCGCTTATCACCCGCGGCATTGCGGAGATCACTCGCCTCGCCGTTGCCTGCGGCGCGCGCCGAGAAACCCTCGCCGGCCTCTCCGGCGTCGGCGACCTGGTCCTCACGTGCACGGGCTCACTCAGCCGCAACCGGACTGTCGGAGAACAACTCGGCCAGGGCCGCAAGCTGCCCGAAATTCTTTCGTCCCTCGGCGGCAAAGTGGCTGAAGGCGTGCTCACCACGCGCGCCGCTCTCGGCCTTGCCCGCAAGCACGGCGTGGAAATGCCCATCACCGAGCAAATGGAGCTCATCCTCAACGAAGGCAAGGATCCCCGCGAAGCCATCCGCGCCCTCATGCTCCGCCCCGGCAAAGAAGAGCACTAAGCAGGTCAGGAAGTCGGCGAAAAAGTCACGCAACGCGTGAGCTGAAAATCGAAAACGACCCAAAAACGAAAACTGTGAAACTGAGACTGTGAAACTGTGAAACTGTGGACGCAAGCTGCTGATTCTAAAGGCTCTACAGTTTCACAGTTTCACAGTTTCACAAACAGGCATGGGGGGGTGGGCCTCTGCGGATGGGGGGGGTGGGGTCTGGAGTATGGGGGGGGTGGGTAAAAACAGGGACCAGGGATTAGGGAAAAGGGATTAGAAAAGCAGGGAGCGAGGGAGCAAGGGAGCGAGAAAGACAGGGAACAGGGAGTAGCCATTTGCGAATAAAAAGCAGGCAAAGGAAGAGCGTGGAACCGTGAGTCGTGAACCGTGGACCGTGAACGGTGGGTCGGGGCCGGTATCAGGTAGCCAGTAGCCGTGATTGTCCACTCGTCGATCATGAGGATATTGTGCGCCAAAAGGGCGAAATGATCGGCAAACTTGGAAAAACAGGGACTAGGGACTAGGGAATAGGGAATAAACGACTTACGGGACGCGGGTGGGGTTGTTTGGGCGGAGGAGGGCTTGACAGGCAAAGGCAGCGGGGTTAGCGGGGTTAGTGGGGTCCAGGCGCCAGGAAAAAACCAAGGGAACGTTCCGTCTGTCCCCAGCTTCCCCATCCACGCGGAGCCTGTATCGGAATGGTTCATCCTCCGTGCGGCGGATCGGTGTGATCGTGATTCCCTGGAACCTAGTCTCTTCCATCTCCTTCAATCCGCCGGGAGTATTTTACGCAACGATCTTTGTGAAGCTGCGGCGCTGCACCTGCGTTGGGTCGCACAAATAGACCTCGTACAGGCGTGGATGATTGGGGAATTGCCTTTCGGCAGCGCGGTGCGTGATCGACATCTGCGGCGGGAATCTGGTTTCGAGCAGGAATACGATCAACTCGGCAGCCGTCCGCCATGCGTGGACAAATACCTTTTCGGCCCAGGTAGGTTCGTAGAACTTCTCCACCTGCGCTGCGACATCGGCGTCCCTATGCTCCAAGTATTCGTTGCGGAACATCTTCATCTCTTGCTGCCACCCGTCGCGCTGTCTGGGCAGGAACTCAGCAACGTCGAGCAAAAGGTAATCCCGGTTCTCTGTGTCGAACGCCTCTAGTCCTGCCTTGAAGTTCCCGTCCCGCTGGAAGAGGAAGCCAACGTCGTAGCCCAGTAGACACAAGACCTTGGGCATCAGGTCCTTGTATCCATGCCACAGAGCCCGCACGAAGTCGTCATAGTGCTTCTTGCGGTTGAGCGCCGGGACTCGCGGGTTGTCCTTGAAGGCGCGGATGGCGCGAAGGTCCTCATACGCGGGCAGGAATCCTTCCGTGACCATGATCATGATGGCGTCGCATATTTCCTGGCGATCCTCATTGACGATGGTTGAGCCATTGACCAGTTCGTGGATCTCGTCGAAGAAGAAGTCTGCGAACGGGCGGTCGGCGGGCGCGGCGGAGAAGTGCGCCTGGTCCCACTCGTTCGGCTCTTTGCCATTGTCCTTGAATGTGTAGAGACCCTGCTCCCCGCGCACGTAGAGCTTCCCGTGAGCCGCCACCATTCCCCTGATTGTCTCGCCCATGCTGTCCTCCTACAGCACCGGCGCTGGCCTGCGCGGGTCTGTGCCTTTCACGCTGTAGGTGCAAGTCTCGTTGAATTTGTCCAGTAACGACTGCGGCAGCCTAGCCGCTGGGAGGGCGTGCGGGTTCGGATAGATGATGAACTCGTACTCCAGACCTGCACCCGACGAGGATGAGCCGAAGATGCCGAGGCCGCCAATGTTCTCGAAGCGGCTGGAATTGAAGTACCCGTCCTCCGGATACGGCGGTGCGGGACCGAACAGCGCAGCCTGGACGTGGATGAGCGAGAGGTGCAGGGGCACCTTCAAGTCGTCCGCGATGATGAGCAGGTTCGGCTGGTTGTCGGTGAACTTCGGGTATGTTTTATCTGATTCGATACAACGCTGGACGGGGTCCCAGTTGCCTACAGCGCCGCCTTCGACTTGGTTACGGTACTTCGGCTGAAGCTGCCTGCCCGCCGCGATCTCTTCTTTCGAGAGTTCGCTCTCCCAACCCCGGCTCTTCAGCTCGACGAACACGTTGGCCTTCTCCGGCGAGTCGAGCAGGTATTCGCCGATCTTGTTTTTCGCGCCGGGAGGGTCCAATTGCACAACAGGAAAACCCGTTTGGTCGAACAGATAGGCGAGACGCAGTTCATTGAGCGCCTCGTCGCGCTTGGTGTTCTTCGCCTCGATGTTGGGCACGAACCGCTTGAGGTAGTTTCTCTTGCTTGCCCAGTCGAGCAGCACGTCAAGCTCTCTGCTGTAGGCCACTGGCCCCGGATAGCCATCGGTCCACCTGTCGGGCGAAATCAACCTCCGCGCAGCCGGCTCTAAACGCAATGCACCTGTTCCTGCCATCAGTAGCTCCTCGGCGTGGCAGGTCCTCCCCACCCGATCCACAGCCTTCGTATTATCTTCGCCTAATTCGTAGCGAACGTCAATCACGACGCGGCGGTGTCTTGGCGGGCGAGATTTGCTGCGCCTGCAGGATCCATCCTCAACCTGCTAAAAAACCGTAGCCCGGCTGCCGCCGGAGAATGTAGTCTTAAGAAACCAGAGAGACTTGGAGCGTTCGAATTGGCCCTTTCCCGTACCAGCCAACCCGCCGCTGTTAGCCAGCCCCTCGGCATGATCGCTGGCCGTGCCGCTCTCAAGAAGCGGATCGACAACACCTTCCTGATCGGCCTTCCCCTCGCCGGTTCCGTGGCCAGTATCTTCTGGTTCCGTTCCCATCCCATCCACGCCGTGGAGGTCGTCACCTTTCTCGTCGGGTACTTCATCGTTGGAATGGGTACGGGCGTCGGCTTCCATCGCTATTTCTCGCACAAGAGCTATGAGACCGACCCCTGGGTCGCGTACCTTTTAGGCGCATTCGGCTCCATGTCGTTTCAGAGCTCCCTGCTCACCTGGGTTACCGACCACCGCCGCCACCATTCCCAGACCGACCACTGCGGTGACAACCACAGCCCCTTTGTCGACGGTCACTGCGGCCACGAATCATCGCTCAAGGGCCTCTTCCATTCCCACATCGGCTGGATGTTCGACGACACCATCACCGACCTCAACATTTACGGCCGCGATCTCGCGCGCGATCCCGTCATCCAGTTCTATGCCCGCACCCACTACATCTGGCCCGTTGTCTCGATAGCCATTCCCTGGCTCGTCGGCTATGCCTTCGGCGGGTTGACCGATGCGTGGGGCTGCGTCTTCGCGGCCTTTCTGCGTACCGTGCTCTTTCAGCACTCCGTCTGGGCGGTCAACTCTTTCGGCCACACCTTCGGCTATGAGAATTTCAATATGAGGAACAACAGCAAGAACAACACCTTTCTTGCGGCGCTCACCTTCGGCGACGGCTACCACAACAACCACCATCGCTTTCCCCGCTCCGCCTTCCACGGAATGTGCAAGGGCGAGCTGGACATCAACGGCATCATCATCATGGGCCTCAGCAAGGTCGGCCTCGCCCGCAACATCATCTTCGCCGACGGCTACCTCGGCGAAAAGCGCCCGGTCCTTTCCCGGGCCGCCATCGCCGAACTAGCCTCCGACGACTGACGGGCGCCGCCTCAACGGGAACCTGCTTCTGCTCTTCACGGCCTTCGCCCACCACGAAAATGGGCGTCCCATTGTCCGCCATACGTGTCTCATCCTGAACGCAGCGGGCCAACGCCACGCATTTCCCGCCTATAGCGCCGGTCTCTAGACCGGTTGTGCCGGCGGCTTCCAAGGCGTCGACTTCGGAGTCATGTTCCACAAAAACGACATCAACGCAATGCCCGCCACCACCGAAGCGAGAATTCCGTAGAGTGCCGCATCCCAGCCATAATGCTGCGCCAGTGCGCCAATGCCCTTCGACTCCACTACGCGGCCCAGCGATCCGAGAATCGAAAGCAGCCCGTTGGCCGTTCCCACCGCTTTCTTTGAAGTGACGTCGAGCGCGCAAATGCCCAGCAGCATCTGCGCCGGATAGACAAAGAAGCCGATGACGCCGAACAGCGCGAGGTCGAGCCATAACTGGTTGTTCGGGCTATACAGAATGCCAACAAAAGCGAAGAACGCGGGAATCATGCACACCACGCAGATCGCGCCGCGCCGCCCGCCGATCTTATCGGACAACCATCCCGCGAGCACCGTGCTCAACATCGCTGAAAACTCCAGCGTCGCTGTCCCGATGCCGCCTTCGCCAAGGCTCGCGTGCTTCACTTCTTTTAGAAATGTCGGCCCCCAGTCGAGCATGGCGTAGCGTGCAATGTAGACGAAGAAATTGGCCCCGGCAACGAGCCACAGGGCACGGTTCTTCAAAATGGTGTCGATCAGCAATTCGCGCGTGCCCAGCTCGCGTTCGGCAGTGCTGTTTCCTCCATCGGGATAGTCGCTGCGGTATTCCTCAATCGACGGCAGCCCCTCGGATTGCGGCGTGTCGCGCAGCCTCACCATCAGATAGATCGCGCAGATTGTCGCCAGAATGCCTGGCACGTAGAACGCCGAGCGCCACCCAAGCAGCACCGCGGAGTATGCGGCGATCACGCCGATCAATCCGCCGCCCACATTCTGCGCCAGATTCCAGAACCCGAAGACCGTTCCGCGCTCGCGAATGCTGTACCAATGGCTCAGCGATCGCCCGCACGGCGCCCATCCCATGCTTTGCGCGAGACCATTCATGCCCCACAGCGCCAGATGCGCCGGATAACTGCTCGCCGCGGAAAAAGCGAAATTGCAAGCCGCCGTCAGCAGTAATCCCAGCGGCATAAAATAGCGCGGATTGCTCCGGTCCGAGAGCGCCCCCATCAGAAACCTGCCCAGCCCGTAAACCGCGACCATCACCGCCAGCATGTCGCCGATTTGGTCTTTGCTGTAGCTCAGCGCCTGGCCCATCTCCTTCGAGACGACAGGAAGGTTATTTCTGACCAGATAGAAGGTCGCGTATCCGATGAAGGTGGATTCAAGGATTTGCCAGCGCAGCCCGGGATAGGTTCGCCGAATCTGCGCTTCTGAAACGCGCGCGATGTGCGGAGCCGGCCGGAGAAAACGTGGAATCCAAGGCATTCGTAACCCCACTGACCTGGATTGCTTCTCGAATCGAACACGAGAACCAGATATGGCTCGGCTAAATCGCCGCTGCGGCAAGCACGGCGGTTAGTAACTTGCGGACGCCGGCGAGGGCGCGTCGTGAGAGATCGGTTCCAGTCCGAGCCGCTTGCGCAATTCCTCCAAAATGGTCGCAGTGCTCCTCATCCCCACACGGCTCACCCCAATGGCACGAATCGCCAGCAGCATATCCAGATCGTGCACGCCGCCCGCCGCCTTGATTTGCACATGCGGCGGCGAGTGTTTCCGCATCAGTTCAAGATCGGCGACGGTCGCTCCACTGGGCGCATATCCGGTTGAGGTCTTCACCCAATCGGCCCCGATCTCCGCGCAAATCTCGCACAAACGAATCTTGGCGTCGTCGTCCAGGTAGGCATTCTCGAAGATCACTTTGATCTTGGCTCCGCCCGCATGCGTGGCCTCGGTAAGCGCCAGCAGCTCATCTCGCACGTAGTGCCAATCCCCGCTCCTGGCCTTGCTAATGTTGATGACCGCATCCAGCTCCTGCCCACCGTCTCTCAGCGATTGCCGCACCTCGGCGAGCTTGATCGCCGCCGTGTGCCCGCCATGCGGAAAGCCTATGGTCGTGGTGGCAAGGACCGTGGACCCGCTCAGCAGCTCGACGCCACGCGCCAGATAGTAGGGCACAATGCAGATGCTTGCAACGTTGTAGCGAACCGCCAAATCGCAGCCGTCTTCAAGTTCCCGATCGGTCAGCGTCGGGTTCAGCAGCGAGTGATCGATCATCTTGGCAACAGCCTGGTATTCAATTCGGTCTTCCACGAATCATCTCCAGAACTTCAGTTTCACCTGCGTGGACCATCTCTTTGCGCTTGTTGGCTCCATCCGCAATCCCGCGCAGTGACACGGTTCACACCCCGGCGCGCGAAAGCGCGCAACAGGCGACGGCAAAAGAGCACCATACGCGCCCCAGCCGCGCAAATCAAGAGGTTTGTGGGTTTGGATGGTTAGGCGTCTTTGCACCGACGAGCGATCTTTATCCCCTATTCTCTATTCCCTATTCTCTATTCCCTGTTCCCTATTCCCTGTTCCCTGCTTCCTGTTCCCTGCTTCTTTCACCCGCCCGCAATCGCGCCCAGAATCAGCAGCGGCTCTTGCCCCGCTGCCACTGCGCCGGGCAAAGCTTTGTCCGGTGATTCGAGCGACCAGTCTTCTTCGCAGGCAAAGAAGCGCAGAAATGCGCGCCGCTGCCCGGTTTCGTATTCACGGATCGTCCCACGCAGCATGGGATAGCGCGCTTCGAGTGCATCGAGGATGGCACGAATCGTGACCGGCGCGGAAACCTCAAGCAGCACATCGCCCTCGACGTGCGTCAGGTTGCGCAGATGATATGGCAGCGCCACGCGTACCGTTGCCGCCCTCGTCTTCGCCGTCTCGCTCAACGCACAGATCTCCTCATCGCTGCCTTCTCGCTCTTGTCTTCATAATCTCTGTTCACTGTTCTCTGGTCTCTATTCTCTAATCTCTAGTTAAGCGTTTGCACTTCAACCGAGAGCACGGCCGGCAAGTCGCGCACGATCGGCGCCCAACTGTCGCCCGCATCGGCCGACACGTACACCTGCCCGCCCGTGGTGCCAAAGTAAACTCCGCAATCGTCGAGCGTATCCACAGCCATTGCGTCGCGCAGCACGTTCACGTAGCAATCTTTTTCCGGCAGCCCTTTGGCGAGCGGCTCCCACTCGTTGCCGCCCGTGCGGCTGCGGTAGACGCGCAGCTTGCCGTCCAGCGGAAAATGCTCCGAGTCGCTCTTGATCGGTACCACGTAGAGCGTCTCCGGCTCGTGCGCATGCACGTCGATCGCGAATCCGAAGTCGGTGGGAAGGTTGCCGCTGACTTCGCGCCAGTTCTCACCGGCGTCGTCGGTGCGCATCACGTCCCAGTGCTTCTGCATAAACAGCACATCCGGACGCGAGGGGTGCATGGCCAAGTGATGCACGCAGTGGCCGATTTCGGCTGCCGGATCGGGCATGAATTCCGATACCAACCCTTTATTGATCGGCTTCCACGTTGCGCCGCCGTCGTTGGTGCGGAACGCGCCTGCGGCTGAGATAGCAATGTACATTCGCTTCAGATCGCTGGAATCGAGAAGGATGGTGTGCAGCCCCATGCCGCCAGCGCCCGGCTGCCACTTGGGACCGGTGCCGTGCCCGCGCAGGCCGGAGAGCTCGCTCCAATTCTCGCCTCCGTCTGTCGAACGAAACAGCGCCGCGTCTTCCACGCCCGCATAAACAGTTTCCGAATCGGTGAGCGAGGGTTCGATGTGCCACACGCGCTTGAACTCCCATGGATGCTGTGTGCCGTCGTACCACTGATGTGTAGTCAATGGCTTTCCCGTCTCCGGCGACGAATCATATACGAACCTATTGGGCAGCGCCGTTGGCGGGCCGGGAGCGGGAATCGCTTCATTAGGCAATCCGGGCTGGTGCCAGGTCTTGCCGCCATCATCCGATCGCTGGATGAGTTGCCCGAACCAACCGCTCGTCTGCGACACGTAAATCCGGTTGGGATCCACCGGCGAGCCTTTCATGTGATAGATTTCCCAGCCGGTGAAGAACGGCCCGCTCACCGTCCAGTCTTTTCGCTTGCCGTCGGAGTTGAGAATGAACGCACCCTTCCGCGTCCCTACAAGCACCCGCACACTGCTCATCTCGACCTCCTGCTTACCGCAGCCATTCAAATCCTTTCCGTCGGCGCTTCAGGCACTGAGACCCGAATCCGGGGGAACGCCACTTCGTCATTTATCCTAATTCTCCTTGCAATTTGCAAGCGAATTTCATTTCCTGTGCCTAAGCCTTGATATAACACTGATTTGTTATTGAACGCCTGTCACATCCAGCCGACAATTGTTACGGCCTCAATCGAAAATCCGCGCACAGTTGTCAGTTACTTGGGGCGCATTCGGATTGATCACCTTTTCATGCTTCCCGGGTGAAGGAGACGTCAAAGAAGATGACTCCGCGCAATGGTTTGCAACTCGCGATTCTCCTTCCGCTTGCAACCGCAGTCTTCGTCGGAAGCGCGGCAGGCGCTCAGGCGCCTGATCTGCTTCCGCGCGTAGTTGATTCTGCGCAGGTGCAGACGTTGGCCCATAATCGTCCTCGGTGGGCGGTTCCCGCCAACGACGCAGGAGCTGTTCCTGCCAATCTCAAGACTGAGAACATTACGCTGGTTCTTGCCCGCTCTTCTCAACAGGAACAGGCTTTCGAGCAGTTGCTGCGGGATCAACAGGACCCCACATCGCCGGATTACCACCACTGGCTCACGCCCGACGAAATTGGCCAGCGCTTCGGATTATCCGACAACGACATTGCTGCGCTCAGCGGCTGGCTGCAGTCTCATGGTCTGCAGGTGACCTGGGTGTCACCGAGCCGCATCTTCGTCGGGTTCACAGGAACGGCGGCAAACGTGGGCCGGGCCTTCGGGACCGAACTCCACTACTACAAGGTGAACGGCAAAGAGCTCCTTTCTGTATCGTCCGATCCCACGATTCCCGCGGCGTTGGCACCTGCCATCCGGTCCGTCCGTGGGCTTTTCACGATCGAAGAGCGCCCGTTCCATTTCGCGACACCCGAGGAAGCAATCTCGCCCAACCTGACCATCTCCAGCGGCGGCACAACGTATCACTTTCTCGGACCGGACGATTTTGCGACTATCTACGATCTGCCGGCGGGTGTCACCGGCGCCGGAACGGCAATCGGAATCGTGGCCGAGGCACGCACCGATGCAGCCGACTTCAACAACTTCAAAAGCCTCACGGGTTCCACATTTAGCAACCCCACTGAGGTAATTCCCACAGCATTTGGTGGGGTCGATCCGGGGCCGGCATATACCACGCCGCAAAGCTGCGGCACCTCCTGCGAATTGCTGGACGACCAGGGAGAAGCGACGCTCGATGTGTTGCGCGCGGGCAGCGTCGCCCCCGGCGCATCGCTGCTTCTGGTCGCTGCCTCGAGCGCCAGCGGCGGCATCGGAGTCGACGCACAGTACCTCGTCCAGTCCAATCCAGCTCCCGCCCAGGTGATGACAATCAGCTTCGGCGCCTGCGAGCTTGCGGCCGGACCGTCGGGAGTGGATTACTGGGACGCCCTGTTTCAGCAGGCTGCCGGCGAAGGAATCTCTGTCTTCGTCTCCTCCGGCGACTCCGGCGCCTCGGGGTGCGATATCGCCTTCACCACTCCTCCCGCGAACCCCGATCCAGACAGCCCTAATTACATTTGCTCTTCCAGCTACTCTACCTGCGTGGGTGGAACCGAATTTAACGACTCGAGCAACCCGTCCATTTACTGGAATTCGAACAACGGCATTGGCCTTGCATCGGCTCTCAGCTATATTCCCGAAGGCGGCTGGAACGAGCCACTGACCTCGGGTTCAACTTCAGAGGTTGCAGCCTCAGGCGGAGGAGTGAGCGCGTATATCCTCACGCCGAGCTGGCAAACCGGCACGGGCGTGCCCTCTGCACGCTCGGGGCGCTACACGCCCGACGTCTCTTTCTCTGCTGCGGACCACGACGGCTACTTCGGATGTTTCGCAGCCGGCAACGGCAGCTGCGTCAGCGGTTCCGGCGGAACTCCGTTCACTGTCTTTTCGGGTACATCGGCGGCCGCCCCAGGGATGGCAGGCGTCGCCGCGCTAATCGACCAGCAATCGCGCGCCGCGCAGGGCAACCTCAATCCTTCGCTCTACGCCATGGCAGCCGGCACGCCGGCCGCGTTTCATCAGGTGTCCGTTGCCTCAAGCGGCGTGTCGAATTGCACCACGGCCACCCCAAGTATGTGCAACAACAGCATTCCCGGCCCAACCGGGCTCAGCGGCGGTCAAGCGGGTTATCAATTGGGCCAATCCGGCGGCTTCAGCCTGGTCACCGGCCTCGGGTCGCTCGACATCGGTCAGTTTATCAATGGTTACACCAACTCCGGTTCTTCCAAACCCGCGCCCACAGTCACGTTATTAGCCCAGCCCACGGTCACGACGGCTCAGTCAGCGTCGGTCTTGGTCACCGTGACCGGGAACGGCGGCACTCCCCCTACCGGCACGGTGACGCTCTCCAGCGGCTCTTACGCCTCGGCCGCCACCACGCTCGATATCCCCGGCCCCGGCAGCAATGGCGTCTATATTGTGATTCCCAGCGGCGCGCTTGCACTCGGAACCGACACGCTCACGGCATCCTACACATCGACTTCTTTGAATTACGGCAACGCATCCGGATCGACGTCGATCGTTGTAACTACGACAAAACCCGTGCCTACGATCACTTGGGCCACGCCCGCCGCGATCATCTACGGTACGGCGCTGGGCGCAACTCAGCTCGATGCGACAGCCAGTGTCCCCGGAACGTTCATCTATTCGCCCGCGGCAGGCACTGTATTCACGGCCGGCCAGCACACGCTCTCCGCAGTCTTCACGCCGAACGATACAACCGATTACAGCAGTGCGGTCGCCTCCGTCGTGCTGACCGTCAGCCGCGCTACGCCTGTCGTGTCCTGGCCCACTCCGGCGACAGTTCCGACGGGAACCTTATTGGGCGCAACACAATTGAACGCCACGGCCAATGTGCCCGGCACATTCACCTACAGCCCTGCCGCCGGCACTCTCTTTTCGGCGCCCGGGAACTTCGGGCTCTCTGTTTCGTTTGATCCCGTTGACTCCACCGACTACGGACTGGCCAGCGCCTCTGTGGTGCTCACGGTGACACCGGCAACGGTAACTCCCAGCGTGACAACGGCCGGCGCCACTTCCGTCGCGGCGAATTCCGCAACCTTGAATGGGCAGGTCACGCCGAATGGGTCCGACACTCACGCCTGGTTCCTCTATGGAACGAGCAGCACGCTGAGCGGAGCGACTCAGACGGCTTCGCAGGACCTTGGCTCCGGAAACGCAGGCGTGAATACCAATGCCGGCGTCTCCGGCCTCAGCGCGGGCACCACGTACTTCTTCCAGGCGGTCGCACAGAACAGCGCTGGCACGACTCTGGGAAGCATCCAGAGCTTCACCACCGCCGCGGCGCCTGCATACACAATCACCGGCACCGCTGTAACGCTGGCAAAGGGCTCCAGCACCGGCAATACATCGACCATCACCGTCACGCCGACTGGCGGATTCTCCGGCACAGTCTCGCTGAGTGCTGCTGTAACAAACAGCCCTGCCAGTGCACAGGATTTGCCTACCTTTAACTGGACTCCTTCCAATGTGCAGATCGCAATATCCGGATCCAGCCCCGCCAACGCGACGCTCATGATTGTCACGACGCCTTCGTCTGTCAGCGCGAATCAACGGCCGGCAAATCCTGCGGCACGCTGGTACGGCACAAGCGGCGCGGTGCTCGCCTGCGTCGCGTTGCTCTGGATTCCCTCGCGCCGGCGCGGATTGCGCAATATGCTGACGATCGTCGCCCTGTTCGTTGCGCTTGGAGGCGGGCTGCTGGCTTGCGGAGGCAGCAGCAGCGTTACAGGTGGGGGCGGCAACTCCGGAACCACAAGCGGCGCCTACACCATCACAGTGACAGCAACATCGGGATCGACAACCGTTACCACGCCCGTCAGCCTAACCGTTGAGTAGGGTTTCCCATTGCAGGCACACGCTGCGCCTGCGTCGGCGTAACTGACGCCTCTCGGTCCGCGTTGCTATTGGGCGGTCGCAGAAATCAAGCGCACCGGCCCGAGCAGCCCCGAAGGCAGCAGTGGCGAATCAGCCTTGTAGGGTGTGAAATCAGCGAACGCATACTTCTTCAATGCCCACTGCTGCTGGTCGCCGATCATTCGGTTCACCCAGAGATTCGTCACTCGGATCTCAAGCTGATTGCGACCCGGTTTGATCTCGCCGGTAACATCTACCTTGAACGGCGTCTTCCATAAGATGCCAAGGTCCACGCCATTCACCTTCACCTCGGCGAGCTCGCGAACGTCGCCCAGATCGAGCCAGAGATGTGCGCCCTTCACAAAATCGTCCGCCGGCACTTCGATCGTCTCCGAGTAAGTGGCTGTGCCCGAGAAATACTTGACGCCGTCGTCCGAAGTTGGAAGTGGCAATTCGGTCCAGGAGACGAGGTGATGGAAGCCGACGGCCTCAGGAACACCTCTGCCCTGCTGGAAGCTGACGCTCCAATCGCGGTTGAGTGCCTCATTGAGGCCGTCGACCACGGTTTCGCGTGCCACAGGCAGCTCCAAAGTGGTTTGCGGAGCTGGCGCGCGAAAGACCACGAACGTAGTTCCATACGGATCAAGATGTAGCGGAATCGTCGTGCGGCCCTCTGCGATCCGATACGAAACCGGCTGTGTTGCGCCCGTCGCAGGATCCCATAACTCCGGCACCTTCCCTTCCACCCGGAAGGTTGTGTCGACGTTTTCGGCGCGGTCCTGGCGGTTGTCGACGAAATAGAGGTCGCCATCGCCGAGTTTTCGATGCACAAACATTAATGTGGAATCGGGCTCCGGTTTCGTGTACTCCCAGTCGCGCGCCACGCCGAGCGCCGCAAGAACATCGTTCGCGCTCATGCCCGTGTAAACTCTGCCCTTCCCCACTTTCCGCGCCCGCTTCTCAGCCGCGGGCCGTCTTCCCCATAGCTGATCCGCTACGCGCTGAAACTCCTTCTCATCATCGGCCAGACTCGGCGAATCCGTTGGTCTGCTGCCTACCAGAACCGCGCCTTGCGTAACCAGACTTTTGATCTGGCGCAACACCGGCAACGTCATGCGCTGGCTCCGCCCGCCTAGGTAGAGAATCCGATAGCTCGTGCCACCCGGAGCTACAAGCCGCCCATCCTTGAATGACAATTCGTGAAGCACCACGTCGCTGTTCACAAAGTCGAAACCATAACCATCCGGCGCATTCCCGATCGGCGTCCACCCGAAGACCGCTGTCAGCGGACCCTCCTCGCCATAGAAATACGCGACATCGGCGGAGAAATGGCCCTGCTGGAGCAAGTAGGAGCAGCGAGCAAGATAAGTCACCCATGGTCCGGCCTCATCGGCCCAGGTGTCGTTGCGATTGAACCAGAGCCCGTAAGGCCCGAGAGTCAGACCGGGCGCCATCTCGGGCACCGGTTGATGCGTCGACTCGTGAATCTCGAAGCGGTTCACGCCCAGCGCAAACTCCAGATCCGCAACTTTCTTCAGGCCGTTGGGCGAGAAGGCCCACGCTGGACCGCGCGAGGTCATGGACTCAGCGCCAACCAGATTCTGCCCGTAAATATGAGCGACGGATGCGGCGCCGCGCAGGTCGGCGATGTAATCGAAATCGGGGTCGGGGCTGCCCGCCCAGGTCCACATCGCTCCCATGGGAACATCGGTCTTGCTGCGCATCTCCATATCGTCGCCGAGAGATGGGCGATGATATTCCAGTGCTTCACCGTAATAACTCACCCCGTGGGAGTGTAAGTCGTCAGCAATCTCGCCGTAATGGTTTTCCGCGAGAAGCTGGCCGAGCGTGCGTCGAAAATCCCAAAGAAAGCGGTCGGTATCTTCCGTGCTCTTAATGACTACGCCTGTAAGTGCCGGCAACCATGAACGTGCATCGTATCCGCGCCGTTGCTTGAATTCCTCCAGAATGTTATCC
>JBEKAJ010000012.1:0-23501 GCA_050018295.1 Occallatibacter sp. | reverse complement strand
ATGCGCAGGCTTTTCCTCCAGGCTTACCGCTCGTCCTTCTTTGTCGAACTCCACCACGCCATACCGTTCGGGATCCTCCACCGGGTACGCAAAGATCGTCGCCCCATCCTCGAGCTGCGCCGCCGACTGCAACTGCTTCGAGAAGCCCTGCCCGTAAAAAATGTTGTCTCCCAGCACCAGCGCGCTTGGCTGCCCAGCGACAAAATCCCGTCCAATCAGAAACGCCTGCGCCAGCCCATCGGGGCTCGGCTGCACGGCATAGCTGATCTCCAGGCCCCACCGCCTTCCGTCCCCCAGCAACTCCGCGAACCGTCCAGTGTCCTGCGGTGTCGAGATGATCAAAATCTCCTTGAGCCCCGCAAGCATCAGCGTGCTCAGCGGGTAATAGATCATCGGCTTGTTGTACACCGGCAAAAGCTGCTTCGAAACCACATGGGTCACGGGATACAGCCGCGTCCCCGATCCGCCGGCCAGAATGATTCCCTTCATAGCGCCCCACGCTCCGCGTAGTTCTTCGCGATCCAGTCGCGATAGGCCCCGGTCCGCACGCTCTCGACCCACTCGCCATGCTCGAGATACCAGCGCACCGTCTTGCGCAGCCCGCTTTCAAAACCCTCCGCCGGCCGCCAGCCCAGCTCGCGCGCAATCTTTCTTGCGTCGATCGCGTAGCGGCGGTCGTGTCCCGGCCGGTCTTGAACGTAAGTGATAAGCCCTCGCCTCGGCGCGGCGCCCGGTCCCGGCCGCATCTCGTCCACCAGATCGCATACCGCCATCACCACATCGATGTTCGCCCTCTCGCTGTTCCCGCCGATGTTGTAGGTCTCTCCCGGCCGCCCTTTTTCGAGCACCGCCCGGATCGCAGCGCAGTGATCCTCCACATACAGCCAGTCGCGCACATTCTTCCCGTCGCCGTACACCGGGAGCGCCTTGCCCTCCAGCGCATTCAGAATCACCAGCGGAATCAATTTTTCCGGAAATTGAAAGGGCCCGTAATTATTCGAGCAGTTCGTCGTCAGCACCGGCAGCTTGAAGGTGTGAAAATACGCCCGCGCCAAATGGTCCGATCCCGCCTTCGACGCCGCATACGGACTGTTCGGCGCGTATGCGGTCTCCTCGCTGAATGCCGCATCGTCCGGCCCCAGCGTCCCGTACACCTCATCCGTCGAAACATGCAAGAACCGGAACGCCGCTCGGTCTTCGTCGCCAAGTCCGCTCCAGTACACCCGCGCCTGCTCCAGCAGCGTAAAAGTGCCCATCACATTCGTGCGGATGAACCCTTCCGGTGACACAATCGACCGGTCCACGTGGCTCTCCGCCGCGAAATGCACAATCGCTTTTGGCTCAAACTTCCTGAGCAGCAAACCCACCAGCCCCGCATCGCAAATATCGCCGCGCACAAACGTATAGCGCTCGTCGCCCTCAAGCGGCGCCAGATTCGCAGCGTTCCCGGCATAGGTCAGCAGGTCCAGATTCACGACAGCCCCGCCGCCGGCCTTCATCCAGCTCAAAACAAAGTTCGAGCCGATAAAGCCCGCCCCGCCGGTCACCAGAATCGTCTCGCTCATGTGCTTCATTGCCACCGAGTATACGGTACAAAACACGCAACATGCGATGACTCTGGAGTGTCATTCCCTCGCTGCCCCAACCGCGTGCCCCCGCATATCTCCGCCCTCCCCGAGCCCCCCGTCCCCCATCCTGAAAGGAACTACTGCATTGACCGAGGTTTTTCGTTATATTAAAAACAGCGCAGCTCCGGGATGCGGCCGGATCTGCTCACGTAAAACCTCTCGATCTGCTGGCAAGGCGATTTTCGTGCTCAGAATCGCAGAGTGGTTGTGTACTTCGAAATATTCACGTTGTCGCAATCAAATTTACCGCTCAAAAAGGCAGCCATGGGATCTTCCAATCGCCGTCTACGCCCACCGCAAGCGCAAGGCCTCTATCATCCTCGGGATGAACACGATGCCTGCGGCATGGGACTGGTCGCGAACATCCGCGGCGAGAAGAGCCACGAGATCATCCGCAAGGGCCTTGAGGTCCTCATTAATCTCACCCATCGTGGCGCAGCCGGCTGCGACCCGGAAACCGGTGACGGCGCCGGCATCCTCATCCAGATTCCCCACGCCTTCTTCCTGAGCCAGTGTTCCGAGCTTGGCATGAAGTTGCCGGAACCCGGCGCCTACGGCGTGGCCATGTGCTTCCTGCCCGTCGAGCGCCAGAACCGCCTCCAATGCGAAGGCGTCTTCGAGCGCATCGCCCAGGAAGAGGGCTGCACCGTCCTCGGCTGGCGCGATACGCCCGTCAACGGTGACGCCATTGGCCGCGAGGCCCGCAACTCCCAGCCCTACATCGAGCAGCTATTCATCGGCCGCCCCGAAGGCCTCGACGAAGACGCTTTCGAGCGGCTCCTTTATCGCGTTCGCCGCCGCACTGAAAACGAAATCTTCGCATCCGAGATCGAGGACAAGGATACCTTCTATGTCCCCTCGTGTTCCTGTCGCACCATCATCTACAAGGGCCTCATGCTGGCCCCGCAGATCGAAAAGTTCTACTTCGAGCTCGCCAATCCCCTCGTCACCAGCGCGCTCGCCCTCATTCACCAGCGCTTTTCCACCAACACGTTCCCAAGCTGGAAGCTCGCCCATCCTTACCGCTACGTCGCGCACAACGGCGAGATCAATACGATCCGCGGCAATATCAGTTGGATGAATGCGCGCCAATCCGTGCTGCGCAGCTCGCTCCACGGCGACAAAATCAGCGACCTCTATCCCGTAGTCGTCCCCGGCGGCAGCGATTCGGGTTCCCTCGACAACGCCGTCGAATTCCTCTTCCAGTCCGGCCGTTCCCTGCCTCACGTCATGGCCATGCTCATTCCCGAGGCCTGGGCCGGCAACCCCGACATGGACGAGGACAAGCGCGCCTTCTACGAATACCACGCCTCCCTCATGGAGCCGTGGGACGGTCCCGCCGCTATCGCGTTCACCGACGGCCGCATCATCGGCGCCACTCTCGACCGCAACGGCCTCCGCCCCGGCCGCTATATCGTCACCAAGGACGACCTCGTCGTCCTTGCCTCCGAAGCCGGCGTCATCGAAGCTCCGCCCGAGGACATCCTCAAGAAAGGCCGCCTGCAACCCGGCCGCATGTTCCTCGTCGACACCGTTCAGCAGCGCATTATCTCCGACACCGAGATCAAGAAGTCTCTCGCCGCGCGCCAGACCTATGGCGACTGGCTCAAGCAGCAACAGGTCACCATCGACTCGCTGCCCGAACCGCCGCGCGTTATCGCTTTCAATCCTGAAACCCTGCTCCGCCGCCAGCGCGCCTGCGGTTACAGCGAAGAAGATCTCCGCATCCTCCTTGCGCCTATGGGCGCAAACGGCGAGGAACCGGTCGGCTCCATGGGCACCGACGTGCCCTTGGCCTGCCTCTCTGACCGCCCGCAGCCGCTCTTCAACTACTTCAAGCAGCTCTTCGCCCAGGTCACCAATCCGCCGATCGACCCCATTCGCGAAGAGCTGGTCATGTCGCTCATCAGCTACATCGGCACGGAGCGCAACATCCTCGATGAGGCTCCCGAGAACTGCCACACTCTCAAGCTGCCCCATCCCATCCTGACCAACCGCGACCTTGAAAAGCTGCGCCGCGTCTCCTCCGGCGATTTGCTCGCCACCACGCTCCCCGCGCTCTTTCGCGCCGAGGATGGCGAAAAAGGCCTGCGCCACGCGCTTGAAGACTTGAGCAACCGCGCATCCCATGCTGTCGACTCCGGCTATACGCTGCTCATCCTCTCTGACCGTGGCGTCGATCCAACCTACGCGCCCATTCCCAGCCTGCTGGCCATGGCCGCTGTTCACAACCGCTTGGTCCGCGAGGAAAAACGCACCCAGGTCGCGCTCATCATCGAGAGCGGCGAGCCGCGCGAGGTCATGCACTTCGCCCTCCTCATCGGCTACGGCGCCAGCGCCATCAACCCCTACCTCGCTATCGAGTCCATTCACGACCTCAAGCGCCGCGGCCTCTTGCCCGACAAGATCTCCGCCGAGTACGCCGAGAAGAACTTCATCAAGGCCATCAACAAGGGTCTGCTCAAGACCTTCTCCAAGATGGGCATCAGCACGCTGCAAAGCTATCGCGGCGCGCAGGTCTTTGAGGCCGTCGGCCTCAACCGCTCCCTCATTGAGGACTACTTCCCCGGCACCGCCTCGCGCATTGAAGGCGTCGGCCTCGCCGTGCTCGCCCGCGAAGCTCAGATGAAGCACGAGTACGCCTTCCAGCCGCTCACCGACTCCGAAACCGATCTCGCCGTCGGCGGCCAGTACCAGTATCGCGAGGGCGGTGAATACCACCTGCTCAATCCGCTCACCATCAGCAAAGTGCAGCACGCGGTCCGCACCAACGATCCTGCTACCTTCCAGGAATTCACTGATCTCATCGACGGCCAGAACCGCACTCTCTGCACCCTTCGCGGTCTGCTCAAGCTCAAATACCTCGACGAGCCGATCCCGCTTGAAGAAATCGAGCCCGCCAAGGAAATCGTCAAGCGTTTCACCACCGGCGCCATGAGCTTCGGGTCAATTTCGAAAGAGGCGCACGAAACTCTCGCCATCGCTATGAACCGCCTCGGCGGCATGTCCAACACCGGCGAAGGCGGCGAAGACGAAACCCGCTTCAAGCCCGACGCAAACGGCGATTCGCGCCGCAGCGCCGTCAAGCAGGTCGCCAGCGGCCGCTTCGGCGTCACGACGAACTATCTCGTCAACGCTGACGAGCTCCAGATCAAGATGGCTCAGGGCGCAAAGCCGGGCGAGGGCGGTCAGCTCCCCGGCCACAAGGTCGATGAAGTCATCGCAAAGGTCCGCCACTCCATCCCCGGCGTCGGCCTCATCTCGCCTCCTCCGCACCACGACATTTACTCAATTGAGGACCTCGCGCAGCTCATCTACGACCTCAAGAATGTCAATCCGCAGGCGCGTATCGCCGTCAAACTCGTCTCTGAAGTTGGCGTCGGCACTGTCGCTGCAGGCGTCTCCAAGGCCCACGCCGACGTCGTGCTCATCTCCGGCGACACCGGCGGCACCGGCGCTTCGCCGCTCAGTTCCATCAAGCACGCCGGCCTGCCCTGGGAGCTCGGCCTCGCCGAAACCCAACAGGTTCTTCTCATCAACGATCTGCGCAGCCGCATCCGCGTGCAGACTGACGGCAAACTCCAGACCGGCCGTGACGTCGTCATCGCCGCCCTGCTCGGCGCAGAGGAATTCGGCTTTGCCACAATGCCCCTCATCTCAATGGGTTGCATCATGATGCGCAAGTGTCACTTGAATACTTGCGCGGTAGGCATCGCCACCCAGGATCCCGTCCTCCGAGCTCGCTTCACCGGCACGCCGGAGCACGTCATCAATTTCTTCTTCTTCATCGCCGAGCAGATGCGCCAGCATATGGCCAAACTCGGCTTCCGCACCGTCGACGAGATGGTCGGCCGCGTCGAAAAAATCGACGTGCACATCGACGACGCTCACTGGAAGGCTAAAGGAATCGACCTCTCGTCCATCCTCCATGTGCCGCCGCTTCCCTCGCGCGTCGCGCGCCGCCGCACCACCTGCCAGGATCACGGCCTCGGCCCGGCGCTCGACCACGCGCTCATCGCCAAGGCCAAGCCTGCGCTCGAAAAGCAGACGCCCGTCACCGCCAGCTTCGCCATTCGCAACGTGCACCGCACCGTCGGCGCAATGCTCGGCGGCGAGATTGCTCGTCGCTTCGGATCTGCAGGATTACCTGACGGTACCATCCACTACAAATTCCGCGGCTCCGCCGGCCAGAGCTTCGGTGCATTCGTCCCGCAGGGCGTCACGCTCGAGCTTGAAGGCGATGCCAACGATTATCTCGGCAAAGGACTCTCCGGCGGCCGCATCGTCGCCTATCCGCCCAAGACCTCCAGTTTCCTGCCCGAGGAAAGCATCCTCGTCGGTAACGTCGTCCTCTACGGCGCAACCAGCGGCGAGGCCTTCCTCAACGGCATCGCCGGTGAGCGCTTCGCCGTCCGCAACTCCGGCGCCATCGCCGTCGTTGAGGGCGTCGGCGATCACGGCTGCGAATACATGACCAACGGCCTCGTCATCGTCCTTGGTTCCACCGGCCGCAACTTCGCCGCCGGAATGAGCGGAGGCATCGCCTATGTCTACGACGACAAGGGCGACTTCTCCACGCGCCGTTGCAACAAGGCCAGCGTCGATCTCGAGCCGCTCGTTGACCCCGCCGACGTCGAACAAATCCGCGCATTGCTCGCGCGCCATCGCGATCTCACCGGCAGCCCTCGCGCCGCATGGGTCCTCGAGCACTGGGCCGACGCGCAGCCGCTCTTCATCAAAGTTTTCCCGCACGAATACAAGCGCGTGCTCGGTGTCGAGCGCGCGCAGGCCGTCTACACTTCCCCACTCGCCGCGCCGTCACTGGTCGCAGCCTCAGCCGAGGTGCAGCATGGGTAAGGTCACGGGCTTTCTTGAAATTCAGCGGGAACAACCCACGCGCCGCAAGGCCGACGAGCGCATTCGCGACTGGTTCGAAATCTACGAGCCGTTCCCTGAGGAAAAGCAGCGCGAGCAGGGCGCTCGCTGCATGGACTGCGGCGTGCCCTTTTGCCACACCGGCTGTCCGGTCAACAATCTCATCCCCGACTGGAACGATCTCGTCTACAACAATCGATGGCAGGCCGCCGTCCGCCGCCTCCACTCCACCAACAACTTTCCTGAATTCACAGGCCGCATCTGCCCCGCTCCCTGCGAAGCCTCCTGCGTACTGGGCATCAATCAGCCGCCCGTTTCGATCAAATTAATTGAGCGCTCCATCGTCGAGCGCGGCTGGGACGAAGGCTGGATCCATCCCGAGCCGCCTGAGCAAGCCACAGGCAAGCGCGTTGCCGTCGTCGGCAGCGGTCCCGCTGGCCTCGCCGCCGCACAGCAGCTTCGCCGCGCCGGCCACTCTGTCACCGTCTACGAGAAAAACGACCGCATCGGTGGCCTTCTCCGCTACGGCATTCCCAACTTCAAGCTTGAAAAGCACGTCGTCGATCGCCGCATCGCGCAAATGAAGGCCGAGGGCGTCATCTTCCAGACCAACGCGCACGTCGGCGTCAACATTCCCGTCGAATCGCTGACGGAACAGTTCGACGCCATCCTTCTCTGCGGCGGCGCGGAGCATCCCCGCGACCTGCCCGTCCCCGGCCGCGAGCTCAAGGGCATTCACTACGCTATGGAGTTCCTGCCGCAGCAGAATCGCCGCAACGAAGGGGACTCGGAAGAAGCTCTTCTTGCGTCGATGAAAGCTTCCGGCTCCATTCTCGCCACTGGCAAGCGCGTCGTCATCATCGGCGGCGGCGACACCGGTGCGGACTGCCTCGGTACCAGCCATCGTCAGGGCGCAAAGAGCGTCCACCAGTTTGAAATCATGCCCCGGCCGCCCGCCGAACGCGCCGCCTCAACGCCCTGGCCGCTCTGGCCGCTGCAATTGCGCACCGAAAGCTCGCACGAAGAAGGCGGCAATCGCGACTGGAGCATCAATACTGTGAAATTCACCGGCGACGACGCCGGCAACGTCAAGCAGCTTCACTGTATTCGCGTTGGCCCGCCGCCCAAATTTGAACCCCAGGCTGGAACCGAGTTCACGCTCGACGTCGATCTGGTTCTTCTCGCCATGGGATTCCTCGGCCCCGTTCGCAACGGCATGATCGAGCAGCTCGGCCTCGCCCTCGACAATCGCGGCAACATCGCGACGACCGACTACATGTCCTCGGTCGACGGCATCTTCGCCGCCGGCGATATGCGCCGCGGTCAATCGCTCGTTGTCTGGGCCATCTCCGAGGGCCGCAAGGCCGCCGCCGCCGTCAACGAATATCTCGCTGCAAAAGAAGAAGCAGCACCCGCGCGCTCCCGCCACTCCGCCGCCGCCGCTCGCTGACTTTCATACCTGCGAAACTAATGTAGCGCCGGTCTCCAGACCGGCTGTCGTGCGGGTGTCCACACCCGCACCTGATCGAAGGACCTGCGGCTGCCTTTCGCGTAGATTGCTTAGCAGTGAGGCCCAACCGACTCATCCCTTTTTCCGCAGGGACCTGGCGCTATTCCCTTTTCAGTCCCGCGACCGGAAAGCGCGCCTCGTGTCCGGGTCGACGAGACAGACAAGGATCATGAGGCTCGCGACGACGTTGATTGAAAAATAAACTGAGGGATTGTGGAAGTGAAGCCCCTTTGGATGGATAGCTGCGAGTGCAAGCAAGCCGACGGCCGCCCTCCCGAAGAGCCATGTTAAGTCGATCACAATGACGACCCGTGCCCAGCCTTGGAGGAGCCAAATCCCAACGCCTAGGGCGGCGTCGACTGCCACAAAAACGGGAGCCAACCAGAAGTCGGCGCTCGGTTCATGAATTCCGAGGAGCATCGGGACCAAGTCTTCGATGATCCCGTTAGCCGCAGGCTGGGAGGAGGGGTGAAGATGTACAGCAATCACACAAAGGCTCAACGCCGCCGCCTTCAGGCAAAGATACGCAGCTATGAGCTTCACTGCGAAAGGCCGGTAGATCATCTGCGATACTCTCCCTAGGATTAACTGGCCTCGGCGCTCTAGCCCTGCTAACTCCACCGCTTCACTTCCCGCAGACGCACTCCCTGAACGCATCCGCGCCATCGTTCCTCAGCGCGCAGGTGTACGGTTGCCAGAACGCGCTGATGTCTCTTGCCGTTGAGCCCGAACCAAAATTCCGAATGTAACTCTGGCTCGCCGGGGTCTTCGCCGTCGGATCGGCCTTGAATTCCGTAATCAAATCCGCCTCGCTCGTCGCGGTGAACGCGTCCTCTTTATAGGTCTCCGCGAAGTCGTACTCTTCGGTCCACTGGGTATCGACTCCAGTCTGATTCGATGCCACGATAACCCGATAATCCTTGAGCTGAGCCGTCGCCGCATCGATCTCCGCAACCGTGAACGACGGATTGTTTCCGTCAATCGGCGAAATCGATCCCACCATCTTGATCGCCACGCCCTCGGCCGGTGCCCCCGCCGCCGCCGGTTTCAGTAGCCGCATCTCATCCATGTGCGTATGCGCAAAAATTGCCAGTTCAATCACGTCGCCGTAATTCGACATCGCATCCGGCAGCGCCTCCGACTTCAAAAACATGGTCGGTTTACCTCCGCTACACAGGTCGAGCACCTTCGTCGCCGTCGCGTAGGGATTCACGCCCGGCGGAATGTGCGACATCACCCACACCTTCTCCTTGCCTCGCCGCGCCGCGTCCAGTTGCTGCTCCAGCCACACAATTTGCGCCGCGGCCGGAGTGGGATTCGCCATTCCCGAGCACGTTGCATATTGCCGCGACATAAACAGATCGTCCAGCACCAGCATCCGCACATGCTCCAGCGGCGCCGGCAGTCTCGCGCTGTAGAACCCTCTTTCGTCAAAGGTCCGCAGCGCCTCGGCCCGCTCACCAGCCGGAAAGTCGGCGGTCAAAGTCTTTCCAATCTCCTTGAGAAACGCGCTGTCCGGATCGAGCTGATAGTCGCCGCAGTCCGAATCGTTATTTCCCAGCGCCGCGTACACCGGCACACCTGGAAGCGCCCCGCGCAGCTCCCGCATCACGTATCCAATCGTCTTCTCTACAAATGCGCGGTACTCGCCCGGCCTGTCCTTCGGAAACACCCTCTCGTACTTGCACAGGAAATCGTGCGAGATCAAATCCCCACTCAACACCACAAACTTCGCGCCACTCGCATCGTCGCGTATCGCCCGCAAACTCGATTCATACAGCGTGTACGACGTGTCCGCGCCGCGCGCCTTGCAGGTCTGCTGCAATTCGGCGAACCGCGCTGCCTGGTCCTCTGAGGCCGGCTCAGCCAGAATTGCGTTCCACTCGCCCACCGGCGTAGCCTTCAACTTCGCCGCCTTCGCCGGGTCCCAGAACGGCTCGAAGTGAATATCGCTCACAAAGAGCGCCTCGAAATTGGCCGGCCGGTTCGTCGCCGGCTTCTCCGTCGGCGCGGCGGCCTGCGCCTTTATGCCCGGCGCCGCTGCAAAAACCCCGGCAATACACAGCGCAAAAGCTCCGTGCCACACACCGGCCCCGTGGGTCTTCATTACGAATTCTCCTGATGGATTGGTCCGGCTTTCTCTCATCTCTCTTCGGGCTTCGCTTAGAATAACCCGCTTCTCCCCCCAACTCTCCACCGTCCGCCGCGCCGGACGCAAACTTGCAAACTCCGCCAACTCCGTCGCCACTGTGCTATATGTTTCCTCATGAACCGCCGCAGCTTTATTCTTGTCTCCTTTTTCGCGTCTCTTTATCTCGTCCCGCGCCTCGCCCTTGCTCAAACTGTCGCCCCCACGCCGCCCATGGGCTGGAACAGTTGGGACTCCTACGGCTTCACCATCGACGAGGATCAATTCAAGGCCAATGCCACCGTCCTCGCCTCCATCCAGCAATATGGCTGGAAGTACGCGGTGATCGACGAAGGCTGGTACATGGCCAATCCCGCCGGTCACACTCTTGAAGAGAAGAACTATCTTTGGGACGCCAACGGCTTGCTGATTCCTGTTTCCACTCGCTTCCCTTCGGCCGCAAACGGCGCAGGATTCAAGCCACTCGCCGACTGGCTCCACGCGCAAGGCCTGAAATTCGGCATGCACATCGTGCGCGGCATTCCACGCCAGGTCGTCGCCGCCAATCTACCAATCGCCGGCAGTTCCTTCCGCGCCGCCGACGCGGCCGACACCACATCCCCCTGCCCCTGGGACGAAGGCAACTGGGGCATCCAGGACAATGCCGCCGGTCAGGCCTACTACGACTCGATGATTCGTCTCTACGCTTCCTGGGGCCTCGACTTCCTCAAGGTCGACTGCATCTCCGACCACCCCTACCGCCCCACTGAAATCCTCCAGATCGCCGAGGCCATTCGCAAATCCGGCCGCACCATCGTGCTCTCGCTCTCGCCCGGCCCCACCCAGCTCGGCCACGCCGCTGAAGTCGCAAAGTACGCGCAAATGTGGCGCATTGCCGACGATCACTGGGACGGCTGGACCTTCCCGCGCCAGCCCGGCACCGAGTTCCCCATGGGCGTCCGCGACATGTTCGATCGCCTCGCGCAGTGGTACCCGTATACCAACCCCGGCAACTGGCCTGACGCCGACATGCTTCCCGAAGGCTGGCTCGGCCCCAATCCCGGCTGGGGTGACGTGCGCCAATCCCGATTAACACACGATGAGCAGCGCACCGAATTCACCCTCTGGGCCGTCACGCGCTCGCCGCTCATTTTCGGTGGCAATCTCACTCGCCTCGACGACTTCGCCCGCTCGCTTCTCACCAATCAATCCGTGCTCTTCATCGACCAATACGCCACCTACAGCCGCCCCGTCGACGTCTCCGCCCTCGGTCCCGGCTTTCAGGATGCCCGTGTCTGGCGCGCCTCCATCGGTCAGCCCGGTGATCGCGGCTACGCTGAGTATTTCGCCTTCTTCAATCTCGCCGGAGAACCTGTCACCCTGCACTCCACTTGGCAGCAACTCGGCCTCACCGGCGCAAAACACTCCGCCCGCAACGCATGGGACGATTCCACCACCAAAGAATCAAAGGAGATCAGCGTCACCCTGCCGCCTCACGGGAGCGCCCTCTTCGAAACCCGCTAACTCGTCCCGATCTCTAGACTGAGGAATCCTTTCGCAAACAATTTGCCCGGTTCACCTTACACGAATGTGTTAGCCGCCACACTCCTGCCCGTCTCCTTGTGCGAAACTAATCTGTCTGCCGGGTGCGCTTTTGCAGGCGCGCTCTCCAGCAGGACCGAGTCATGCCACTTCTTCGTTCCGCCTTCATTGCACTTTCCCACAACCGCCCGCTGCGCCGATTTTTCGAGCATTCCACAATAGGCACTCGCCTCAATGCGCGATTCATCGCCGGCATGCAACCAGAAGACGCGCTTCGTGTCGCCGAAGCCGTCAACCGCCAGGGCATCTCCGTCACCCTCGACTCCCTCGGCGAAAGTGTCACTTCGCCCACCGAGGCGCATCGCGCCGCCGACGTCTATCACCATCTCCTCGATGCCATCGCCGAGCGCGGCCTCGACGCCAACATCAGCGTGAAGCTCACGCAAATGGGTCTTGAGCAATCACCCGAGCTGGCCGAATCCATCGCCGAAAACCTCGCCCAGCACGCGCGCTCCACGCAGAGCTTCGTCCGCATCGACATGGAGGACTCGCGCCTTACTCAAGTCACGCTCGACATCGTGCGCCGCGTCCACGCCCGCGCCGGCCTGCGTGGTGCGGTCGGCGTTGTCATTCAGGCCTATCTCTATCGTTCTCAGGCCGACGTCGAGCAGCTTCTCGCCGATGGAATTCGCGTCCGTCTCTGCAAAGGCGCATACAACGAGCTGCCGGAAGTAGCCTTCCCGCGCAAGACAGACGTCGACACCAATTTCTTCAGGCTGGCTAAAATGCTCGTCGACAGCCCCATCTACCACGCGCTGGCCACGCACGATGAAGCTCTCATCGCCAGAATCAAGGCCTACGCCGCTGAAGCCGCGATAGCCCCCAGCCACTTCGAATTTCAAATGTTGTATGGAGTGCGTCGCGATCTGCAGCGCAAACTCGTCGGCGAAGGCTACAAGGTCCGCGTCTACGTGCCCTTTGGCAGCGAATGGTACCCCTACTTCATGCGCCGTTTGGCTGAACGGCCAGCGAACGTTCTCTTTTTGGCAAGAAATTTCTTCCGCGCTTGAGCAATGCGCCGAGCGGCCCTATACGCCGGTATGTTTCCTGCGCCGCCGGTTGCGTTTCCGCAACATCAATTTGGCTCCGCACTCCTTGCATTGCCAAGGGAATAATCCGAAGAACGGAAACAAACTCTTTTGAAGAATGCCCCTCCGCTCCACACGATACATCCGGTCGCTACGACACGAGGGGCAGTAGACCACGTCTCGCGATCTGCTGATCTCAACTGCATTCCCTGCCAGCGCTCCCCTTGCGCTCTCCTCAGCCACGGTGCTCTCCCAAAATACCCATCGATTCTGCCGTCGTGAAAACGGCAAGCTCTTTCCCCGACTCTCTGTTCAGTCCATTTGTACCTGCTGCAAAACTTAAAAGAAGGTTAAAATCTGCGGCCGGCCCCATCTTAGCTCCAACCGTTGCTTCGCGCGAAAAAGATTCTGATCTGTGCCTCAAAATGATTCAGGAGCGCCTAGGCTCCAATGATTCACGAAACACGAATCTCGCACACCAACGCCTTTCATTCTTTCGCCCTTGCGTCCTTCAATCGCTCTAAGCCCTTACGGGCTAAATCCGCAACAGCTCCTGCAAGAGTCGCCGATGCGTTCAGAGACTCCGGGCGCTCCAACCTGATCTGCTTCTTGGTGGCGTATTCGCGGAAAAGGATATCCACATCGAACAGAATCTCCACATGATCGCAAAGAAATCCGATCGGCTGGAGCATCAAAGCAGTCACTCCCTCGTCCGCGATCCGGTCCAGCGTTTCCTCCACGCTGGGCCCAATCCAGGGCCCGCCGCTGGCGCCCTGGCTCTGGAACGCAAACCACCACCGCGAAATCTCCGGCACTCTCGCTGCCACCATTTCCGCCGTTCGCCGCGCATCCTCCGCATAAGGATCGCCCGCCGCGGCGGGACCCGGCCAGAGTCGCGGCCCCGCGTTCTCCGCCCCCGCTGCCGGAGCCTCCACCGTTCGCGTCGGCACGCTATGCGCAGTGAATAGCACCGGGACCGGCTTGCCCACCTCCGCGCTCATTTTCGCCAATGCCGGCCTCAGCCGCTCCGCGAACGCATCCGCCAGCAGCGGATGCTCCGCCCATCCCGCAGTAAAGTCGATGCGCAGTCCACCTGCCTCAGCCTCAACCGCGCGCCGGTAGAGCCCCACGCTAGTGCGCGAGTTCTGCGGCGCCATGCAGATCACCGCCGCCTCTTCCACACCATCCGCGCGCATCTGCTTCACCACATCGGGAATATATGGCCGCCAGTTCCTCATTCCCACGTACACTGGAACTCGCGGGTGCCCCATCCAAGATTCGCTTGGGTGGGAAGCAGGACTTGCCTCACCCATGCCGTTAAGCTCCGCCTCCACCAGCCGCGCCTGCGCGAGCGTGATCTCGGTCAGTGGACTCCGCCCGATCAGCGAATACCGGTGCTGAATCTCTTCCACTACCGCCTGCGGCAGCGGCCGTCCGCTCACCACGTTGCGCAGATACTCGGGAATCTGTTCCACCGTCTCCGGAGTTCCATGCGCCAGCAGCAATACTGCTTGTTCAGGCATGCGCGCCCTCCAGCCGGAACTCGCGCACCATCTTCACTACCGCCTGCACATTCTCCACCGGCGTCCCCGGCACAATCCCGTGCCCCAGATTAAAAATGTGCCCCGGCCGCCCGGCCGCCGCGCGCAGAATCTCCTTCACTCGCTGCTCCAGCACATCCTGCGGCGCAAACAACGTAATCGGATCCAGATTTCCCTGCACCGCGTGCGCATCTCCCACCGCGCGCCAACCCTCGTCCAGCGGCTGCCGCCAATCCAGCCCGATCACGTCCGCTCCCGTCGCCGCCATCTGCGCGAGTAAGCCTGTCGTCTCCACGCCGAAATAAATCACCGGCACCCCCATCGCCTGCACCGCCCGCACCAGCCGCTTCGACGCCTCGAATGCGTACGCGCGATAGTCGCTCAGTGAAAGCGACCCCACCCAGCTGTCAAAAATCTGGATTACGTCTGCTCCCGCCTGCACCTGCAAACGGCAGTACTCCGTCAGCACATTGACCAGCTTGTCCAAAAGGCTGCACCACGCAATGGAATCGCGGTACATAAGCTGCTTCGTGTGGATGTAATTCCGCGAGCCGCCGCCCTCGATCATGTAGCTTGCCAGCGTATAGGGAGCGCCGCAGAACCCAATCACGCCCAGCCGGTCGCGAAAATGCGCCGCCACCTTCTCAATCGCCTGCGCCACATATGCCAGGTCGCCCGCGCGATCGATTCGCAGCGCGCGCACGTCCTCCGCGCCGCGCACCGGCTGGTGCACCACCGGGCCCTCGCCCGCCTGGAACTCGAAGTCCAGTCCCATCGGCTCCAGAGGCAGCAGCAGATCGGCAAAGATGATCGCCGCATCGACGCCAAGTTTTTCCGCTGCGGTAATCGTCACTTCCGCGGCCAGCTCCGGCTTCTTGCAAATCTCCACCAGCGTGTGGTGCTTGCGCACATCGCGGTACTCCTGCATGTACCGACCCGCTTGCCGCAAAAACCACACTGGCGTCCGGTCCACCGGCTTGCGCAGGCACGCACGGACAAACCGGCTGCCATCCAGAATCCCTTCGGCAGCCGTTCTCACCTCTTCGTTCGTTCCCATATCGATTTCATTTTACCGGCCAGTCGTCGATTCCAGTCCACACAACCTTTCATGGCAGCCACGCATCCATTGATGTATCATTACGCCGCATTCACACAATAGTTGCCGGGGCTCGCAAGACTCCGACCGTAGGCCCTCGATGACCATCCATAGGATCATCCTCACTTTGTTCGGCGCGCTGCTGCCAGGCATACCCACGGCTTCTGCCCAGCTGCCGCGGCCCGCCATCTCACCGTCGTCGCAGCCTATCCGGCTTGACGTCGTCGTCGACGCCAAATCCGGCCAGCCCGTTACTAACCTCAGCCAGCAGGACTTCACCATCCCCGAAAACAAGTCTCCACGGCCCGTCACGTCTTTTAAGGTCGTCAGCGCCGCTGAAGAGCCGGTCGAGGTCATCCTTCTCATCGATGCCGTCAACACCCCATACCAGACCGTTGCCTACATGCGCATTGGCGCGGAAAACTTCTTGAAGGCGAATGAAGGCGTGCTCGCCCATCCCACCACCATCGCCGTCCTCACGGATGAAAGTGTGCAGATCGATAACCACTTCTCGACCGACGGAAACTTACTCAGCGACTCGCTTGAGCATCGCCAGATCGGCCTGCGCGAAATCACCCGCAGCTCGCAATGGGGTGGGCTCGATCGCCTCAATATTTGCCTCAAGGCGCTTCGTCAGGTTGTCGCTTCCGCCTCAGCCCTGCCCGGCCGCAAAATCATTCTCTGGATCTCGCCTGGCTGGCCCCTGCTCTCAGGCCCGCGCATCCTTCTCGACTCCAAGCAGGAGCAGCACATCTTCAGCGACGTCGTTTCCTTCTCCTCGCTATTGCGGCAGGCCAACATCACTCTCTACAACATCAATCCCATCGGCGTCTCCGAACCCATGATGGAGGCCACTTACTATCAAAGCTTTCTTAAGGGCCTCGCCAAGCCCGACAATGCGCAATTTGGCAACCTTGGCCTTCAGGTGCTTGCCGTTCAGAGCGGAGGCCTCGCGCTCGAATCCAACAGCGACGTCACTGCTCAGATCGAGAGATGCCTCACCGATGTGAACACCTGGTATGAAATCGCCTTCGATCCACTCCCCGCCGACAAGCCCAACGAGTATCACCACATCGAAGTTCGGCTCGACCAGCCCGGCCTCATCGCCCGCACCCGCGACGGCTACTACGCCAACCCCCTCGCCGTCGACCCCGCGCACTGAGTCCAAAGCCAGGGGCTAGAAGCTAGCAGCTGCTTTGCTGCTCCCTGACCCCCCAGCCTTCTCGCGAAGCTAGGCCCGCGTCAGCGGGCGAAAGAACCCCTCGATCATTCCTTCTCTGTTCTCTGTTCTCTGTTCTCTGTTCTCTGTTCCCTGTTCCCTGCCTCTCTCACCTCCACCGGAAGATCTTGAGCGACACCGCGAACGGCACCGCAAACCACGCCAGCAGAATCCCTACCTGCGCCATCATCTGCCCCAGTTGCACGCCCTGCAGCATATTGCCGCGCATCGCATCAATCGCCGCCGTCAAAGGCAGCGCCTTCACCAGCGGCTGAATGATCGCCGGGAATCTCGACGCCGAGAAAAACACTCCCGACAAAATCCACATAGGAAGCATCACCAGGTTCATCAACCCGCTCACTGCCTCCATCGTCTTCGCTCGCGACGCCACCAGGAGTCCCAGCGCGCTGAACACCAGCGACGTGAGCACGCAAACTAGCCCCAGCTGCCAAAGCGGCCCGCGAAACGGCACTCCAAACACCAGCTTGGCAAATCCCAGAAACACCGCAACCTCAATCGCCAGCATCACCAGCCGCGACAGCAGATACCCCGCCAGGTATTGCCACCTCGGCATCGGCGAGGCCACCATACGCTTCAGCAGCTTCTTCTGACGCCCATCCACAATTGAGAATCCCAGCCCCCACATCGCCGATCCCATCAGATTCATGCCCAGCAGTCCCGGCACCACAAAGTCGATGTACCGCGAGCCAGTCTCGTGCACCAGCTCGTTCGCCGCCGTCACCACATCTTTTCGCCCTGCCGCTTCCTCGATCGCGCGATCCGCAATCATGCGCGCCGTCCGCGCATCGGGATTCGTATTGTCGTACCGGTACACCACTCCATCCCCGCGCTGCTCTGCCAGCAGCAGAATCGTTCCCACCGCCAGAGCGTGAACGCCCGCGCTCTCATCCATCTCCGTCGCCTTCAGCCCGTCGTCTGCAGCCAGCGCCCGCGTCAGTTGCTCCGTCGTCGCGCCCACCGGCAGCACATCCGCCGGCCGGTTCCTGAACGCAATGCCCAACCCGATCGCCAGCAGAATGGGAAACACAAAAATCCAGAAGATTGCCTCCGGCTCGCGCAGCGTCAGCTTCAGCCGCGTCGCCGTCAACTGATACAGGCTGCTGGTTTCGAAGCTACTCATCCCGCAGATTCCTTCCGGTCAGCCGCACAAACACATCCTCGAGCGTCGCCGAGTGCGTCCTGAACTCGCTCAAATGCAGCCCCTGCTCCTCGAGCGCCGCAAAAATCCTTGGTACCGCCGTATGCAGCTCGCTCACTGAAAGCTGGTGCAGGCTCTCATCCACGCGATGCGACTGCACCCCCGGAATCGCCTTCAGCGCCGCCGCATCCACCACGGCCAACCTTTTACCTTCGCTGACATCCTGAGCGGAGCCCGCCGCGGCGGGCGAAGTCGAAGGATCTGCGGCTGCTTTTGCTCCCACCGCAAACTCCACAATGTCCTCGCCACCCACCGTCGCAATCAGTTCCTTCGGTGTGCCCAGCGCAATCACGTGTCCGTGATCCATAATCGCCACGCGATCGCATAGCCGCTCCGCCTCTTCCATGTAGTGCGTAGTCAAAATAATCGTGCGCCCTTCCTGCTTCAGCTCCTCCACCAGATCCCACACGTGCCGCCGCGCCTGCGGATCGAGTCCCGTCGTCGGCTCATCCAGAAACAGCATCTCCGGATCGCCCACCAGCGCCGTCGCCATCGCCAGCCGCTGCTTCTGGCCGCCGCTCAGCCCGCCCACGCGCGACCGCCGCTTCTCTTCGAGCTGTGCCAGCTTGATCGACTCATCCACCGCGATCCCGCGCCGGTAGAAGCTCCGGAACAGACGCAGCGTCTCCTCCACCGTCAACTTCTCCGGAAACTGCGTCTCCTGCAGTTGAATCCCGATCCGCTGGCGCAGCTCCTCCGCACCCGTCCGCCAATTCAGCCCCAGCAGCTCCACCGTTCCCTCGTCCGGCGTCGTCAGCCCCTCGCAAATCTCAATCGTCGTCGTCTTCCCCGCCCCATTCGGCCCCAGCAAACCAAAGCATTCCCCCTTGCTCACCTCCAGGTCAATCCCACCCACCGCCCGCACATCCTCAAACGCCTTCTTCAGCGCACGAATCCGCAACGCCGCGCCCGCACCTGCCGACGCGCCTGAAGGGCCAACGCCCCCGTTCTTTATCAACTCTTCCATCGACCTAGACTACCGTATCTTCCGTTTCGTCCGGTTCAACGCGTTCGCCGCTAATTCCCACAAACCCGTCACAACACCTAACGCAATTTTGACGCGCTTTTCACCTCCAGCCTCGAGCCCAGTCCTATCTTTATCCCATCGGCCCGCTGGCTTGTTCCGACGTTCCCGATGCTCTCTATACCGGTTCCTCAGTCACCGTGTCCTGAAGCCCGGAAGCTGAGTGGCGTTTTCATAAAGAAAACGCCACCTTTCACAACCGTTCGTGATGGATATATCAACTGAGGAACCGGTCGAATTCGTCCGGCTCAATACCCGCATTCGAGGTGCCTCATGGTCGCTCCTGCTCTCCCCGATCTTGGCTCGGAAGGATCGCTGAAAACCAAAAGAACAGCCGCGGGCGCAGACGCCTTGGCGCACTCCTTCCTCGACAACCTCTTCTTTGTGCAAGGCCGCTCCCGCGACAGAGCGACGGTCAACGACCTTTACATGGCCCTCGCGCACACCGTCCGCGACCGCCTTGTAGAGCGCTGGATTCAAACTGTCCTCAACTATCGGGCGCAGGATGTCCGCGTTGTCTGCTACCTCTCGGCCGAGTTTCTCACCGGTCCGCATCTGGCCAACAATCTCATCAACCTGGGCATCTACGACGAAGCCGATGAGGCCATGCGCAAACTGGGCCTCGACCTGGAAATGCTCATCGAGCAGGAAGCGGAGCCGGGACTCGGCAACGGCGGATTGGGCCGCCTTGCCTCCTGCTTCATGGATTCCATGGCCACTCTCGACATTCCCGCCATCGGCTACGGCATCCGTTACGAGTACGGCATCTTCGACCAGGAGATTCGCGATGGCTGGCAAGTTGAAGCGACTGACAAGTGGCTTCGCCTCGGCAATCCCTGGGCGCTGGAGCGCCCTGAAGACGCCTTCGAAGTTCCCTTCGGCGGACGCACTGAGAAGTACTCTGACGCCAACGGCCATTTCCGCGTCCGCTGGATTCCCCAAAAGCTCGTCCGCGGCATCCCCAATGACACTCCCATCCTCGGTTACCGCACCAACACGGCCAACACCATGCGCCTCTGGTCCGCGCAGGCCGTCGAATCCTTCAACTTCGAGAGCTTCAACACCGGCGACTTCTTCGGCGCCGTCCGCGACAAGGTCGACTCCGAAAACATTTCGAAAATCCTCTACCCCAACGACGAAGAGATTCAGGGTAAACAACTACGCCTCGAGCAGCAGTTCTTCTTCGTCTCCTGTTCCTTGCAGCACATCCTCAAGATTCAGAACACGCAGGACCGGCCGTTAGCCGACCTGCATCGCACCTTCACCATCCAGATGAACGACACGCATCCGGCCATCGCCGTTGCTGAAATGATGCGCCTGCTTGTCGACGAAAACCAGATGGACTGGGACGCCGCCTGGCACGTCACCACACAGACCCTCTCCTACACCAATCACACGCTGATGCCTGAGGCCCTCGAAAAGTGGCCAGTGAGCCTCTTCGGCGCTCTGCTTCCCCGGCACCTCGAAATCATCGAGGAGATCAACCGCCGCCATCTCGACGACGTTCGCTCCCGCTTCCCTGGCGACGAAGACCGCCTGCGCCGCGTGTCCATCATCGACGAATCCGGTGAGCGCTACGTTCGCATGGCTCATCTCGCCACCGTTGGCAGCCATGCAGTCAACGGCGTGGCCGCGCTGCACACTGACCTGCTCAAGACGCACCTTCTCCGCGATTTCCATGACCTCACCCCGGACAAGTTCAGCAACAAAACCAACGGCGTTACCCCGCGTCGCTGGATGGTCCTCGCCAATCCGCAGCTCGCTCGCCTGCTCACTTCCCGCTTGGGCCACAGTTGGACCCACGACCTCGAAAAGCTGCGCAAGCTCGAATCCATGGTCGACGATCCCGGCTTCGCTCAGGAGTGGCGCGCCATCAAGCATCACAACAAGCAGCGACTCGCCGCTTACATCTACCAGACCCTCGGCATCGCCGCCGATCCTGACTCCATGTTCGATGTCCTCGTCAAGCGCCTCCACGAATACAAGCGTCAGCACCTCAAAGTGCTGCACATACTCACCCTCTACAAGCGCATCCAGCACAATCCCGACATCGCCATGCAGCCGCGCACGTTCCTCTTCGGGGGCAAAGCCGCGCCCGGCTATCACATGGCCAAGCTCATCATCAAGCTCATCCATTCCGTCGCCGCCGTCGTCCACGGCGATCCGCTCGTGCGCGACCGCCTCAAGGTCGTCTTCCTGCCCAACTTCAACGTCAAGCTCGGCCACCGCGTCTATCCCGCCGCCGATCTCTCGGAACAAATCTCTCTCGCCGGCCTTGAAGCCTCCGGCACCGGTAATATGAAGTTCGCCATGAACGGCGCGCTCACCATCGGCACCCTCGACGGCGCCAACATCGAAATCCGCGAAGAAGTCGGAGCCGACAACTTTTTCCTCTTCGGCCTCACCGCGCAGGAAGTCGAGCAGAAAAAAGCCGAGGGCTATAACCCCCGCGCCTGGTACGAAGCCAACAGCCACCTTCGCGAGGTCGTCGACTCACTGGCCAGCGGCGAGTTTTCGCACGGCGACCGCGCCCTCTTCGAGCCGCTCGTTCAGTCCCTGCTCACGCAGGACCCCTACATGCTCCTCGCCGACTACCAGTCGTATGTCGATTGCCAGGATCGCGTCGATGAGGCCTTCCACGACGCTGATCATTGGACCCGCATGTCCATCCTCAACGTCGCGCGCATCGGCAAATTCTCTTCCGACCGCGCCATCCGCGACTACTGCGCCGACATCTGGAAGACCTGGCCCGTCAAAATCGAAATTTAACAAAGCTTAAATAGATAAATTATTTTCCCCCCATACAAAGCCCTGCCCCCGACCGAGCCCCCACGGACAACTTCTTGTCCGTGGGGCGCACGCCCCTTCGCATCCAGGCCCGCCAACTGTCGCATTGGCACAGGACTACGCTCTCCCACAGCTTCAGCTGAAGGCTAATAGCTAACAGCTACCGGCTTGCCTTACTTGATCCCCACCACCATCGAGTCCGGTCCCACCAAATGTTCCACGCGCGTCTCCCTGAATCCCGCCTCCCTCATCCATCCCTGGCAATCGGCGCCCGTGTAGTCGAACCCGCCATACGTCTCGATCAGCATATTCAGGCTCATCATCAACCCAAACGCATTCTTGCTCCGCTCGTCGTCGATGATCGCCTCATACACAATGAACGCCCCGCCCTTCGGCAGCGCGTCGTATGCCTTTTTGATCAGCATCTTCTTCGTCGGCAAATCCCAGTCGTGCAGAATATGACCCATCACAATCACGTCCACCTTCGGAATCGCGCCCTTGAAGAAATCTCCCGCCGCAAACTTCAACCGCCCGTTCAGCCCCAGCTCGCTCACGTACTCCTCAAAGATCGGCCCCACCTCTGCCAGATCAAATCCCGTCCCGCTCAAATGCGGATTGGCCAATGCAATCTGCGCCGCCGTATCGCCCTGTGCCGTGCCCACATCGCAATACGTCTTGTATTCCTTCCATGGAAACTTCGCCGCAATCGCCAGCGCCGAACCATGGCTGATCCCGCTCATCGCCTTCAAGAATCCCTTCAGCCGCGCCGGATCCGCATACAGCGCCTCAAACGTCGGCTGCCCTCCGCCGCGCACCTCATTCTGCGGCAGCCCCGTCCGCAACCCTTCCGTCAGATGCGCCCAGTGCCCATACAGCCGCTGGTTCGCCATCTCCAGAATCCCGCCAATGTACGACGGCTTCTTCCTGTCCAGAAACAAATCCGTCGACGGCGTGTTCGCATACTTCCCCTCCCGCCGCTCCAGAAATCCAAGCGCCACCAGCGCGTCCAGAAAATCCCTCGCCGATCGCGGATGCAACCCCAGCCGCGCCTGCACATCCTCCAACGCCTCCGGTTTCCGCGCCAGCTCTGTAAACAACCCCATCTCCACCGCGCTCAGCAGTGTCTTCGAGGCCCAGAATCCCAGGCCAATCTGCATAATTTTTTCCGGTGTCGGCTGCTCGCCCACAATGACCTCCTCTTTCATCTCGCAATTTGAGTTTTGCTTCGGGGAACTTGCTTTTGTTTCGGGGAACCAGACTCAGCCCGTTTGGGGACCCTCAACTTCTCCGGACCCGGGGAATGCGTCCACTATAACCCACGCACCGACGCATCGATCAAGCTGAAAGCTAACAGCTAAGAGCTAATAGGTGCTTTCTGCCCTCGTGGCACGAACCAAGCTAGTAGCTAAAAGCTAATAGCGAATGGCTGTCTTTATGCCATACTCTTAAAAAATGCTCCTCCGTCCCGCCCAGCCGTCCGACGCTCTCGCCATCGCTCGCGTCCACGTCCGCGCCTGGCAACGCGGCTACCGCGGCCTTCTCCCCGACGACTATCTCGACCAGCTCCGCCCCGAAGACCGCGCCGAAAAATACGACCTCTCCGACGCCGATCCCCTCCACCCCCACACCATCATCGCCGCCACTGGCAACATCATTCACGGATTCGCCACCACCGCTCCCTCGCACGAGCCTGACCTTCCCAACCACGGCGAGCTCACCGCCCTCTATGTCGATCCACACTCCTGGGGCCTCGGCGTCGGCGTTGCTCTCGTCTCGGCCGCCCGCGCCCACCTCGTCTCCCTCGGCCTCCGCCAAGCCTACCTCTTCACTCTGGTCGGCAACCT
>JBEKAJ010000011.1:0-23527 GCA_050018295.1 Occallatibacter sp. | reverse complement strand
GCTTTGGCATTCTTCAGGACGCTGATATCCGCCGCTACTTTGAACTTGGCTGCGAAGTCAAGGCTCTAGGCCGCGGTCACATCCAACGCATTAAGGAAGAAGTGCGCTCCATCATGCGCGAAGACGCCTCGGTTTGAGAACAGTCGCCACCTTGCGAAGAAAGCGCAAATCGCCTCGGGCCCTCGAGGCCGGCGGCGCATTGTCTACGCCTGAGGGCTCGAGTTCTACTCGGAAGTTGGCACGGTAAGCCTCCATAAACAGGCTTATCTGCAGCAACCAGTGGTCGAATCGGCAAAGTGTGCGGAAGGTGGCGTTCTGGGTGTATTACGTCAGGACTCTATCGGAGCTGCTCCGCGCGATGAGGCGCAGTGAGTGGCAGGAGACAGTGCGGAGCAGGTCGGATAGAGCGGTTTGAAGGAAGTCGCTGGCGCGATCGGGGCAGGATGTTGGCTATGGGTTTTTCATCGTTCTAGGCTGTGCGATCTGAACGAGTGCAGCTGGTGAGTGAGCCGAGCAATGTCTGCGTGGTGCGCAAGTAGATGTAGCAGACGCTGGGGAACGACGACCGGTGCGGATAAGAAACGCCATTTTTCTGACCCGAGGCACACTTCGATTAGGCGTGCCACGAAGCAAACGGTGAAGGCCGCGTTGGTCGAACAGCTAGGAAGAATCAAGCCGGTATTCCTTCTTGTGTTCGGCGAAGAACAGTTGTGCGACAGTCATTGGCTCAACCAGATGCATGGGTCCATGGCAGTGCGGGCACTTCCACAGCGAAGGCTTTGCGAGGAGCGGTGCTTCTTGAGGCGGGGCCTGGTGGAGCAAAGCGCGGCAGAGTGGCAGTATGCGGGCTCGTCTGCGGTTGGCGAGGAAGCCGAAGTAGCGAATACGGGGAAAGCCTCGCGGCAGCACATGTTGAACGAATCGGCGCAGGAACTCTTCAGAACTAAGTGTCAGGGTGCGCTGCCTGCCGTGGTGGGCATAGTCCTTCCAACGGAAGCAGACCTCATCAGCTGAGACCGAGAGCAGGCGATGGTTGGAGATGGCTACTCGGTGCGTATAGCGAGCCAGATAATGCAGCACATGTTCGGGGCCGCCGAAAGGCGGCTTGGCATAGACAACCCAGTCTTGGCGGTAAAGTGTGCGCAGGAAGATGGCGAAGCGCTTCTGGTTGTGAAGTGGCACGCACTCACCGAAGAAGCGCAACTGATCGCGGGCCAAGAGGCGCCGCAGTCCGGCAACGAACTTGCCGCGGAAGACACGGCTAAGCACCTTGACCGGCAACAGGAATCTGGAACGCGATGCGATCCAGCGCGAGTGGTCTGCCGCGAGTCCGCCGCCAGGCACCACGCAGTGGATGTGCGGATGTGGAGTGAGCGTCTGACCCCAGGTGTGCAGGATGGACAAGAAGCCAGTCTGTGCGCCGAGGTGCTTGGGATCGGCAAAGACCTCGAGCAGTGTGGCGGCACTGGCCTCAAAGAGCAAAGAAAACAGCTGTCGCTTGTTCTGCCACATCAGCGGCACAAGTTCGTGTGGAACGCTGAAGACGAGATGAAAGTAGCCGACCGGCAGCAGTTCCTGCTGGCGCTTCTGAATCCACTGGTCGCGCGCAGCGGTCTGACACTTGGGGCAGTGCCGGTTACGGCAGGAGTTATACGAGATGGCCTGGAGGCCGCAGTTTACACAGGCGTCGCGATGACCGCCAAGCGCGGCGGTGCGGCAGCGCGCTATGGCGTCGAGCACCTTGCGCTGCGGCCAGGTCAAGGAAGCGCTGTACCGCTCGCGAAAGCTGTCGCCTGCAATACGGATCACGTCGGCCACCTCGAAGGGTGGCCGGCTCATCTCCTCCTGTCCTTATCTACCGCGGGGAGCGCGATCTGTTCCAGCGGGTTGACAGCGGCATGAAGGTGACGCCGCGAGAGCTGGAGATAGACAGTTGTATCTTCGAGTCGCTCATGGCCCATCAATATCTGAATCGTGCGCAGGTCGGCGCCGGCCTCGAGCAGGTGCGTTGCATAGCTGTGTCGCAGCGTGTGGGGATGGATCTTCTTCCTGAGTCCGGCGCGCGTTGCTGCTGCATGGCATGCGTTCCAGACAGTCTTGTCGGAGATAGGCTGATCTGTTCCCCGATGGCCCTCAGTGCTGGGAAAGAGGTAGCCCTGAGGCTTTTTCCATCGCCACCAGCTGCGCAACTCTTCGAGCAGCTTGGGTGAGAGTGGCACATCGCGGTCCTTCGCGCCCTTGCCTTGGCGGATGTGGATCACCATGCGCTGGCTGTCGATGTCTTCCACCATGATCCGCGCCGCTTCTGCCCTGCGTGCTCCGGTGGCATAGAGCAGCAGCAAGAGGATGCGGTACAGACGGTTGGGTGCAGAATCGATCAGCCGCACAACCTCTTCCTGGCTGAGAACGATCGGCAGCTTATGCGGCACCTTGGGAAAAATGAGATCGTCGAAGGCAAGGTCGCGCCGCCTCAGAGTGCGCTTGTAAAGGAATCGCAACGCCGAGATGCGCATCTCGACAGTGCTGGGCGCGAGCTTCTTCTCCTGGAGCAGGTATCGCTGATAACGTCGCAGGTGCTCTGGACCCAGTTGTTCCGGGGAGCGATGGAAGTACTCGGCAAACTGGCTGACGGCGTTGAGATAGCCGCGGATCGTGGACGGTGAGTAGTTGCGCCGCTGAAGCTCGTGCAGCATGCGCTGGCGAAGTGGGGTCATAGGAACCTCCTCCTATGACCTCTCAACCTAAACGGCGGGACTCGCTGCGCTAACCACTACTCTCAGTCCGTCGCGTCAGCGACTTCGTTCAAACCGCCTAACCGGACATTACTCGAAAATGGGTTCTGTTCGGATGGGCGACGATCCTCTCGGAACTGAGGGAAACGAGTCCACACCAGACCTCAATGAGCGCGTGACCTGTTGGCGCCAAGGGAGAAATGGCAATAATCAATCGTTGCTATACTTCTTCCCCAGTCGCTATAGTCTGAGGTCAAAGTATTTTTAATCTCCCGCTACACAAGGGGTCCGGAATGCCTGCTACCCTCTCGCGCTCCAGTCTGTTCGCGGTTGTCACGCTCGTTGCTGGCACATGGCTGCAGGCTCAACAGATCGCATCGACGGAGTTGAAGTACCAGCTGCCTCCCGAGGTCATGGTCAAGCTGGTAGACGCCCCACCCACACCGGCGATCAGCCTTTCACCCGCGCAGGGAGCGGGTCCCCGGCGCATCCTGATCCAACAAAGCTCCTCCCTGCCAACCATTGCCGACCTCGCGGAACCGGAAATGCGTCTTGCGGGTCTGCGCTTTAACCCCAAGGTCGGCGCCCCCAGCCGCACACGCTATTTCGTCTCGCTCAAGCTTCAATCCCTACCCATTGCCGGAACTGGCGCCAAGTCTCCCGAGGTCGCCATAACTGGCCTGCCGGCAAAGCTCCACGTCTTTTCGGCAGAGTGGTCTCCCGATGGCCAGCACATCGCCTTGGTCAATGCCGACACCGGTGCCAAAACCCGCCCGGGTGCTCCAGAATCCGTGGGGCTCAGCCTCTGGATCGTCGACGTCGCCAGGGCGAGTGCCGCTCTTGTACCTGGAGTACGCCTCAACTCGGTGCTTGCCAACCCAATTTCGTGGCTGAACAATCGGTCTCTCGCCGTGCTGACGGTTCCCTCGAACCGTGGCTCCTTACCGGTGCGCTCAGAGATTCCCACCGGCCCCGTCGTGCAGGAGAATGAGGGCCGTGCTACGCCCGCGCCCACATATGAAGACCTGCTCAAGACTCCGACCGATGAACGCACCTTCGAGTTTTACGCAACCTCGCAAATCGCTGAAGTCATGATTAGCGGTGGCGCCGCCAGAAAGCTCGGGAAGCCGGGCGTCTTCGCTAGCCTGGAGTCTTCGCCCGACGGGAAATACGTGTTCGCGAAGGAACTGCACCGGCCATTCTCCTACACTCAGCCCTACGAGCGCTTCCCGCAGCGACGCGAAGTGTTCAATGTTGCCACGGGCGATGCCAAGGTGCTTGACGACGCCCCATTGATCGACAATTTGCCCATCGACCGCGATGCCGTCGAGCCGGGCCCCCGCGAGTTCGGCTGGCGCGATGATCAGCCCGCCACCATCTACTGGGTTCAGGCGGCCGACGGGGGCGACCCCAAGCGCGACGCCGCGGTGCGCGATCGCGTCTACACGCAGGAAGCGCCCTTCACGGAAGAGGCCAAGCCCATCGCTGACATGGCTCTCCGTTTCCGCGGCATCGCCTGGGGCAACGACCATCTCGCTCTAATCACTGAGGGTCACTGGAAAGACCGCAAGATGATGCTTGTCGCGCTGGACCCGACGACGGGAAAGCTCACGCAGCTCTACCAGGGCTCCATGCAGGATCTCTACAACGATCCCGGTCGTCCCATGCTTGAGCGGAACGCCCAGGGCCGTCCGGTTCTGCACATCACGCCCGACCATCAAGGCATTTATTTCTCTGGCCAGGGCGCCTCGCCCAAAGGGGACGCGCCGTTTGTTGCCATCATGCCTTTGAACACTGGCGAAAACCCCACCGAGAAGCGCATCTGGCAATCCCATGCCCCGTTTTTTGAAGTAGCAAGCGCAGTGATTGAATCCGGTGCCGCCACAGAGATCTTGGCCCGCCGCGAGTCCATAGAGCAAAGCCCGAATTACTTTCTGACCGCTCCGCTCGCGGATCCGCTGACTTCCGCGGCTTCTGCACCTAGCAAATGGACTCCAATAACCGGTTTCCCAAATCCTTATGCCGACCTGCAGATGCCATCGCATCAGTTGCTGCACTATAAGCGTGCGGACGGCGTTGATCTCAGCGCCGACCTCTACTTGCCTGCCGGTTACGACAAGTCCAAGGGGCCGCTTCCCACGCTCATGGAGGCTTATCCGGCGGAATTCAAGAGCCGTGCCGCCGCCAGCCAAGTTACCGGCTCTCCCTTTGATTTCGTCCGCTTCGGCGCGGGATCGCCCGTCTTCTTCACGATGACCGGTTATGCCGTGCTGGCCAATGCAGCCATCCCTATCATCGGCGAGGGGTCAGCCGAACCTAACGATACCTACACGGAACAGCTGGTCGAGGGAGCCCAGGCCGCCATCGATGCGGGAGCGGCGACAGGCGCGGTTGACCCGAAGCGCGTCGGCGTCATGGGCCACTCCTATGGAGCCTTCATGACCGCCAACCTGCTTGCCCATAGCAATCTGTTCCGCGCTGGTATTGCCCGCTCCGGAGCCTATAACCGCACCCTGACCCCCTTCGGTTTCCAGAATGAAGAGCGCACATATTGGCAGGCCCCCGAGGTCTACTACAAGATGAGTCCCTTTTCCTACGCCGATAAGATCAAGACCCCGATCCTGCTAATCCACGGCGAGGCCGACAACAACACCGGCACCTTCCCCATCCAAAGCGAGCGCTTCTACGACGCGCTTAAGGGAGAGGGCGCAACCGTCCGCTTCGTTCTGCTTCCGCTTGAAGCCCACGGCTACCAGGGGCGCGAGAGCGTCCTCCACATGCTATGGGAAATGGAGAACTGGCTCGACAAGTACGTCAAACCCGACCAGCCAATCGTGGCGCAACATTGAGGTGGAGTGCCCCATCTTCAACGTTCCCGGTGAATAACCGGCCACCCGCCAGTTACTCTTGTATAACTGACGGGTTGACGACAACCCAGGACCGATTCGATTCGTGGACCGCGCGTTCACGCTGCAGGACAGATTCAAAATGGCATCGGACAATCCGCTGCCGGCCACCGCCAGAACGTGACCTGCAAGAAATCGCGGCAGATTCAGCGGGTCAATCGATTCGACGCCGGAGCCAAACGTGGTCTAGGCCAGCAGGGCTTTCAAAGTGCGATGCCGATGATTTTTTGCGCTCCAAGCTTGCGGCAGAGCGCGCCCGCAGCCAGGCCCACCGGCCCCAGCCCGGTAACGAGCACAGCGTGATTGCCGCCAATTGCCCGCAAAACCTGCACCCCTGGACGTCAATCGAACAGCATTTGGGCTTCAAAAAGAGCATTTCTGCCGGTCCCGAAGCGAGCACCGCGTCGCAAAGCCCGAGATTGAGCGCAATCTCCCAACGGAGCGAAGCTCGCCAGTGCAGGCAGGCTGTGGCGCATGGCACCCAACTCCATCGACGCAACCGTGCAGGTCGACAAGAAGCCCGAAGTTCAGGTTGAAGAACAGACGCTCGGCGCATTGCCCGACATCATCACCGTGCGACCCTTCAGCGTGAACATCTATTCATACCCTGTTCAGTAGCCGAGTGTTCCAGAGGGTCCAGATGAAACCATCGAAGCTGTTCATTGTGTGCGCAATTACATTGGCCATCGCGACCGGATCGTGGCTCATCGCACAGGTGCAGACGAACGTTCCCGACGTCGTCCCCGGCGCAAAGCCCGTCACGGTTGAGCACATCCAGATCCACAGCGCAGCCCTCGAAGGCAATCTCGATGGCGACGCCGTTGATCGCGATGTCATCGTCTTTCTTCCGCCCAGTTACCAGAAAGATAAGAAGCGCCGCTATCCCGTCGTCTACGCGCTGCACGGTTACTCAATTGGCGCTGAGCAGTGGACGCACGAGATCCACGTCCCGCAAACGATCGAAGGCGCATTCGCGAAAGGGTCGCAGGAGATGATCGTCGTCCTGCCCGATTCCAAAACCATCTACAACGGCTCGATGTACTCAAGCTCCGCCACTACCGGCGATTTCGAAAAGTTTATTTATCACGATGTCGTCGCCTACATCGATATACACTACCGCACCATTCCAGAACGAACGAGCCGCGGCCTGGTGGGCCACTCCATGGGCGGCTATGGTGCTTCGCGCATCGGCATGAAGCATCCTGACGTCTTCGGTGCTCTCTACATCATGAGTCCCTGCTGCATGTCTCCAATGGCTGGCGGCGGGCCAGGCCCCGCCGATCAAATGAAGGAGCGCGCGATTGCCAGCGAGAAGAAGGTTGCGGAGGCCAAGTCCCCAGCCGACCTCGCGGCACAGTCGCCCGGCTTCGGCGCTGCCCAGTATGCAACTGCACCGGCGTGGGCGCCGGATCCTAAGAACCCTCCGCTGTACTTCGACCTGCCAACCAAGGATGGTGTTCCGCTGCCGGAGATCGTGGCGAAATTCACGGCCAACTCACCGCTGGCCTTTGTCGATCAGTACATTGGAAACCTGAAGCAGTATCGCGCCATCGACAACGTGAACCTGGCCTTCGTCTAGCCTATCTCTTCTACTGGTGGGCCCGGAGGGATTTGAACCCCCAACCAAGGGATTATGAGTCCCCTGCTCTAACCGTTGAGCTACAGGCCCGTTGCAGCCAATCATAATGCAGTCACTGTACTTACTTGTAGCGTTCAGTCTGCTTTTGAGCGCTGTGCGAAGGTCGTCCCGTGGATACGCCGCTCCGAAGCGTCGAGCTCACTCAAGTGACGGAATAGGAAGACACTCAAATCCGCTCAAGCTGCGATGACCTCGCCGCTGAAGAACCGCTGCAGATCCTCGCGTGCAGCGAGCTGGCACGAGAGCTCAAAATCAAGAAACGATCAAAAACGAAACTGTGAAACTGTGAAACTGTGGAGTGAATGGCTGCAAGTGATTGATTCGGAAGGCTCCACAGTTTCACAGTTTCACAGTTTCACAAAATGGGTAGGGGGGGTGGGGTCGGAATTCGTCGGTACAGACCAGGGAACAGGGACCACAAAAGCAGGGAGCGAGGGAGCGGAGGAGCAGGGAGCAGTGGATCGTGAATCGTGGGCCGTGGATCGTGAACCGTAGCCAATAGCCAGTAGCCGGCAGCCGGTGAGTCCTTCGACCTCGCTCAGGGCAGGCCTCGGGAACAAGGGAACAAGGGCCGGAGGGAGAGACTCTGGTTTGGTCAGTTCTTGAGTAGAGGCGGATCATGGGACCATTGTGCGCCAAACAGGGGAAATGATCGGCAAACTTGGGCAGAAAGAGTCACGGGGAATAAGGGATGGATAATCAGTGGGTTAACGAGATGCGGGCGGGTGGATTCGAGGGTGCGGGGGTTGACAACGAAAAGTAGGGATCAGGGGCCAGGAGCCATGATATGCTATACGTGTATAGCGGAGATGGATCATGCTTGCCATCAGGCTCCCTGAAAATGTCGAGAAGCGCCTTGACCGGCTGGCGAAGCGGACCGGCCGAACCAAGACCTACTACGCTCGCGAAGCGGTTCTCCGCCACCTTGATGATCTCGAGGACATTTATCTGGCTGAAGCGGCGCTCGAAGAGATTCGCGCCAGACGCAACAGGACCGTTCCTCTCGAAAGCGCGATGAAGAAGCATGGCCTGGAAGGTTGAGCTGTCAGTAGAAGCCGACCGCCAGCTCGACAAGCTGGATCCGCAGATCGCACGTCGTATCCTCAAGTTTCTTCACGGTCGTGTTGCCCCATTGGAAAACCCGCGCAGCATCGGAGAGGCTCTGCGCGGTTCCAAGCTGGGCGAGTTCTGGAAGTATCGTGTGGGCGACTACCGGCTCATCTGCTCCATTGAGGACAAGCTGGTGCTCATTCTGGTGTTGCGCATCGGACATCGCCGCGAGGTGTATGACTTCCGATCCGAAGTCGCCCTGTTATATCTGCGATTGGACAGTGGTCGAAATTGCGAGTGCCCTTGGTGACCACTGCAGAGGGAATGGGCTTGGTGTGAAGAAATTCGATCGGATGGACCGCGAATTCTTTGACGACTTGGCCTCCGGTAAACTAAACGTTCGGAGAACCTCGACGAGGGGCATGATGCAAGCCCGTTCTGTGCTTCGGAGGGGTGTGGCTATCAATCGAAATGTCGGTAGCGCCGACGCTCTCATCGCTTCCTGCTGTCGCGAGTTAGCGTTGGAGCTGAAGACGAGGGTCGTGTTCTATACCGCGGATTGGGGTCTTTATACTGTACTTCGTCAGATAGGCTCTTTCACGTCTGTTATGACATTGCGCTACATTCTGCTTCCAAAGAATGGCATCCCAGCCGAAACATAAAGCCCACACAAATGGGGTCCCCATAGTTTCCCCCATAGCCGCTCAACGACTCATTGCTGGCAATTGTGATAGGGCCAAAAGCGATCTTCCTTAAAATATTGATTCTAAAGTGGTAGGCGAGGCGGGAATCGAACCCACAACCCCCGGCTTAGAAGGCCGGTGCTCTATCCGATTGAGCTACTCGCCCACGCTCTTCATTATTGTATCTGCGAAGTGACCGATTCAGGCGGCGCGGGGCTGAGGATAGTACCTTCAGTGACAGTCTGAAGGTAACGGACGACGGTGGCCTCGGCCCAGTGGACGCCATCAGCGGTCCGGCGGCTGAGGAAGGCGCAATGGCCGCCTTGGCGTGGCTCAATGAAATCGATATGGGGATTGGCGAGGATTCGCGTGCGGGTCTCGGGAAAAAGACGGATAAACGGATCGTTCTGGGCGAGGAGGACAAGCGTGGGAACAGCAATGCGGTCGATGACACGCGCGCTGGCGGCCCGGTAGTAGTAGTCGTCTGCATCGCGGAAGCCGCAATAGGGAGCGACGATTTTTTGGTCGAATTCGCGAATGGAGCGCACGGGACCGATGCCTCGGGCTTGATAGATGCTGGGATAGAGCCCTGCTTTGCGATGGAAGCGCCGCATGAGCCCGCGCAAAAAATGCCATTCGTAGATGCGGTTGGCCGGCTCGTGGAGAGCATCGGCACAGGCGGCGAGATCGATGACCGAACAGACAGTGGCCACGGCAACGAACGGCGGACGTGCGCCCCACTCGCCCGCGAGCTTGAGCACCATGTTGCCGCCCATGGAGTAGCCAACCAGCGCCACACGCTCGAGGCCGAAGCGCTCGGTGAAGTGGCGAACTACCGCACCCACATCGGCCGAGCGGCCGGAGTGATAGAGCGTCGGCGTGAGTGCATCGGAGCCGCCACAGTTGCGCATATTCATGCGGACGACGTTCATTCCGGCGTCCCAGGCGCGCATGGCAATGCCCTGCATGTAGCGGGAATCTGATGAGCCCTCCAGACCATGCACAAGCACCACCGTGAGGCGCGCTGCGCGGACCGGCTCAGGCTGCCAATGGCAGTGGCAGAGGACGCGGCTTCCGTCGGCAGGGTCGACTTCCACGGTTTCCGCCACATCGGGCAAATGAAAGGCAGGGCGAGGAAGAAAATTTCCAACGATGGTTTGGAGGTGACCGTTCGCGAGCCAGGGATGAGGCTCAAACGAGGTGAGCCAAACTGATCGTGCTTCTTGCGCCTGAACCTGCGTATCAGCTTGGGTTACCAGGGATTACCCCCTAAATGCGAAAGTTGAACCATCTCCATCCTTAGGCTTTTTCGGGGGGACGTTTGGGGCGGCTGATGGGGATCGAACCCATGACATCCTGAGCCACAGTCAGGCGTTCTGCCGCTGAACTACAGCCGCCGTCTACACTTTCGATTGTAGCATCGAAGCAGATCTCCAGAGGCCGGCCGGAGAGGAGCGAAAGTGCCGCAGCGCGAACCAAATGCGACCTCCGCAAACGCCGCTCCGCAGCAGAGCGCTGCTGCTTCGGACCGCTGGAATCGCGGCGCGTGGATCTTCCGCGACGAGACGCTGCGCAAGCTCGAGATTCTGCTCGATGAGGCCTTCCCCATTCCCGGAACCCACATCCGCTTCGGCCTGGATGGACTCATCGGCCTGATTCCCGGCATCGGCGACGTGCTGGCGGGGCTGGTCTCGCTGGTGTTTCCGCTCGCCGGCTGGATTCGGGGCGTGCCCTACGTGACTCTGGTCCGCATGGCGGCGAACCTCGGCATTGGCGTGACCGTGGGATCGATTCCGCTCCTCGGCGATGCCTTTGACATCGCGTGGAAGGCCAACCGGCGCAACTATCGCCTGTTGACTCGCTACCTGGGCGAGCCGCGGCGGCACACGGGTCGCGATTGGGCTTTCCTCCTGGTCCTGGCCGCCGTTCTCGGCTTGGTTTTTGCCATCCCCGTGGTGCTGGTCGTGTGGCTGGTCATGTGGCTGCTGCATCCATAACAGAACTGATCCAGGACCAAGAAAAAGCGGGTTACAATCGAAAGAGGTTATCGGGGCGTAGCGCAGTCTGGTAGCGCATCTGCTTTGGGAGCAGAGGGTCGGGGGTTCGAATCCCTCCGCCCCGACCATCATAAATTATTGAAATTTCAAGTGATATTGACCATTCCGGCCACGCATCTGCTTTTCCCCGCTACAGCACTGTAGTCAAATTTGTAACAGAGCACACCTCCAAGGTTTTCTTCCTGTATTTCTCAGTGGAATACCTCTTGAATTTGCGATGAGCGATTACTGCACTAATTCCAATCGAGGCTCACGAGGACCGTCACTAGGAGACGGAGCTAAACACCAGTCGAGTGCTGCTCGCGGATTTCTTGGCCCAATGTCGTCCGACTGCGCATGCCCAATCTTTCTCCCGGGTGGCGTCATCGAATTCACATGAGATAACCACGTGCTCCGTCAACTTCACAAAGAACGGAGGCACGAGGCGAGCCCGCATCGAAACACTGTATTGGGAGGTATCTTCAGCGGTCTCCAGGGTGCGTTCGACGACGGCTGTTACCTGTGACGCTCCAACCTTGCGCCCGCTCACAAGATTTCGAAGCGATCCAAGTGCAATTCGGCGATCAGAGGAGACCATGCGCAGCTGCTGCTCGCTGTAGCATACGAGGGCATAATGCGACCGACGAGGTTGTGATTGGGCGAATCTGCTCGTGACAAGAACAGTCTCTGGCAGCACGTAACGGTCGCCACAGATTGTGCTTCCCGCTGTCCATGCGACGACTGCCGGTGGGGCAACATCCTCCTCGCGGGGAGCGGACTTGATGGGGCTGAAAATAACCTCTGGCACCCTTGCCCGCCTGACAAGTTCGAGGATCGAAGGCCCAACAGCATTGCCAATCCCCCAAAGGAAGAGGCCGTGATTGGCTTGCCGCTCTTCCTCTTTCCGGACGAGAATCTGGTCTATCGACTGAGCAGCCTCAGTGCCGAACCGGGTCCAACAAAACTGCAAAGGAATATTCATCGTAAACAAAAATACTACGCATCTACGAATATGCATTAAACTTATGCATTATGCAACAAATTTCGCAAAGAATCCGGGTATTCATGGAGGCACATAACCTTACTCAGTCCGGGCTTGCGAAAGCTGCAAAGGTAAATCAATCAACAGTTTCAAGGATTCTCCATGGGAATCCACAAAGGAGCGGCAGGGCACTCAAAGCGCTATGCAATTATGCAGGTATTGAAGTCGAGAAAGCAGCGTCTTCCACAGCGGAGCCGAAAAAGCTCATTATGGATACGTTCATCAGGATCTGGGATGGCACCAGCCTCCATGCGGAAACCGTTGCTCGGATAATCGATGCACTACGAAACGTTCGCCTACAATCAACTCGCACAGGAGGGAGGCTATCGTGACTGAGCCAGCGCTGGTTCTTAAACGTCGCCTCCAAGACGCAGGTTTGAGCGGGCCTGCTATCAATGCAGCATGGCCGCGTTGGTGGAGTGAAGCCGCTGAAGCATCGTCATCCGCTCGTGCGGAACTCCGCTTCTCTCTCGCTCGTAAGCTGGGGCTCGACCCTTCATCGCTTTTGGACGAAAACGCAGAGCCGCGTTTTGTCTGGCGCGACGAGGCGCGCTTCAAGCACCGGACCAATGAGGGGGAGCTGGAACTCGCCGCGATTACGTCGTTCGGAAAGGCGTTGTCGAGCATCTTGATTTCCGCATCGCCCCCGACGGAGAGGCCGGAATTGCCCGATGCCGCCACCTTGCGACAAGCAGTTCTCGCCAATCAGCCGTACGTCCGTCTTATTGACCTCCTGTCCATCTGCTGGGCTCTCTCCATTCCGGTTGTTCATTTGCGGGTCTACCCTTGCACGCGAAAACGAATGGCCGCGATGACCGTGCACGCAGCGCGAGGGAACGCCATACTGCTCGCCAAGGACTCTGGGTATCCTGCGCATCTCGCCTTCTACCTCGCACATGAGTTGGCGCATGTCGCGCTTGGGCACTTGCGAGTCGGGGATGCGATTGTCGATCTCGACACCAACCAACTGAGCTCGCTCGATGACGTTGAAGAATACGCTGCCGATGCATATGCGCTCGAACTCCTGACGGGGCAACCTCGACCGGTCGTGCTGCCCCACGCCGACCGCTACGTCGCGCGGCAACTGGCCGATGATGCTGTGACGGCATCGCAGAATCTCCGAATCGAACCTGGAACCCTGGCGCTGTGTTTCGGCTATTCCACGGGTAATTGGAGGACGGTGAATGCGGCGATGCGTAGCATCTACACGGCACCGAAGCCGGCTTGGGTGGAAATCAACAAACTTGCCAGAAAAGAACTCCGCACAGGCGCAGTTGCCGAGGACTCTCGCTTTTATCTCGAGTCGATCCTGGGCTTGGGAGCCACTGGATGAAGGCTCTTGTAGATAACGACATACTCCTCAAAGGCGCGCAGTACGGACTTCTTTTTTCGTTTGCCGCAGCTATCCCCGGAAATAACGGCTCCGTGGGCGTCCTCGGTGCGGCACGGTATGTCGTGCAAGATCGTCTTTCGCGGCGTTCATCGGAGGACAGCGCCGTCCAGGAATTCCTGAAGTTCCTGGACGAGAACATCGAGCTTGAACCCACACCGGAAGAAGAGAATATAGCGTCCGCCATTGAATCCTGCGCGCAGCGCGCAGATGTTGATCTTGACGCGGGTGAGAGTCAGCTCTGTGCGGTCCTCATATCGCGCGTGGTACCCCTTTTCGTCACAGGTGACAAGCGCGCCATATGCGCGATCGAGCTCCTCATTGATGCTTACGAGTTCCTCGTAGCCGCCGCCGGAAGGATTCTCTGTCTGGAACAACTGGTATGCATACTACTCGAAATCGCGCAGGTCGATGCGGTTCGCAAGGCAATCTGCGGCAAACCCGATACTGACAAGGCACTATCCATTTGCTTCTGTTGCGCCAGCCTCGCCACCACCAGCAAGGAAACTATCCAAGCGGGCATTACGAGCTATGTCGCAGACCTCCGGACAAAAGCACCCCGGGTCCTCTTTCCTTAGCTGGCCTTGTTCCGCAAAAAGACCGCGTAGGGGTCAACCAATTCGGCCACCAAGCTGATCGGAACCGGCTCGATCCCCGCAGCCCCGGCCTGGTCCGCGATGACCTCAAGGCACGCCTTATCAACGCGCCCTCGAATGTATTGACTGCCGACTACGCCAGAGCTATTCCCCACTGCAACGCGCGTTGCCGGAAGCGGCAGTCCAAACTCTTCTTTGTGCAGGTCTTTAATGCACAGGGCGTACCGCGAACCGAGCACGTTAATCTGCGGGGGAATTTCATGCCATCCAAACCCGTCGGCAGACCACTCGTCCGCACGATTCTGTGCCGCGGCATTCTTTGAATCCATCTCTTGCATGCAAAGATAGATCCTGCCGCCATGCTGTGCGAATGATTGCGCAAATGGCTGAACCATGGTGCGCGGGTGGCATGAGTTGCCCCCGTAGCCCCACATTGCGAAACCCGCCTCTTCAATCTCTCTCGTTTTCCGCTTGATGATCTCCTCAAGCGGCTCCGCTGCATGGGTGCCCACCTTCATGTACAGGACGCCGAGTCCGGGTCTCAATACAATGCTCACTGCGCATCCTCCCGCAATTCAAAATGGTACTCGTTATCGTTTGCTTTCCCGTAGTCGACCCGCATCTTTTCCAGCACGTACCGAATCCGAGGCTCCAATCCGCGCCCATAAAAGTTCGCCAGTCGATGCTCATCCGTGATCGGTTCGCTCACTCCCGGGGCAGTGGTGCCCGGAAGTGCCTTCAAGAAAAGATTGCATGAACGAAGGTCTTCATCTAAGTGGTAGCTATGCAATTGGGACATCATCTTCTGTACGAAGAATCCCGAGGACAGCGCGAATCTCTGTACGTTCGCTAGTACCTGTTGCGTCCATTCCCGGTCGGCATCGTCAGCAATTACGATCAGTCCGTCGCCTGTGTATCTCGTCGCCTCCATACCGCGTTGCACGAAGACCTTAACGCTCTCTCCCTGGTTGCTCTGCCCCCAGGGAGGATTCGTGTAAAAGCAGTCAAACCCTTCCGGATGCTCGAACGCGTCCAGACAGTTATAAAGGTGAGCAGAGAGGTGCTTCAATTCCTTAGCCTCGGCGAATCGCAGCACAGCATTTACGATGCGTTGGTCGAAATCGAACACAACGATCTCGCTCGGGCCGTAATCGATGATCTTACTATCTTGCAAATATGCAACACATGCGCTGATTGCGTCCCCGTCACCGATAAACGCAAGGCGCTTCTTGTCTGCCCACCGCGCGACGAGCTCGCTTTGAAGCACCATATCGCCGGACTTCATGTAAATCTGGTCGAACTCACGCAAGGGTCTCGGACGATTCTGTACCACGTCAGATATGGCGTTGATCGCGGCCTTGAGATCGATTTCCAGTTGTGGTGGCATGAGGAAAACAGTCTAATACAAAACGCGAGTAGCAGTGAGTTTCTCCTTCCCGGAGGAAGTGTCTGCCGGACCGCTAATGCGCCATGATGGCGTGGGAGTCATCAGCGCGAGTCGCCATCATTGTCGGGTCGTTGCCGTAACCCCTATCTTTTCAAGCAGTTTAACGGCGGTATCGGTGACTTCTTTCTCGCCCATGTCCGTCACATCGATGATAAAGACTTGGCACCCGCAAATGATCCCGTAGGTCATTCCCACGCATTCTTGCAGCGCCTGGTGCTCCGCCGCCAAAGACGCAGAAACATCCCGCCGCCCTTCCGGAGCGGCTGCAATCCTTTCCATCATTTTTTCGATGGAACAACGTAGCACCAAAACCCCATCGAGCCGTAGCCGCATCAGCTGGCCGTGAGAAAAGGGGATCACGCGAAACCCAAAGGTCTCCCGCGTCACCGCGTGTGAATCGATGATTACATCCGACGTCAGTCGACGTTCAGTTACCTCCCTAATTAGAAATTCGTCAACTGATTGTACGTCGGTGGCGTGAATGACCGATGCAGACTGGCTCCTCAATTCATCGTAGGAGAGTGCAGTTCCCTCGCTCGCCTTTCTTTGGCGTAATAGCTCTCCATAGTCAAACTCGACGAGGCCGGGGATACGCGCGGCGAGGTTGCGACGCAGCGTGCTCTTTCCGGTCGCCGGCGCACCGGTGAGCATAATCACTTTCCCCATTGTCTTCTCAAACTCCAATCGTGCGTTGATAAGCAATCGCGCTCCTGTGTGGCTCCTGACTTCATGACTTCAAACTCGGAGCGTCGGGTTTATCGCTTTTTGGATGCAGTGTCCCAAGAACCCTATCGGGATTCGGGATAAGAGGCACCCAAAGGTCATTGGCATTGCTACAAATTAGAGCGGTTCTTTGTGCGAGCATCCTTCCGGGGTCTCCGGCATTCTCATACTCATTGAGCGAAAAGCGAAAGCTGATCTCCTCACCCTCAAGCCTTCTTTGAGAAGTGCGGTAGAGCGTCCAAAGCTGCTGAGGCCTTCTTTGTTGAAGCCAAACTGCACAGCCGGAAGCAACACTCGACAATACAGAAGGAATCACCTTGCCCAACAGAAACCCTGGGCCAAGCGTAATAAACAGCGACGAAGCCAACGTGCAGGCAATAAGAATGATGAAAAGACCCAACGCTTCTGACTTGTTATGGTCCGCCTTAGCTTCAAAGTGCCGAATCCTGCCCCACAGAATGCTAACGCTGCCTCGCTGTCTGCTATCGTATTAGTCATCATTACTCTCCCAGTAGCAACCGGCACATGACTCACCGTGCAGCACTTCTCCGGATCGTTCCGAAAGAGTAAAGCGTCTGAAATCAATGCGTTGTTCGCGAGGACTCAACCACTCCATTCACGGGGCGCAGCCGGATCGATAGCATTCTAAATGATGCTGCAGTGCATTTCAGAACTATTCAGCATTGCGAGGATCAACAGGGGACCCAGAGTTGGCCTCCAGGGGAGCAATGACCTCGCGTCCGCTCAGATGAGCTTGCTGATGACAGGAAACTCCTGAAGCAGAACCGCCTCCTGTTCGTTTATGGATTTGATGGCCCTGGCCGTGGACTCGGCGAGGTTTCGTGAAATGTTGTCGAGTTCGATGGCGAGGCTGTTCTCTTCCTGCCCGTGCCAAGAGCCGCGCGCGCGATAGAGCGTAAAGTCCAAGCCGAGGCCAACAAGAGCGGCCTTTACCTGTTCGACATTCTTCTCTTCTGTGAGAATGCGATACATGGACTTTTCCTCTGGAGGCTGCCGCAATCTGAAAGCAAATCAGTACTGACGGTGCCTGACCTCCACGTTTGTTTTCAGCCCGTACACCACCACATTCGAATCGGTCGTCTCGGACACAAGGATTCCTTCCGGTCTCACGTCCAGCCCAACCTCCTTGAGGGCCTTCCCGAGTTGTACGCGAATTCGTCGCATATAGACCTTTATTGACGCCCGCCTCGGCCTGACCGCCGCTCTGTTGGCGCCTAGTGCATTAGCGCCGTGGCGTAGGTAGAACGGATCTGACGACAGAATGCGTTCGATGTGCGTGGCACTGAGAGGGGTAGGGCGATGACGAGACAGACAGTCAATAATCAAGAGGCCCGTGGGAGATAGGCGTAGTGGGATCTCCTGGGCCTCATATGCGAGATACGCCTGCTCCACGGTCTCACCGTGTAAGCAGTTAGTCTCGGGTCGATGGTGGCCATGAATCAAAGCAAGACGCGGGCGCTCCACCGCTTTCTGTCTCCGCTTAGCGAGCAGATAATCAATTTCCTCGGCAATTGGCCTGAGCTCTTCTCTACCTTTCATACAGCACCTTGATGTCCAGTCGGTCACCGTAAAGCCTCTCGGCTGGACCTTTATACGGACCCCGAAGAACGCACACAATCTGCGGCCGCTTCTCAAGCTGGCGCATCGCGTCACAAAGCGAATCCACATCCTTCCTCCACAGCGCAGGGGAAGGGGGAACCATGATTACAAGGTCAACGTGCTCCGCGCGAATGGTATTGAGCGCCGCTTCCTGTTCAGAGCACACCAACACCCTACAATTGACCGGATGCAATGCGTCTTCCAAGTCAGTAGCGTGAATAGGGTCGGGATCGATAATCAACACCTGCTCCATAGCGATACCTTCCCTGCTCTACATGCGGTCCTCATCTTCGAGGACGGAATTTCCCACGCATCCTTGACGCTGGGCCGGCGCGCCGGCCGGCCCAAGGCTTATCTCTTGGCTGCCGTTATGCGGCCACCGCGTTCGAGATAACCGGCAGGTTGATGAACTCGTCGCATGAATCTCTGAGGCAAGAAGCCGTTGTCTCCCTTACACCAATCACAACGACCTTCACAGGCCTCCGTTGAAGCTTCACCAGCCGGATCACGTCGACCATGCAATGGTCTCCTCCCATGCAGACGAGAGTATCCGCAACGAGACCGGCACGGACACATTTACTGATGACACGGTCATCGCAATCAGGTCCGAGTCCTCGGTCAACGGTGTAACCCAGGCCTTCGAAGTGATTTGCGATCGGGCTCGGCAGGCCGGGATTGGCGACGATTGTGGCCTCATGGACCACACCGTATCTCCTGCCAATATTGAGAACGGCGGCTAGGTCTGGACGTGCACCCTTGCCGTACACGCTCTCCACCGACCTTGCGAGGTTCGGGCTATCAGCCACCAGGCAAACTTTGGGTTGCGTGGCTGCCGCCTCTTGCTCTGCGAGAGCCTTAGCAAAAACGCTCATTTGTTTCTTGCTCAGAATTACGCTCATATTCTCCCCTTTCGCTGGTTTCGTGCATCGCAGAATTGAGCCTGTGCGGCCGCTTGTCGCATTCCGCGCTGGCTCCCCCAGGGCAAATAGGTGACTTCATTTCACCTTTCCCAAAACCGAAGACGACAAGAAGAGTCGATCGTCCGGGAATCTTGTCTTGGAGACGCTATACTGCGGGCCGAATGCCGGGAACGTTTTGCCCTATTGAGGTCGTTATCCTGATGAAGAAACAGGGGATATGGTGTACTATTTCTCTCGTTCGCACTGACGGAGTGGAGGACGCTTTCTTGGGATTGCGATGAGCCCAAACGTCAAATCCGCAGCCACCGACGAGCAGTTGGCGGCACGCTTCCTGGAGTCCCGGGCGCCTCATCGGGAGGCTTTCGCAGGGCGGTGTGCCGACCTACTGCACATCCGTATCCGCAAAATGGTGATTGGAAAAGGAATGTGTCCAGCCTCAGCCTCCAGAGAAACATTTGCAGAAGATGTTTTCAGCTTGGCTCTATTCAGACTGGCGCAATCTCTTGACCAACTGAAATCAGCCGAGAAACTGCAGGCATGGCTCGGGAAGATAGCGAAATCGGCAATAGTGGATGAGACCTTTGATCGCGTGCGCCGAAGCAAATCTGGGCCTATTCAGTTCGATTCGCTTGATGACTTAGTGGCGCGCGCCGCCGAAGAACCAAAAGTCGCGCGGATATTGAGCGAGGTTGAAGATGCTGCGGCAGAATATCATTCGCACCACTGGCGCGACCCGGAAGATATAGCCAGATCGAATGAGCGCTTCCAGGTTCTGAAAGCCGTGTACGATCAGCACTCTACGGCTTCGAACAAAGGGGCCGAGTGCGGCGTGATCGTTGCCCTCCACTACGAAGAGGAAATGTCATTCTTGCAGATTGCTTCCTTGTTGGACCGAGCGAAGAGTACAGTTCATGAAATCGTCCAAGATAATATGATCGCCTACCGGGAGATGTACAATCAATTTCTCGCGAATAGGAACACACGCGGAGCAGGGAGCATATTATGAACAAGCCTCGTTCACCCGAATGCCAGGCGCTCCTTGAGGACATTCACCGATATGTCTGGGGAGAACTCCCCGAGCCTCAACTTGCTATTGTTGAGAGCCACTTGGCTCATTGTGGGTCCTGCAAGGAAACGGTGGCCTTTATGCAGGGATTTTATGGGGAGCTCGGTGGTCATTTCTTCGACTCCGAAGAAAACAAAGAGCCCTGCCCAACCACCGAACTTCTTGCAAATGTTGAAGCGGACCTCGCGGATGAACAAGAAGCACACAACGTGCGCGCGCATGTCGTGCATTGCCGCGATTGCTCCAAGAGGTTCCTGATGCTGCGCGGACTGCGCAATATGGAACAGGCGGTATCCGATACGGAAGAGAGCTTGGAGGCCGGGAGGCAACGCTCATGGTGGACTCAATGCTACGAGAAAGCGCTCGGGGCTCTGATCGACATCGGGCAACAGCTTGATCCCGGCTCACTCATCGGCGCGATTCGCGTCACCGGACCAATTCCTGAACTGGCGCTGCGTGGTGAGTCGTCGCAAAGTCGAGCCGGCTTCATGTTTGAGGTTCCTGTCGCAGGAAATGTCTACGGCTTCGATCTGACTCTGCGGAAGGGCGAAATCGTTTTCGACATTGCAGGTTATAAATGGAAGGATAAGTTATCAGCGACGATTACTGTGTATAGCGATGCCGGCACGGTCCTCGGCTCAACCAAAACGGACACGTACGGGAATGCTCAACTCAAATTGCAATACAATTGGCAGTCGAATGAGAGAATCATTCTCGCGATTGTGCTGAACGAGGACGTGTGGGAGTCCTTCTCCATCGCCCTGAATGATCAAGACGAGCAATAGTGTCTTTCACCCCAAACCGTTGATCGTAAACCCTGCCCACCAGAAGGGATTCTCAAATGGGTTTGCGTCAGCAATGCGAAGGATTGGGTACATCTCCAAAACGCTCTCTGCGTCGTGTGAAGTCGTCGAGGATCCGTCGGTTTGCAATATGGTTGCAACTTCCTGCATCGCGGCGTCCCAAGGGAGCGTGCGAAGCCATTGTTGAGCGACACGAAGCGCTTCCGATATGCGCTTACCTTCGGCTAGCCGTTGCGCCATCTGTTTCATCAGCAATTGCACCGCCGGGTCAGGAACGCGCCAAAGTGAGCTGACAACCGTCTTGGCTCCGGCATACAGGAACCCGGCAGGGAGTCCAATATACTCGTCATGGGACTGCTCTATTTTGCTGATTCCTGTTTCGCACGCGCTCAGCACGACAATGGGAGCGCGGGGCAGGTGTACCCGTTCAAATATCTCCCCAAGCGTAAGCCTTCCGTGGCGTATGGGCTGGTTCGCGGATGTGCTTTGATCGCTCGATCGACTTTCGCCCCAAGCGCATTCGAGGCCGCCTCCCATCGGAGAGACACGATCGTAGATTCCATGACAGGAGAAATGAATATAATCCGCGTCCGCAATTTCCCGCACGATCTCATCGACGCTCTTTCGTCCTCCGCTGATTGCAACGCCGCCGAGTATCCGTGAAACGGCCTTGGCTTCGCGCTCAAAAGCATGGCTGTCGGATTGCCCTGCAATGGCAATGACGCTCTGCTTCACTGGTTGCCCATCAGCCTTAATTCTACTGGGCATCGCTTGGATCAAGCGGCAAAGCACCGAAGCCGAGGGGACATATTGTATTGCGACTGTATCTCCCCAGATTTCGCCTGACGGAAGTTGTATCGCATGCAGCGGGACCAAGTGCAGGAACTTATGCGGCGCGAGAATGACCCGATTGACCTTGGCTCCAGTGCGCTTCTCCCATTCTCCGATCATCTTGTTTGGATACTCCGCCAGCTGTGAAAGCCGATCTAGCGTCTGCATCAGTTTGCCACTTCCCCAATGCAACCAGTTCCAGTAGTAGTTGTCCGTGTTCGTCGCCGATGAGCTGTCCCTCTTCTCGAGTGGTCTTTCCCAACCCCGAATTGTTTCACCGACATCCTCGCAATCGAGAATGATTTCTTTGGAATATATGTAGGAACTGAACGACCGATGCTTCGGGAGCAAAATCAAAATGTGAATCCGGCTAAAGCTGACATGGTATTCAACCAGCACGCTCGTCTCGACCCTCGCCAGCTTGTTGATTGCATTTCTGATCTCATAGAACTTCGCAGGCGCGACCGGCATATCCGGATCATAGAGTGGGTCGTCGTATGCCTCCCTGATCGCGCGCAGCGCTGTGAAATAGTCGTCCTCCAGTTTATCTCTCTTTCTTGTCAAAGCAGCAATCTCGCTCTCATCCGCGAGATTCCTCTCCTTTGTATTCAAATTGATCTCTGTATGATGCCACGATCTCCGTAAAGCGAGAAAGTCTTTCAAATCCTCAGCGTCGGCTCCCCGAGGCAGAATATTTCTGTTGACCATCTCCTCCTGCAGAAACACTGCGCGCCCGCGCTCTGAAAAAGTAAAGATGGACCGGAACGCCACGCGTTCCGCTGCAAGGTCGCTGAGAATTACATCCGGTTTGCGGGTTCGCTTATAGCGCATCGCTACGTAAAGCAGATTGTTATACAAGGAAGCGTTGGTCCCGATACGATACCTCTTCAAGCGTAACGTGCGGGATGATCTTTGCAGCCGGTCCAGAAGCCGCGAGGACAGGGCGAATGCTTTATAGGCCCGGGCGTATTCCCGTTTGTTCATATGCACAAGTCCGAGAACGTAAGCCGCCTCCTGGCACAAATCCGTCATCGACTTCTCTCTGGCTAGACGCATGGCGACGTGAAGGTTTCTCGCCATTGAATCGAATCGCGGCATCATCTTGGTACGCTCCGCGTCCACCGCAATTTCGCCTAACGCTACAATTGCGTAGGCACCACCAATCAAGGCACGGATAAAGGGTCTAATCATCCTAATCTTGCCCTGCAAATCAAGCACGCCGTCAAAATGACGAATCGCTTGCTTGATATTGTCCTTATTGTTTAGAGCACCGCACTCGAGGTACGCATATCCAATCTCTGTGTTGATCGAAGCGTTTACGTCGGGATCGTCTTTGAAACTCGTTAGTGCGGCCGTGAAGTATTCGATTGCACCTGCCAAATCACCGCGCTTTCGAAATACGATGCCCAATTGGCGGTTTATCTTTAGCATCAGCGGCGCCAGTTGTAACCACGCATAGGATGGATCGACATTCCCGGATCGCACCTGCTTCCGCCCACGAAGCAGTTCCGTCGTGTAGGGTCTTGTGTGGCGCAACTTCGTTAAAGTCGGCATCTTCTGCCATCCTTCGTAGTGCTTCATGATGGCTGGAGGTGGCTTCAGGTTGTCCAGATGAGGCGCTACCATCCGCTTTGCCCGTTGCAACGATTCCTGGGCCTTTTGCGTCGAATCCGCTTCGAATGGATGCGCCAAGTATGCCTCCCCCAACTCACACCATATTTCCGCTGCCTCCCACTGCGCCGCCAGATGGTTCGCTCCTTCCAGAGTCTCGGCAGCCTCTGTGAAGTATCGGAACGCGGTTGCAAGATCATACGCGGCATCATTCGGGTGCAACTCGACAAAGGCTGAGCCAAGAAGCCTGTTAACCGCAGCCACCGCCATGCGCTGCCTTACCAATGGCGGCATCTTGTTACTACGCACCGCTTTCCATTCAACATAATCTTTCGCTCCGTCGTTATATTCCCGGAGGGCTAACTCCCCGTAATGCACTATTTGCTTGATGTCATCCTGCGGTAGGTTTCCCCGCATCTCTTCCGGCATCTT